>NZ_JBVJBI010000055.1:0-46568 GCF_055589745.1 Kitasatospora sp. NPDC041917 | reverse complement strand
CCGCCGCTACATCATCTGGCGGAACAAGCACGCCGCCGACGAACGCCTACGCGCAGTCGTCGCCAGGGCCAACGTTGCCTGATGCGGCACTAGCCCGATTGCGTGGCGCCCACTACCGAACGGGTGAGCACTGCGCGGCGCTTCGGGCTTGTCGTGCCTGATGGTGCTTCTCTCGCCGAGAAGTGCGGAGCCTGGAAGAGCAAGGAGAAGTCGTGGCAGGCAGTGTCGGTGAGAATCGTGGGGAGATCCACTCGCAGCTCCTGGCTGGGCAGAAGGCCCTGGTGACCGGTGCCAACTCGGGCATCGGCAAGGCGACGGCGATTGCTCTCGGCCGGGCCGGCGCTGACGTCGTCGTCAACTACGTCGTCGGCGCGGACGAGGCCGAGAAGGTGGTCGCGGAGATCGAGGCCTTCGGGGTCCGTGCCTACGCGCACGAGGCCGACGTGTCCGACGAGGAGCAGGTCGTCAAGATGGTCTCGGGCATGGTCGACGAGCTGGGCACCATCGACATCATGGTCGCCAACGCGGGCCTGCAGCGGGACGCTCCCGTCACGGAGATGACACTGGCCCAGTGGCACAAGGTCATCGACGTCAACCTCACCGGCCAGTTCCTCTGCGCCCGGGAGGCGGCCAAGGAGTTCCTGCGGCGTGGCGTCGTCCCGGAGGTGTCCCGCGCCGCCGGAAAGATCATCTGCATGAGCTCGGTCCACCAGATCATTCCCTGGTCGGGGCACGTGAACTACGCCTCCTCCAAGGGCGGCGTCGGCATGATGATGCAGACGCTCGCCCAAGAACTGGCGCCCAAGAAGATCCGGGTGAACGCGGTCGCCCCCGGCGCCATCCGCACCCCCATCAACAAGGACGCCTGGGACACCCCCGAGGCCGAGGCCGACCTCCTCCGGCTGATCCCCTACCGCCGCGTCGGTGACCCGGACGACATCGCCAACGCCGTCGTGGCAGTGGCCTCCGACCTGCTCGACTACGTGGTGGGCACGACGCTCTACGTGGACGGCGGAATGACGCTCTTCCCCGGCTTCGCCACCGGCGGCTGACACCGCGATGGAGGACCACATCACGCCCCGCCGGGTGGTGATCCTCGGCGGGGGATTCGCCGGGTTGTTCGCCGCCCGGGCGCTGCGCCGGTCGCCCGTCGCCGTGACCCTCGTCGACCGCTGCGCCCACCACCTCTTCCAGCCGCTGCTGTACCAGTGCGCCTCGGGGATCCTCTCCGAGGGGCAGATCGCCCAGCCGCTGCGCGCCGTCCTGCGCCGTCACCACAACGTCCGCTGCCTGCTGGCCGAGGCCACGGACGTCGACGTGGACGATCGTCTGGTTCACGCGCGGCGGCCGGACGGTGCGATGATCAGCCTCCCCTACGACGATCTGATCGTGGCGGCGGGTGTGCGCCAGTCCTACTTCGGCCATGACGAGTTCGCCGAGCACGCCCCGGGGATGAAGACCCTGGACGACGCGCTGGACATCCGCCGGCGGCTCTTTCGCGCGTTCGAGATGGCCGAGTCGGCCACGGACGCCCGGGAGCGGCAGGAGTGGCTCACCTTCGCGCTCGTCGGGGCCGGGCCGACCGGAGTCGAACTCGCCGGGCAGATCCGCGAGATCGCCGGCCACACGCTCGAAAAGCAGTTCCGCACGATCGAGCCCGGGCAGGCGCGGGTGCTGCTCCTCGAGGGGGCCGACTCCGTGCTGGCCGCGTTCGGGCCGACCCTGGCCCGCCGCGCGGCCCGGACGCTGAAGGGTCTCGGGGTCGAGCTCCACATGGGAGCGATGGTCACCGGCGTGGACGAACGCGGCCTGACGGCGCGTGACCGTGCCGGCCGGATCACCCGGATCGACGCGCGCACCGTGCTGTGGACGGCCGGCGTGGAGGCGCCACCGCTTGCCGGGGTGCTGGCCCGGGCGACCGGCGCCGAGCAGGACCGGGCCGGCCGGATCCTCGTCGAGCCCGACCTCACGATCGCCGGCCACCCGGAGATCCGCGTCGTGGGCGACCTGATGAGTCTGAACAGGCTGCCGGGCCTGGCCGAGGTCGCGATGCAGTCGGGTGCCTACACGGGCCGCGCGATCCGCCACGCCGTGGAAGGCCGGACCAAACAGCCGAAGCCCTTCAGATACCTGGACCTCGGCAGCGCCGCCTACATCTCCCGGGGCCGGGCGGTCGTCAAGGTCGGACGGCTGAACGTGTCAGGGGTCACGGGCTGGCTGGCCTGGTTGTTCATCCACATCGCCTTCCTCACCGGCTTCCGCAGCAGGCTCGGAGCGCTGCTCACCTGGTTGATCGTGTTCGCCTCCGGGTCCCGCCGCGAGCGCGCTTTCACCTCCGCCGGAACCCGCGCTCCGACCGACCCGGCCCCGCCAGCTCACTGACCCAGCGCCACACGGATCGAGCCATCGAGGCACACATGCACAGCACCACACTTCTTCTCGCGAACACCCCACCCCAGACGTTGCCCGCGCGCGAGCTGATGGCCTTCACCCTGGGCTCCCACATCCTCCTGGTCCCGTTCGGGGTCGCGCTGCCTTTCATCACGCTCCTGATGCACTATCGCGGGCTGCGCAAGGGTGACGCCGTGGCCCTGAAGCTGGCCCGGCGCTGGTCGGCGGTGATGGCCGTGCAGTTCGCCATCGGGATCGTCACCGGCACTGTCCTCTCCTTCGAGTTCGGACTGCTGTGGCCGAGGATGATGGGCCGCTGGGGGGACGTGTTCGGTCTCGGATTCGGCGTCGAGGCCTGGGCGTTCTTCCTGGAAGCCGTCCTCATCGCGATCTACCTGTACGGCTGGCGCAGGCTCAGGCCCTGGACGCACTTCTGGCTCGGCGCGCCGCTGCCGCTGGCCGCGCTGCTGGGAGCCTTCGGCATCATCGCGGCGAACTCCTGGATGAACACCCCGCAGGGCTTCACCCTCGACGCCCAGGGCAACCCGGTCGATGTCACCGTGCGGCAGGCGATCTTCACACCGATCTTCGGCCCGCAGTACTGGCACTTCGCGGTGGCGATGTTCCTGACCGCCGGCTACGTGGTCGCCGGGGTCTACGCGGTCGGCTGGCTGCGCGGACGCCGCGACCGGTACCACAAGCTCGGCTTCACCGTGCCGTTCACCGTCGCCGCGATCCTCACCCCGGTCCAGTTCTTCCTGGGCGACAATCTCGCCCGGCAGGTCTTCCACAAACAGCCGGTCAAGTTCGCCGCCGCCGAGATCGTCTGGAACACCGACACCCACGTGCCGGAGTACCTGTTCGGTCGCCTCAACGAGGACGGAACGATCTCCGGCGGCATCAAGATCCCCCAACTCGACTCCATCCTGGCCGGATTCAAGCCCAGCACCCAGGTCACCGGCCTGACCTCGGTGGCCGCCGACGACCGCCCCACCGCCACTCAGGCGACCATCGTCCACTGGGCCTTCGACATCATGGCGACCATCGGCAGCCTGCTGATCCTGCTCGCCCTCTGGTACGCGTGGTGCTGGTGGCGCCGCCGTGATCTCCCCCGATCCCGGTGGTTCTTCCGCTGCGCCGCCGTCGCCGGGGCCGCCGGTCTGCTGACCGTCGAGTGCGGCTGGATCACCACCGAGGTCGGCCGCCAACCCTGGATCGTCTACTTCAACATGCGGGTCTCCGACGCGGTCACCGCCACCCGCGTGAGTTCACTGTGGACGATGTTCGGCATCGTGGTGGCCGTGTATGTGCTCATTTTCGCTGCCTTCCTCGCCGTGCTGCTGAAGATGCGCACCCGCTGGCGGATCGCCGACGAGAGCCCGGCCGGGCAGGCCGGCGCGCTCGGTCCGGAGGCCGGCACTCCGTACGGCCCAAGGGAAGCGACCATGGCAGCCACCGGAGCCGCGCCGGATCCCGGTACGCCGCGGTCACCTGGTGGCACGTCATGATGGCCGACGCGATGTCCTGGGTCCTGGTGCTGGCAGTCGCCGCCTACGCCTGCGCCGGGGGCACCGACTACGGCGCCGGGTTCTGGGACCTGCTGGCCGGGGGAGCCGAGCGCGGCGAGCGCCCCCGCTGGCTGATCGACCATGCCATGGCACCCGTCTGGGAGGCCAACAACGTCTGGCTGATCTTCGTCTTCATCATCATGTGGACCGGCTTCCCCACGATGTTCCAGGCCGTGTTCGGCGCCATGTGGCTGCCGCTGGCCCTGGCCGCCATCGGCCTGGTCCTGCGCGGCGCAGGCTTCGCCCTGCGCAAGCCGACCCGGCGCCTGGCCGGACGGCGGATCTACGGCGCGGTCTTCGCGGTCTCCTCACTGCTCACCCCCTTCTTCTTCGGCGTGGTCATCGGCGGCATCGCCTCCGGCCGGGTCGCACCCGGGACCACGGCCTCCTCCGACGCCTGGGCCAATCCCACCTCCATCGTCACCGGGCTGCTCACCGTCGCGGCCACCGCGTACCTCGGCGCCGTCTTCCTCACCGCGGACGCGCGCCGCTTCGGAGCCGACGACCTGGTCCGGTACTTCCGGCTCCGAGCGCTCTGCAGCCTCGGAGCCATCGTGGTGCTGGCGGTCATCGGCATCCCCGTCACCCACCACGACGCCGCGTACGTCTGGCACGGCCTCACCCATGGAGCCGGGTTGGCGCTCGTGATCCTCGCCGCCCTCGCCGCCGCCCTCACCGCACTGCTGCTCGCGCGGCGGGAGTACCGCTGGTGCCGTTACACCTCGGTGGCCGGCGTCGCCCTGACCGTGGCCGCCTGGGGCCTCGCCCAGCGCCCGTACCTGCTGCCCACCTCGTTGACGGTGGCACAGGCCGCGGGAGCCGCTCACACGTTGCGCTGGTTGGCAATCGTCACGGTGATCGCGGTCGTGGTGGTCGGGCCGGCCCTCGTCCTGCTCTATCGTCTCGACACGCTCGGCGACCTGGAGCCCCTCACCGACTCCGATACGCGAGGGGCTCGGGCACCGGGCGACGACCGCTAGCCCGACCGGGCAGCCCTCCGGTTCGACCGCTGTCCGGTGCGGACCAGAGGGCGTTCAGCGCAGCCGGTCGATCAGATGGTCGCCGACCCGCAGGGCGTTGGCGATGGCGGTCAGCGACGGGTTCACCGCGCCGATGCTCGGGAAGAAGGCGGTGTCGACGACGTAGAGGTTGTCCAGGTCGTGCGCTTTGCAGTTGACGTCCAGGGCCGAGCTCTTCGGGTCGTCGCCGAACCTCACGGTGCCGGCCTGGTGGGCGGTGGCCCCGATCGGCATTCCCTTGTGCAGGTAGATGCTGTGGTCGAGCAGGCGGTGCTCGTGCATGCCCAGCTGACCGAGCATGCCCTGCAGCTTGTGCTGCAGCTTCTTCAGCCCGGTCGTGTTGTTCTTCTCGTCGATCGACAGGTGGACGTTCCCGTCGCCGTCCAGGGTGACGCGGCTGTCGGGCAGCGGCAGGTCCTCACCGCACAGCCAGAAGTCGACCGCATGGTGCGCGAGCACCTCGAACGGCATGTCCGGCGAGAGCTTGCCGGCCCACCGCGGCGCCTCACCGTGGATCTGCTCGGCGTCCGACTTGCCGAGCATCTGGATGCCGCCGAGCGGGTAGTCGAAGTCGTCCGAGCCGAGGTACCAGTCGTTGAGCGCCAGGGTCTTCTGGAACTGGGTGGGGTTGGGTTCCTTCGAGACCGCCATCAGGGCCAGGTTGTTGTGCCGCATGTAGTGGCGTCCCACCACGTCCGAGCTGTTGGCCAGCCCGTTCGGGTGCCGGTCGTTGGCCGAACGCAGGAGCAGGGCGGCGGAGTTCACTGCTCCGCAGGCGACGACCACGATGTCGGCGCCGAACCCCGTCGCCGAGCCGTCCGCGAGTTCCACGACCACGCCGGTGACGGTGCGTCCGGTCGGATCGGTCTCCAGGCGGCGCACATTGGCGCCCGTGATCATGGAGACGTTGTCGTGCTTCAGCGCTGGATCGACGCAGATCACCTGGGCATCGGCCTTGCCGTTCACCAGGCAGGGGAAGCCGTCGACCCGGTTGCAGCGGATGCAGACGCTGTCGTGGGTCGCCCGCCCGTTCTCCTTCTGCGTGAGGTTCACGCCGATCGGCAGATGGAAGGGATGCAGCCCCTGCTTCTCCAGGTCGTCGCTGAGCTGCTGGATGCGCGGCTCGTGCTCCACCGGCGGGTAGGCGTACGGCGCGCCGGCCGGGCCCTCCGTGGGGTCCTCGCCGTGCTTGCCGTGCACCAGGTAGAGGTGCTCGGCCTGGGTGTAGTAGGGCTCCAGGTCCTCGTAGCGGATGGGCCAGGCGGGCGAGATGCCGTCGTGGTGGCGCAGCTCGCCGAAGTCCTGGGGGCGCAGCCGGAAGAGCGCGGCGCCGTAGAACTTGGTGTTGCCGCCGACGTAGTAGTTGACCTCCGGGGTGAATTCGTGGCCGTGCCGGTCGTACCAGGTCTCCTGCGCCAGGTACTTGCCCTGCACGAACACCTTGGTGGAGTTCCAGTTGTCGATCTCGCGAGGCAGGTAGTCCCCGCGCTCCAGGATCAGCACCCGCTTGCCGGAGGGCGCCAGCCGGTGGGCGAGCGTGCCGCCGCCCGCGCCGGTGCCGATGATGATGACGTCGTAGTGTTGGGTGTCGGCCACGATGGGCTCCCGTTCTCGAAGTGTTCGCACGTCACAGGATCGCGATGGGATTGACGGGTGATCCGGTGGCGCCGGGAAGCCGGAGCGGGGCGATCACGCAGAGGAACGACCAGCGGTCCTGCTCCTCGCAGATCGGCACCAGATCCTCGAACTGCAGGTAGTCCAGCAGGTGCAGTCCCATGGCGTGGATGCCGAGAACGTGCACCGGGAAGGTCACACCCTCCGTGGTGCTGGGAGCGGTGTCGTTGTTGCCGTCGCTGCCGAGCACCGCGACCTGCCGGTCCGCCAGGAACTCCATCGCGGTGGGGTGAAGCCCGGCGCGAGCCCCGGTCGCGTTCCACGGCCCGAGTTCGCGGTGACGGCGGCGATGGCCGACCCGCACGAAGAGCAGGTCCCCTCTCGTGACCCGCAGATGCTGCGCGGTCTCGGCGGCGGCCAGTTCCTCTCCGGTCACGTGGTCGCCGGGTTCGAGCCACGGCACGCCGCGCAGACGGGGGATGTCGAGCAGCACGCCGCGGCCGACGATTCCGTCCCGCGCCACGTCGATGGACAGCTTCGTCGCCCCGGTCACGGTCAGGCTGCTCGCGGCCACGCCGTTGTGCAGTGTGCCGTCGTAGACGACGTGGCACAGGGCGTCGAGGTGGCCGTCGGCGTCGCCGTGCACGTTCATGGCGAAGCGGTCCGCAGCGAACTGCAGGCCGTTCGCCTCGATGTCGCCGTCGACGACGCCGGTCATCTGGTGCTCGCACGGCTCGGGGTTGCCGGGGCGCGCCCGGGTTTCCAGGACGGCGGCGAGCGTGACGGTGCGACCTGATCGGACCTCACCGGCGGCTGCCAGCACCTGCGTCGGTGTGAGGGTGTCCAGTGCGCCGCGGTCGGCGGTGCCTCGCACGGCCTCGCGTCGCACGCGCTGGTAGAGCGCGCGGAACTCGGCCGAACTCAGCGGTGGTGGGTCGGCGGATCCTGTGTGCGTCGCCATGGATGCTCAGCGGGTCTGTTCGCGGTCGAGTGCTTCGTCGAGGGTGGTGGCGGCCATGATCAGCGAGAGGTGGGTGAACGCCTGCGGGAAGTTGCCCAGTTGCTCCCCGCTCGGCCCGACCTCCTCGGCGAAGAGACCGACGTGGTTCGCGTAGGTCTGCATCTTCTCGAAGGCGTAGCGCCCCTGCTCGGTCCGGCCGGCCCGGGCCATCGCATCGACGTAGAGGAAGGTGCAGAGGCTGAACGTGCCCTCGGAGCCTCGCAGACCGTCGGGTGAGGCGGCCGGGTCGTAGCGGTAGACGAGGCTGTCGGAGACGAGTTTGCGGTCGATGGCGTCCAGCGTGGACAGCCAGCCCGGGCCCCTGGGAGCGAGGAAGCGGACCCGGGGGATGAGCAGCAAGGACGCGTCCAGGACGTCCCCGTCGTAGTGCTGGACGAGAGCCTGCTCCTTGTCGCTCCACCCGCGGGTCATCACCTGTTCGAGGATGTCGTTGCGGGCGGTGGTCCAGCGCGCGAGGTCGGCGGGCCTGCTGAACTCGGTGGCCAGACGCAGCCCGGCGTCGAAGGCGGCCCAGCACATCACCCGGCTGTAGGTGAAGTCCTTGCGTCCGCCACGGGTCTCCCAGATGCCCTCGTCGGGACGGTCCCAGGAGTCGGCGAGCCAGTCCAGGGTGGCGGCGAGCGCCTTCCACCCGTGATAGCCCGTCTGTTGGCCCACCGTGCCGCCCTCGGCCAGGGCGTAGAGCGCCTCGCCGTAGATGTCGAGCTGCAGCTGGTCCATGGCGGCGTTGCCGGCCCGGACCGGGGCCGAGCCGCGGTAGCCCTCGAAGTGGTCGAGGATCACTTCGGGGATGTCGGGATCGCCGTCGACCCGGTACATGATCTGCAGACGCTCGCCGTCGGAGCCCGCTCGTTCGGCCAGGCGATCGCGCAGCCAGTGGGTGAACCGGGTGGCCTCCTCGACGAATCCGAGGTCGAGCAGTGCTCGAACGGACAGTGAGCCGTCACGGACCCAGGTGTAGCGGTAGTCCCAGTTGCGCTCGCCGCCGACCTGCTCGGGAAGGCCCATGGTCGCCGCGGCGACCGGGGCGCCCGTGGGGTGGTAGGTGAGCAGTTTGAGCGTGATGGCGGAGCGGTTCACCATGTTCGGCCATCGGCCGCGGTAGGTGGAGGTGTGTAGCCAGTCCTGCCAGAAGTTGCCGATGTCGAAGAGCTGGTCGTTGAGCTCCTCCACGGTGATCGGTGCGGGCGGGGCCCCGTCCGGGCCGCAGACGGTGAAGGCGGCGCCCGCCAGCTGCCCGGCGTTCAGCGTGACCTCTCCGCGTACGTCGTCCCCGTTGCGTTCCACGGGGAAGGTACTCTGCAGGTATCCGGCGAGTTCCGGAGCACGGAACACCGCGGTCCCGCCCTGGAGATCGAGTTCGTGAGTGGCGCGGCCGTAGTCGAACCGCGGTCGGCAGTCCAGGACGAACCGCACGGTGCCGCGCACCGCGCGCACGACGCGAATCAGCGTGTGCCGGTCGGTGGGCTTGCCCGTCCGGTCGGGCGGCATGCAGTCGATGACCTCGCCGACCCCGTCGGGGGACATGAACCGGGTCACCAGGACGGCCGTGTCGGGGTAGTAGAGCTGCTTGCACGTGACCTCCGCTTCTTCCGGGGCGAAGAGGAAGTAGCCGCCCCGGTCGTGGTCGAGCAGGGCGGCGAAGATGCTGGGTGAGTCGAAGCGAGGAGCTGCGAACCAGTCGACGACCCCTTGCGACGAGACCAGCGCGGCGGTCTGCAGGTCGCCCACCAGACCGTGGTCGGCGATAGGCGGGTAGCGGTCCATGGTGTCTCCGCAATCTCGGGAGGATCCCCTGCGTTCCACTATCCGACCAGCCGCGCGCACGCGCTCCACGTCAGGTGCCGATGACTCCCGGAGTCCGCTGTGACCAGGAAGGACGCGCCTGCCCGCCTGGTACTCCAGATGGAGTACTCACGCGCCTGCCTGACGTCGGCAGGCGGGACCGGGACAGGCCGCGGCCCGGACCGCCCGGAGGCGGTACCGGCCGGGCCGCTCGACTTGCCGACGATCGTTCCCCCGGCGCTACTGGCCTCGGGCGGTACGCACGCGCCGCCACTGCACTTCCCCGGCTGCGGAGGGGCTACATGGAGATGGTCCATCTCCGGCTGGTGACTCCGCCGGACGTCACCGACGAGACGGTCGACATGCTGACCGGCGACCGCTACGTCTTCAACCTGGTCGTGCTCGCGGGTACGGCACGTCACCCGGACGGCGACGCCATCGAGTGCGACGTGCTGGCAGGTGCGGCGAACGAGGTCCTGCGCAACCTCCGTGAGCTGGAGGTCGACCGGCGTGGCTCGGTCGTGATCGAGTCGGTCGACATGGCGTTCTCCGGACTCGCGGAGGAGGCGGAGACACACCAGCTCGGGGCGCTCGCGCATGCACCGGTGTGGGAGGCGGTCGAGGCGCGTATCCGGGCCGAGGGGACCTACCTGCCGAGCTTCTACGTCTATCTGATCATCGCTGGACTCATCGGCTCGGTGGGAATCATCACCAACTCCCAGATCCTGATCGTCGCGGCCATGGTCGTGGGACCCGAGTACGGCGCCATCACCAGCGTGGCGCTGGGCATGGACCGGAGGAACGGGCCGCGGATTCGGCAAGGGCTGTTAGCGTTGCTCGTCGGCTTCTCGCTGGCCGTGGTCTTCACGCTCCTGTTCTCGTTACTGGTCCGGGGTCTGGGAATTCAGCCGAAGGCGTTCACGCTGGGCGTCAGGCCGGTCTCCGACCTGATCAACACGCCGAACTTCTTCTCCTTGGCCGTCGCCGTGCTCGCCGGCATGGTCGGGATCATGTCGCTGACCCAGGCCAGGACGAGCGCCCTGCTCGGCGTGTTCATCTCGGTCACCACGGTCCCGGCGGCCGCTGACATCGGCGTGTCCTGTGCCTTCGCGAGCTGGAGCGAGGCGCGTGGCTCACTGCTGCAGCTTCTGCTCAACATCGTCGTGCTGATCGCGGTGGGTGTTCTCACGCTCAGGTTCCAACGCGCGATCTGGCGGCGGATCAGTCTTCGAAACAGCCGCTGACACCTGGCCTTGGCTCGCCCGGATCACGCGGTGGACGGATGAACAGATCGCAAGCGGCGCGTCGGCCGCAGTGGCCGGCTCGGCGCTGGAGCGATCGTACCGGGACCATCTGCGGGACGGACTCACCGGACGGCTGATGAGGACGCCCACCGCGCCGGGAATCGTCTCAAAGGGCGAACCCACCGAGCTCTTCCGGAGGTGGGATCGTGTCTCGCTTGATTTGGACCCTGTGCGCCCGCACCCTGCCGATCGAGGGGCCTGCACGTGTCGGGCCGCCACGGCGCCCGGGTTCGTGGGTTGTGCCCACCCTCAGGCAGCGCGAGGAGGCCGCGTGCGCGAGAGCCGGACCGGACGACAGCTGACGCTGCGCCATGGGAGCCACTCCGTGGTCGTCGTCGAACTGGGCGGTGCCCTTCGGCACTACGCGATCGGCGGACGTCCGGTGCTCGACGGCTTCGCTGCCGACGACCGGATCACGGGAGGACGCGGCCAACTCCTGGTGCCGTGGCCGAACCGGGTCAGGGGCGGCCGCTACCGATGGCACGGACAGGACCTGCAACTGCCGCTGACCGAGCCGGTGAACGGCAACGCGATCCACGGTCTGCTCCGCTGGACCTCGTGGCAGGTGCTGGAGGAGGCGGACAGCCGAGCCGTGCTGGAAGTCACGCTGTGGCCGCAGCCGGGCTATCCCTTCCACCTGCGGGTCCGAGCCGAGTACGTCCTTGGCGACGAGGGCCTGGAGGTGGCCGTGACCGCGCTGAACCAGGGCACGAGCGTCGCACCGTACGGCGTGGGCCAGCATCCCTACCTCACCGTCGGCACGGCCACGGTCGACGACGCGGTGCTGACCGTTCCGGCGCGGAGTTGGGTCCGTACCGATGACCTGGGCCTGCCCGTGGCCACCGAACCGGTCGCGGGCACGCCGTACGACTTCCGCACACCGAGGGCGATCGGCGCCCAGCACCTGGACACCCCGTTCAGCGATCTCGACCGGGACGCCCGTGGTCGCGCCGTGGTACGCCTGGCCCACCCGTCGGGGGAACACGGTACGGATGTCTGGCTCGGCGAGGGGGCGGACTTCCTGCAGGTGTACACCGGCGACACCCTGCCGGAGGGGGAACGTCGTCGCGCGGTCGCCATGGAACCGATGTCCTGTCCGCCGGACGCCCTCCGCAGCGGTGCATCGATCGTCGCCCTCGGACCGGACGAGCGGCACACCGTCAGATGGGGCATCTCGCCATGGGAGAAGTGACCGAGGCCACGGGTCCTCGACCTCGCCGTCATCGGCCTGGCGATCACTCCGGAACCGGTGCCGATCGCCGCGTTCACCCTGATCCTCCCGGCGCGGAACGGCGTACGCCACGGTCCTGCCGTCCTGCTCACGTGGCTCGCACGCCTGGCTGTGGTACTCGGAGTCGTCCTCCTGTCCACCCGAGGCACGCCGCCCCGCTCGTGATGGAGCTTCGGACGACGTTCGCGTCCGCTCCGGCGGGAGCCGGACTCGCGCTGCTGCGCACCTGGTCGGCGGAACACGAGGACCAGGCGATCGTCACCCTGTCGCTGTCGCTGCTGCTCGGCCGCTGGCGGGTCGGCAAGAGCCGCCACCAGCTCGTCCGGTGAGCCGGCCTGCCGGAGCGGTGACGTGACGACGAACCAGATCCTCATCGGGACGGGCCTGATCCTGGTGCTCGCCGTCGGCTCGCAGATCCTGGCGAGCCGACTGCACATCCCCGCCCTGATCGTCCTGCTGCCCGTCGGCTTCACCGCAGGTGCGCTGACCAGCGATGTCGATCCCCAGCGACTGCTCGGCGCAGCCTTCTCGCCTCTGGTGTCGCTCGCCGTGGCGGTGATCCTCTACGACGCCGGTCTCGGGCTCGACCTGGCGAAGTTGAAGGGGCACATGCGCCGCGTCGTCATCCGGCTGATCTGGATCGGCGTGCTCCTCACCTGGGCGATCGGCACGCTCGTGTCGAAACCGCTGCTCGGCCTGGACTACGGAGCGGCCGTGATGCTCGGGGCCATCCTGGTGGTCTCGGGGCCGACTGTCGTGGGCCCGCTGCTCAGCTTCGTCCGCCCGACGGACCGGCTGCGGCACCTCCTGGTCTGGGAGGGCTCGCTGATCGATCCGGTGGGTGCGATCCTGGGCGCGCTCGTCTTCCACGCGGTCGACGCCAGTACCAGGGGTCGGTTCGGGAGCGGGGCGGCACACTTCCTGGGGAGTGTGGGCGTCGGCCTGGCCGGCGGGGCCGTCGGAGCGGTCCTGCTGTGGGCGCTGGTGCAGGGACTGCGGCTGGGCGAGGTGCTCGGGACCACCGCGCAGCTCGCCGTGGTGATCGGCGTGGCGGCGGTCTGCGACGTGCTCCGCGAAGACACCGGGCTGATCGCCGCGGTCGTGATGGGCCTGGCCGTCACCAACCTGCGACGCTTCGACTTCCCCGTGCGTCGGCCGTTCTTCGAGACACTGGTCACCCTGATCCTCGGGGTGCTCTTCGTCTCCATCTCGGCCACCGTGACACCGCAGTCGCTGCGGCACGTACTGCTCCCCGCGTTGGGACTGTCCGCCGTCCTGGTTGCCGTCGCCAGGCCGCTGGTGGCCCTGGTGTCCACGCTCGGCACTGACATTCCCCGAAAGGAGCGCGCCTTCCTCGGCTGGATGGCGCCGCGCGGCATCATCGCGGCATCAACCGCCTCGACCTTCTCGGCCGGCCTGGTCGGCAAGGGGATCGTTGGCGCCTCGAAGATCCTCCCGGCTACCTTCGTGGTCATCGTCGCCACGGTGACGCTCTACGGGCTGACCGCGACGCTCGTCGCCCGACGCCTGGGGGTCGTGCGCTCGGGCCGTTCCCGGCCGCTGCTGGTGGGCGGCGAGCCCTGGGTGGTCGACCTGGGCCTGGCCCTGAAAGCCGCTGGTCTTCAGGTGCTGCTGTGGGCCGGTCTCGAAGAACAGCGTGAGCGCATCGAACAAGCCGGACTCGAGCTGGCACCCGGAGAACTGCTGGCGGCAGCCACCGGGGAAGGCGCCGAGCTGGAGGGCATCACCGTGGTACTGCTTCTCACTGCCGAGGACGACTTCAACGCACTGGCGTCGGTGGTCCTGCGGGGGAGCGTGGACGGACCGGTCTACCGGATCGGGCCTCCAGCCGCCAGCCACGGCGTCGTCGCCCCGTTCCTGGGCGGTGACATCCTGTTCGGTGCCGGGCTCACCAGGCCTCGGCTGATGCGCCGGTACGGCGCCGGGGCCGACGTCGTGGCGCAACCGGTGAACGACGCGACGCCGCCAGGGCACGACGCCCTGTTCGTGGTGCGCACCGACGGCCGCCTGGTTCCGGTCACCGAACACGACATCCCCTCTCCGCAGACGGGAGATACCGTCGTGGTCCTCGGCCCGGCCCCCGCCGGCCGTGCGGAACGGATCTGAGCTTCGGTCGGTCCAGCAGGCGGGTTCAGCCGGCCCAGCCGCTCCGGGGAGGAGAAGAGCTCGCGGCCGCGCATCGGCACGAGCGCCGTGGGACCGGGCGCTCGTCGACTCCATGGCCGAACTGCCCACCGGGGTGGTCGAGGAGGTGGTTGCCGGCCTTCTCCTCGACGACGTGGCGGAGTACCGTCACGGATGGAATGACAGGCTGTTCGACGGGCCGAGGGCTATCACCAGCGCTTCGGCCTCGTCCACGTCGACTTCGCGACCCAACGACGCACCCCGAAGGCCTCGTACACCTGGTACCGCGACCTGATCGCCACGTACCGGGCCCGGCGTTCGGGGTGGTCGGCTTCCGGTCGGTGCGGGTGGTTCAGTCGGCTTCTGGGCGCGGTTCCACCGTCATGAGGAGGTTGTCGGGGTGGTTGGTGCTGGTCATGACGCCCCGGACCCGTGCTCCCGGGGCGGGCGTCAGCCGCCAGCGGCTCGCCACGGTCGCGGCCACGGTCAGCATCTCGGTGCGCGCGAAGGACTCCCCGATGCACAGGTGGTGGCCGGCGCCGAAGGGGACGAACGCGCCGCGCGGGGCGGGGGGCCGGTCGGGCAGCCAGCGGTCGGGGTCGAAGCGCAGGGGGTGGGGGAAGTGGCGGGGATTCCGGTGGAGGACGAGGGCGCTGAAGATGAACTCGGTGCCTTCGCGGAAGCGGTAGCCGCCGAGTTCGACGTCGGTGGTCGCGCGGCGGATCGTGATGCCTCCGGGGTTGCGCATCCGAAGGGCCTCGTCGACGACGCGACGGGTGTGGCCGAGCCGGGGCAACTGGTCGGCGGTGAGGGGGAGTACGGCGTGGTCGTGCAGCTCCTGGTGGAGTCGCCGGTCGAGGTGCGGGTGCCGGCCCAGTTCGTGGAAGAGCCAGGCGAGCCCGCCGGCGGCGGTCTCGGTGCCGGCCACCAACAGGGTGATGAGTTCGTCGTGGAGCTGGCGGTCGGTCATGGCCTCGCCGCTGTCGGCGTCCCGGGCCTGCAGGAGCATCGACAGCAGGTCCGGTCGCCCGCTCGCGCGGTCGGCGCGGTCGGCGTGGATCAGGTGGTCGATGGCGCGGCGCAGCCGGTCGTGGGCGTCGGCGAGGCGGCGGTTGCCCGGTGTGGGGAGCCGGTGCCACAGGTTCGTGGGGTCCAGCACCCGGGTGTACATGCCGTGCAGGACGACGGGCATGGCGTGGCGGATCTCGGCGGCGGCGGAGGCGTCGAGGGAGGTGGAGAACAGCGTCGAGGTGACGATGGCGAGGGACAGCTCCAGCATCTGCCGGGTGACGTCGACCACCTGGCCGGGCCGCCAGGAGTCGGCGCGCTCGGCGGCCAGTCGCGCCATGGTGTCGACGTAGTGGGCGATCTGCTGGTGGTGGAACGCCGGTTGCACCAGGCGCCGTTGGCGGAGGTGGAAGGCCCCTTCGGAGGTGGCAAGTCCGTTCCCGAGGTAGGGGCGGAGCTTGTCGAAGGAGCGGCCCTTGGCGTAGTTCGCCGCTTCGGTGACCAGTACGCGGTGGACCAGGTCGGGGCCGGTCAGCACATAGCTGGGTTTCGGGCCGAGGTGGGTGGCCACGATCGGGTCGTAGGCGGTGAGGCTGTCGAGGAACTCCAGCGGACGCCGCCACAGTGCGAGCGCGTGGCCGATCAGCGGGAGCCGTCCGGGTGCGACGGGAGGGGCCGGTGGTCGGCTGGCGGTGGGCATCGTCGTTCCTCCGGTGAGGGGTCGGGACCCAGTCTGCGGTCCGGCGCACCACCTGCGCACCCTTCGCACCGGGGCGCGCTGGTGGACTTCGCGGCGCACGGAAGCGGATTCACACCTTGTCCGTACAACTTGATGCGTTCGTCTGCCGTACGGCGGCCGGTCATGAACGGGCCGCCGGTTGGTACCCCGCGCGCGCTGTCCTTGGGGGCGCCGTCCTCCACCCTCCTGACATGCTGAGGTCAATCCACCCATGGCAGAGCTGAATCGTCGTCGCTTCCTCCAACTCGCCGGTGCCACCGTCGCGTTCTCGTCGCTTTCGCAGAGCATCGCGCGCGCCGCGTCCATCGCCCCGCAGGGGAGCACCGGCACCCTCCAGGACGTCGAGCACATCGTCGTGCTGATGCAGGAGAACCGTTCGTTCGACCACTACTTCGGGGCGCTGAAGGGCGTCCGGGGCTTCGGCGACCCCCGCCCGGTCACCCTGCCGAGCGGCAGCTCGGTGTGGCACCAGACGGACGGCCTCAAGCGGGAGGTGCTGCCGTTCCGGCCCCAGGTCAGCGACCTCGGGATGCAGTTCGTCCAGGACCTCAACCACGACTGGGCCGGCGGCCACAAGGCCTTCAACAGCGGCACGTACGACCAGTGGGTACCCGCCAAGACGGCCACCACGATGGCCTACCTGACCCGCCAGGACATCCCCTTCCACTACGCGCTCGCCGACGCCTTCACCATCTGCGACGCCTACCACTGCTCGTTCATCGGCTCCACCGACCCGAACCGCTACTACATGTGGACGGGCTGCACCGGCAACGGGGTCGCCGGCAACGGTCCGGTCCTCGGCAACCAGGAGGCCGGCTACAGCTGGACGACCTACCCCGAGCGGCTGGAGAAGGCCGGGATCTCCTGGAAGATCTACCAGGACGTCGGCGACGGACTGGACGCGGCCGGTTCGTGGGGCTGGATCGGCGACGCGTACCGCGGGAACTACGGCGACAACTCGCTGCTCTACTTCAACAACTACCGCAACGCCAAGCCGGGCGACCCGCTGTACGACAAGGCCCGCACCGGCACCAACGCCAAGGCCGGCGACGGCCTGTTCGACCACCTGCGGCGCGACGTGCAGGCCGGCACCCTGCCGAAGATCTCCTGGATCGCCGCCCCCGAGGCCTTCACCGAGCACCCCAACTGGCCCGCCAACTACGGCGCCTGGTACGTCTCCCAGGTGCTGGACGCGCTGACGTCCAACCCCGACGTGTGGGCCAGGACGGCGCTGTTCATCACCTACGACGAGAACGACGGCTTCTTCGACCACGTCGTGCCGCCGTTCCCGCCCTCCTCCGCCTCGCAGGGCCTGTCGACCGTGGCGACCACCGCCGACTGGTTCGGCGGCGGCGTCGGCTACTCGGCCGGACCGTACGGGCTCGGCCAGCGGGTCCCGATGCTGGTCGTCTCGCCCTGGAGCACCGGCGGCTACAGCTGCTCGGAGACCTTCGACCACACCTCGATCATCCGCTTCATGGAGCGCCGCTTCGGCGTCCAGGAGCCCAACATCTCGCCCTGGCGGCGCGCCATCTGCGGCGACCTGACCTCCGCCTTCGACTTCAGCGCGTCGAACACGACCGCGGCGGCGCTCCCCTCGACGGCCGGCTACGCCCCGGCGGACCGCAACCGCCACCCGGACTACGTGCCCACCCCGCCCGCCACCGGCACCATGCCGAAGCAGGAGGCGGGCGCGAAGCCCACCCGCCCGCTGGCCTACGCGCCGTACGTGGACGGGGCGGCCGACACCGCGGCGGGCAAGTACCGCCTCACCTTCAGCGCGGGCGCGGCGGCGGGCGCCCAGTTCCTGGTGACCTCGCCCAACCGCACCGACGGTCCGTGGACGTACACCACGGAGGCGGGCCGGACGATCGCGGACGCCTGGAACACCACGTACTCCAAGGGCGTCACGGACCTCACCGTGTTCGGCCCCAACGGCTTCCTGCGCCGCTTCCGCAACCCCGGCAAGACCGCCGGGCCCGAGGTCACCGCCCGCCACAACGCGACCACCGGCAACCTCGACCTCACCCTCACCAACGCGGGCGCCGCGGACGTCGTGCTGACCCTCACCAACGCCTACGGCGGCACGCCGCAGGCCCTCACCGTCCGCCGGGGCGCGACCGTCACGTGCACCGTCGACCTGAGCGCCTGCCGCAACTGGTACGACGTGACCGTCACTTCGGGCGCGACCGCCGACTTCGTACGCCGCCTCGCCGGCCACGTCGAGACCGGCGCCCCCGGTCTCTCCGACCCTGGCATCGTCACCTACTGACGGCACCGCGCACAGCGCCGCCCCGGGCACGAGGGTGCCCGGGGCGGCGCTGTGCGGGCGACTCAGAGGAAGTAGAGCCGGTTCAGCGGGACTTCCTCGGCGGGGGAGGACCGCAGCGGCGTGCCGTCGAGGGTGACGAGACCCTCGCGCGAGTCGACGAGGACCTCGCCGAGGCGGGTGTTGCGGACCATGTCGCGCGGGCCGATCCCGCGGGTGTGGCGGACGGCGACGCGACGGCGCCGGGTGGTCATGGTGTCGTAGGGGCGGTCCCGGGTGCCGGACTCGGCGGCGGCGCGGCTGGTGAAGGCGACGGAGAGGTCGGCCGGAGTGGCGCCGTGAGCACCGAACAGGGGCCCCAGAACGAGCGGTTGACAGGTCTCGGTGGCGGCGTTGGGGTCGCCGGTGACGCCGTAGGCGGGAAAGCCCGCCTTGAGGACCAGCTGCGGCTTGGCTCCGAAGGAGGCCGGCTGCCACAGCACGATGTCGGCGAGCTTGCCGATCTCGATCGAGCCGACCTCGTGCGCGAGGCCGTGGGCGATGGCCGGGTTGACGGTGAGCTTGGCGATGTAGCGCAGCACGCGCTCGTTGTCGTCGTCCGGGCCGTCGCCCTCCAGCGGGCCGCGCTCGGCCTTCATCTTCCCGGCCACGGCGAAGGTGCGGCGCACCGTCTCGCCGGCCCGGCCCATGCCCTGGGCGTCGGAGGAGGTGATGCCGATGGCCCCGAGGTCGTGCAGGACGTCCTCGGCGCCCATGGTGCCGGCCCGGATGCGGTCGCGGGCCATCGCGGCGTCGCCGGGCAGGTCGGTCTTGAGCCCGTGGACGGAGACGATCATGCCGTAGTGCTCGGCCACCGCGTCCCGCCCGAAGGGCAGGGTGGGGTTGGTGGAGGAGCCGATGACGTTCGGCACGCCGGCCATCTTCAGCACGTTGGGGACGTGTCCGCCGCCGCAGCCCTCGATGTGGAAGGCGTGGATGGTCCGCCCGTCGAGGACGCTCAGGGTGTCCTCGACCGAGAGACACTCGTTCAACCCGTCGGTGTGCAGGGCCACTTGGACGTCATGGGCCTCGGCGACGGACAGCGCGGTATCCAGGGCGCGGGTGTGCGCGCCCATGTCCTCGTGCACCTTGAAGCCGCAGGCCCCGCCCTCGGCGAGGGCTTCGACGAGCGGGGCGGGGTGGGAGGACGAACCGCGGCCCAGGAAACCGATGTTGACGGGCCAGGCGTCGAAGGAGTTGAAGGCGTGGCGCAGCGCCCAGGGCGAGTTGACGCCGACGCCCCAGGCGGGGCCGAACTCCTGGCCGATGATGGTGGTGACGCCGGAGGCCAGCGAGGCCTCCATGATCCGCGGGGACATCAGGTGGACATGGGTGTCGACGGCGCCGGCGGTGGCGATCAGGCCCTCGCCGGAGACGATGGCCGTCCCGGTGCCGACGACCACGTCCACGCCGTCCAGGGTGTCCGGGTTGCCGGCCCGCCCGACGGAGGCGATCCGGCCCTCCCGGATGCCGATCGAGGTCTTGCGGATGCCCTGGATCGCGTCGATCACCAGCACGTTGCTGATGACGAGGTCGCAGGTGTCCCGGACGGCGGCGGCCTTGAGGTGCAGGCCGTCGCGGGCGGTCTTGCCGAAGCCGACGAGGAACTCGTCACCCGGCCGCTGGGAGTCGGATTCGACCCGGACGACCAGACCGCTGTCGCCGAGCCGGACCCGGTCCCCGGCGCGCGGGCCGTGTACGGCGGTGTACTCGGACGCTTCGATGCTGCTGCTCACGGCTGGTTCTCCTGCCCGTCGTCGACTGCTCCGAGGTAGCCCTGCTCGGCCGCTCCGAGGTAGCCCTGCTCGGCCGCCCGGCGCAGGGCCTCCTGCCGTGCCCGCGGCGAGTCCAGCGGGCCGTCCACGAGCCCCGCGAAACCGATCGCGACGCGCTCGCCGCCGATCGGCACCAGGTCGACCTCGACGGTGGCGCCGGGGTCGAAGCGCACCGAGGAGCCGGCCGGCACCGCGAGGTGGGTGCCGTAGGCGGCGGCGCGGTCGAAGGCGAGCCGCGGGTTGACCTCGAAGAAGTGGAAGTGCGAGGTGACCGAGATCGGCACGTCCGCGGTGTTGCGCACGGTAAGGGTGTGCACGGCCTCCGGTCCGGGCGCGGTGCGGCCGTCGCCGTGGTGGAGGACGGCGCCCGGCGCGGCCGTGCCGAGGGTGCCGCCGCCGAACGGGTCGGCGATGACGGCGAGCCGGGTGCCGTCCTCGAAGACGGCCTCGACCTGGATCTCGGTGACCAGGTCGGGGACGCCGGGCAGCACATCGGCGGCGGCGAGGACGGAGCGTCCCCGCTGGACGGCCTCGGCCAGCCGGAGGCCGTCGCGGGCGGCCTCGCAGACGGTGTCCGAGATGAGCGCCACGGCCTCGGGGACGTTGAGCCGCAGGCCGCGGGCGCGGCGGGCGCGGGCGAGTTCGGCGGCCGTGAAGATCAGCAGCCGGTCGCGTTCGGTGGGGGTCAGCTGCACAGGGGTTCCCTTCTCCCTCGGTGCGGGACGGTGCGGGACAGCGCGGGACAGCGCGGGACGGCGGGGGACGGGTGCGGGACGGGGTCAGCCGGCGGGCTGGTCGTGGGTGGCGCAGTGGATGCCGCCCCCGCCGCCGGCGATGGTGTCGATCGGCAGGGGGACGATCTCGCGGCCCGGGAACTGGTCCTTGAAGACCTCCTGGGCGTGGCCGTCCGCCTTGGCGTCACCGAACTTCGGCAGGTAGACGCCCTTGTTGCCGATGTAGAAGTTCATGTACGAGGAGACGAAGGCGTCGCCCCGGCCGGTGATCCTGTCCGGGTCGGGCTGGCCGATCTCGATCACCTTGAGCTTCCGGCCGGCGGCGTCGGTGGCCTCGGCGAGGACGGCGCGGGCCTGGTCGGCGGAGCGGGACCAGACGTCCGGCGGGGTGCCGGGGAAGGCCCGGTCCAGCAGGACGACCCCGGGGGCGGCGTAGCGGGCGAGGCAGTCGACGTGGGCGTCGGTGATGTCCTTGCCCTTGACGCCCGCGAGCCAGATCACCTTGGTGAGGCCCAGCACCCGCTTGAGTTCCGCCTCGATCTCGTCGCGGGTGCGGCCCGGGTTGCGGTTCTCGTTGACCACGGAGCTCTCGGTGACCAGCAGCGTGCCCTCGCCGTCGGTCTCGAAGGAGCCGCCCTCGGCGGTGACCGGGGTCTCGATCCGCTCGATCCCGTACGTCTCCAGGACGGTGCGGGCGATCCGGCCGTCGTCGGTGTGCTCCTGCTTGCCGCCCCAGCCGCTGAAGTTGAAGTCCACGCCCTGGACCTTTCCGCCCTCCTCCACGAAGACCGGGACGGTGTCGCGGGCCCACAGGTCGTCCACGGGGACGGCGAGCAGCTCGACGTCCGAGCCGCAGGCGTTGCGGGCCGAGGCCTCCTGGCCGGGGCGGACGAGCAGGACCACCGGTTCGCGCTCGCCGATGGCCCTGGCCACCGAGGCGATGTCCCGGCGGACGGCCCCGAGCTGCTCGCCCCAGACGTTCTCGGAGGCGGGCCAGGCCATGAAGGTCCGCTCGTGCTTCTCCCACTCGCCGCCGAGCCGGCGTCCGCGGGCCGGAGCCGGAGCCGGGGCGGGGGTGGGCGCGGGGGGCTGTGCGGGCGCTTGCGTCGACGCCTGGTCGGGGGTGCCGGAGGCCGTCGGGGCCGCGGAGTCGGCCGGGTCGTCGCCGGAGGCGGCGCAGGCGGTCGCACCGAGGGCGATCGCGCCGGCGCCGGCGAGCGAGCGCAGTACCGTGCGGCGGGCGAGGGAGGGCTGGGACACGCTGGACTCCGGTGGGGCTGGGGGTGGTTCCGGTTCGGCGGGAGGGACGGGCTCCGGGGAGCGGTCGCGCGGCGCCGGTTGGGCGGTGGACGAGGTCGTCCCGGTGGACGGGGTCGTCCGGCATCACCGAGACTGAACTCTCGCATTGACTGAAAAATCAGTCAAGCTTTACGGTGAAGTCACCCAAACCACCCCGAGACGACCGGGCCGCCGAACGGACGGCCCGGTCACGACGATGAAAGGCCGGGTGAGGCGGCGATGCTGCGCAATGGTCTGGAACCCTGGCACGTGCTGGTGACGGTGGCCGTGCTGGTGCTGCTGTTCGGCTCCAAGAAGCTGCCCGACATGGCGCGCGGACTGGGGAAGTCGATGCGGATCCTGAAGTCCGAGACGGCGGCCCTGCGGAAGGAGGCGGCCCCGCCCGGCGGCGCCCCGGCGGGCGACGGTCAGTCCGGCGGGACCCCATCCGGCGGGACCCCGTCAGGCATCGGCCGGTCAGGCACGGCCCCCTCCGGCGGCGGTCCGGCCGGCAGCGGTCCGGCCGAGCCGGCCCGGCACCGGCACCCCTGACCGTCCCGTCGGCCGCGCGTCGCCAGGGACGTCCGAGAGCCGCCGTTCCCCACCAGTCGGTGCGGGGGCGGCGGCTCTCAGCCGTTGCGGCGGTACTGGTCCAGGGACACCCTGACCGGCCCGTCCGCGCCGGCGGTCGACAGCACCCGGACCACGGCGAGGTCCCGGCCGTCCGCGGACCGGACGCAGAACGCGCCGCGCGGTCCGACGGCGCCGAACGGCACCCGCCCGGCCGGCCGCGAGCCGAGCCCCTTGAGGCAGTCGGCGACGCCCAGGCCGGCGTCCCGGCCGATGAAGGTGTCGGCGGCCTCCGGGACGAGGAACTCGCCGTCGCCGCGGCCGACGTACCAGATCGCGCTGTCCACCGGGACGACGGTCCCGGTGGCGAGGTCGAACTCGTAGGAGGAGTCCGCCGAGGTCAGCTCGACCCCGCGGTAGACGGTGGCGTAGTCGGTGACGGGCGGCGGCGCGGAAGCGGTCGGCGCGGTCGGGGCCGACCGGGTGGGGGACGGGGATCCGGTGGGGGCCGACGGGCCGGGCGGGGCCGGGGTGACCGGTGCGGCGGTGCCGGACACCGGGGCCTCCTCGGTGGCGGCCTCCACCTGGTCCGGGTCGTCGAGCAGGAACACCGCCGCCGCGGCGCCGACGGTCAGGGCCACGGCGGCGGTCAGCGCCGTTCGTCCGAGGGCCCGTCTGCGGCCTCCTCCGGCCCGGGCGCGCCTCGCCGGGCCGCCCTCGGCCGAGGGCGCCGGGACGGAGCCGGACGCCGGCACCGGTCCGGACGCGACGACGGTGGGGGTCGGGACGGCCACCGGGGCGAGGACCGTACGGGCCGAGGCCCAGCCCGGTCCGTCCGTCCGGTCGCCCGGATCACCGAAACCGCCCTGCTCGCCGGCATCACCCCGCTCGGCCTCGGCCGGTACCTGCGGCAGCTCGGCGTGCCGGGTCATCTGGTTGGTCAGATGGTGCGGCAGCCAGTCGTCGCCGAACCTGAGGTGCCCGCCGACCGCCGGGTGGCTCCGGGCGGCGGCGATCACCTCGGCGGTGGTCGGCCGGTCCTCGGGCCGCTTGGCGAGGCAGTGCAGCAGCAGCTCGCGCAGGCCCGCCGGGACCGGGGTGAGGTCCGGCTCCTCGTGGACGGTCCGGTAGAGCGTCGACGGGTCCGGCCCGTCGCCGAAGGGCGGGTTGCCGCCGGCGACGTGGACGGCGAGGGCGCCGAGGGCGTACACGTCGGTGGCCGGGGTCGCGGGCCGGCCCATCGCCTGTTCGGGCGCCATGTAGGCGGGCGAGCCGATGCGCAGCCCGGTGCCGGTGAGCGCGGCGGCGTCGGCGGCCCGGGCGATGCCGAAGTCGATCACCCGGGGGCCGTCCGGGGCGATCAGCACGTTGCCCGGTTTGAGGTCGCGGTGCACCACCCCGGTGGCGTGGATCGCCTGCAGCGCCTCGGCGATGCCGGCAATCAGCAGCAGGACCGTCCGTTCGGGGAGCGGGCCGAAGCGCCGTACCACCTGTTGCAGGGACGGGCCCGGCACGTACGTGGTGGCCAGCCACGGCGGGGCGGCCTCCACGCCGGCGTCCACGAGCTGGGCGGTGAACAGTCCGTGGATGCGTCTGGCGCTGGCCACCTCCTGGGCGAACCGGGCGCGGAACTCCGGATCCTCGGCCAGTTCGGGTCGCACCACCTTGAGTGCGACCGGCCGCCCGCCGGGGGTGTAGGAGAGGTAGACCCGGCCCATGCCGCCGGCCCCGAGCCGCGCGTACAGCCGGTAGCCGCCGACCTCGCGCGGGTCGTCCGGGGTCAGCTCCTGGAAGACCGGCTGGAGGGCGAAAGGGGATCGGTCAGCGGACATGCGGGCTGCCTCTCTCGGCGGGCGGTGGCGTCGGCGGGCGGGACGTCGGCGGTCGGGGACTCGGGTGCGCGGGGGCCCGACGGTCGCGGAAGCGGCGTGCGGCGGGCACGGCCTCGCAGAGTTTAGAGGTTTCGTCAGGATTGGCCGAATCCGTCGCCGCCGGCTCGTCCGGGGCCCCCGCTGCCTCCGGAGTCCCCGCCGCCCCCGGCGCCTCGCCGGGGGTCTCCCAGCTCCGCCTCGATCGCCCCGCGCAGCAGGCGGCGGGCGTGCTCGACCGGCAGCGAGCCGCTGAGCCAGCGCACGCTCAGGCCCTCGACGAGTGCGGTCAGCCGTTCGGCGGCCGCCGCGTGCGCCGGCGCGGTGCCGCCCGGATCGGCCCGGGCGAGCAGTTCGGCGACGTCGTGAACCCAGGTGTGGGTGGTTCGCGCGAGGTCCTCGCGAAGCTCCGGGTCGAAGACCGCGGTGGCTCTCAACTCGCCCCAGGCGGTGCTGTTCTCCCGTACTTCGACGGTGTCCTGGAGCTCCAGGAGCAGCACCTGTTCCAGGTCGGCGCGGGGGTCCTCGGTCCGGGGCACCGGGTCCGGTTCGGCGGTGTAGTGGTCGGCGCGGTCGCTGATGAAGTCGAGCGTCCGGCGCAGCAGGCCGGCCCGGTCGGTGAAGTGGTAGTAGATCAACGAGGTGGACACCCCGGCTTCGCTCGCCAGCTCGCCCACCCGCAGTCCGCGTACGCCGCGCCGGGCGATGACCCTGGTGGCGGCCTTGAGTATTTCTGTCCGACGGTCCGACATGGGCGCCCACTCTATGTGCTCCTCGGCTGGTCGGGCCAGCTGCCTGATGATCGTTTCAGGGTTTTCGAGGAGTCCTGCATCAAAAGCTTGACTGAATTTTCAGTACGGTAGAGGATGCGGGGCAACCCCCCACCTCCCACGTCATCCAGGGAGCGCCATGCACACCCCCACACCCTCACGACGCGGCCTGCTCCGGCTCGGCGCCGCCGCCGTACCCCTGATCGCCCTGGGGACGGCCCTTCCGGCCACCGCCCGGGCCGCGACCGCCGGCCCGCCAGGTGCCCCCGCCGCGGCGGACGCCGTCGCCCCGGCCGCGGCGGGCAGCACCACGCGGCTGCGGATGCCCGCCGAGAGCGACCGGCACGACCGCACCTTCATGGCCTGGCCGGCCCTGTCCTCGATCTGGCGGACCCAGCTCTCGGCGGTCCGCGACGACATCGCCCGCGTCGCGTACGAGATCTCCCGCTACGAGCCCGTCGTCGTGGTCGCCCGCCCCGGCCAGGCCGCCGACGCGCGCTACTACTGCGGCCCCGGCGCCTACCACGCGATCACCGTGGTCGAGATCTCCAACGACGACCTGTGGATCCGCGACTTCGGCCCGACCTTCGTGGTCGCACCGGGCACCGTCGCCGGCGTCGACACCAACTTCAACGGCTGGGGCAAGACCGGCACCCCCTACTACCAGCGCTGCACCGAGGACGCCGCGGTCGCGGCCGCCCTCCTCGCCGAGTACGGCGTCGACCGCGTCCGGGCCCCCTTCGTCGGCGAGGGCGGCGCCCTGGAGACGGACGGCCAGGGCACCCTGCTGGCCACCGTCAGCTCGCTGGTGAACCCCAACCGCAACCCCGGAATGTCCCAGGACCAGGTCGAACAGGCCCTGAAGGCGTCGCTCGGGATGGACAAGGTGATCTGGCTGGCCGGTCTGGCGGGCCAGGACATCACGGACTACCACATCGACTGCCTGGCGCGCTTCACCGCGCCCGGCCGGGTGCTCCTCGACCGACCCGGCCCCGGCACCGACCGGATCTGGATCGACGTCTACGAGCAGGCCGAGCAGGTCCTGCGGACCGCGACCGACGCCCAGGGCCGCCCGCTGACCGTCGTGGAACTCCCCGGCCCGAACCGCGCCCGGATCCGCGGCCGAGGCAAGGACTTCCTGTCCAGCTACACCAACTTCTACGTCGCCAACGGCGCCGTGTTCGTCCCCCAGTTCGGCGACGCCGACGCCGACGCCCGGGCCTGCGCGATCCTGCGGGCCGAGTTCCCCGGCCGTGACGTCGTCCAGCTGAACATCGACACCATCGCCTCCGGCGGTGGCGGCATCCACTGCGCCACCCAGTCCCAGCCGGCCGTTCCGCCGGCGCTCTGAGACCCCCTGGCGGCCCGTCCGGTACCCCACGGAGGCGGGCCGCCGGGGATCCTTCCGCTCCCACCACCTTCCCCCTCGACCGGCCCGCGCCCCGAACGCGCCGGGCCGGCCGGGGACCGACCAGAAGAGGTTTCCCGTGACGTACCGAATGCCCGCGGAGTGGACCGAGCACGAGGGCTGCCTGATGGCCTGGCCCGTCCGCCCGGACCTGTGGGGCGACACCCTGGCCGAGGTGAAGCGCGAGTACGCGGCGGTCGCCCGCGCCATCGCGGAGTTCGAACCGGTCACCATGGTGGCCCCGCCGGGCCACGGCGACGAGGCGCGCGCCCACTGCGGCGCGGGCACCGGCACCGGCACCGGCACGGGCACGGGCACCGGCATCACCGTCGTCGAACTCCCCACCGACGACTCGTGGTTCCGCGACTCCGCGCCGATCTTCGTCCTCGACGGCGACGGCCGCCGGGCCGGCGTGGACTTCCGCTTCAACGCCTGGGGCCGCAAGCACAGCCCCTGGGACGCCGACGACCGGATCAGCGGCCTGCTGCTGGAGCACCTCGGCACCCCGGCGATCCGCTCCGGGATGATCCTCGAAGGCGGTGCGATCACCGTCGACGGCGAGGGCACGCTGATCACCACCGAGCAGTGCCTGCTCCACCCCAACCGCAACCCGGAGATGACCCGGCAGGAGATCGAGGCCGAGCTGAAGGCCCGGCTCGGCGTCACCACGATCGTCTGGCTGCCCTACGGCGGGGCGCTGGACACCGAGACCGACGGGCACGTCGACGGCGTCTGCGCCTTCGTCGCCCCCGGCAGGGTCGTGGTGCAGCTCCCGGCCGATCCCGGCCACCCGGACTACGTGCGGATGCGGGCCAACCGCGCCGTGCTGGAGCACTCCACGGACGCCCAGGGCCGGCCCTTCGAGATCGTCGACCTGCCGCAGGCCGCCTTCGTCGAGGTCGACGGCCGGGAGGTGGAGGTCGGCTACCTGAACTTCTACCTCGCCAACGGCGGCGTCGTGGTGCCGATCGCCGACCACCCCGAGGACGCGGCGGCGCTGGCCGTGCTGGCCGCCGCCTACCCGGACCGCAAGGTCGTCGGCGTGCGCGCCCGGGTGATCGCCTACGGCGGCGGCGGCGTCCACTGCATCACCCAGCAGATCCCGGCCGCCACGCAGACCACCGCCACGCCGTCCGCGGCTGCTCGCGCCTGACCCTCGCCAGCGAACGGAGAAAACCCTCATGACTCCCACCGCGCCCGCGAGACGCACCGCGGCCCGGCGGCGACTCGTCCTCGCCACCGCCCTGCTCTCGGCCGCGGCCCTGGTCGCCGCCTGCTCCGGCCCGCCCCGCGGCGCCGGCGGGTCGGCCGTACAGCTCTCCGCCGACACCCCGCCGGCCACGGGCGAGCTCGACTCCTTCACCTGGGCCACCTACGCCGAACCGCCCACCCTGGACTACGTCCAGGCCTTCGACTACCCGCAGAACACCGTGCTCGCCAACGTCTGCGAGAGCCTGATGCGCTGGACGCCCCAGCTCACCCTGGCCCCCGGCCTGGCCGAGAAGGCGTCCAGCCCCGACCCGACCACCTGGGTCTACGACCTGCGGGCCGGCGTGCACTTCCACGACGGCACGGTGATGACCGCCGACGACGTCGTGTACAGCCTCGGCCGGCAGACCAACCCGGACAACGCCTCCGCCTGGGCGCAGGTGTTCCAGAACGTCGACTCCGTCACCGCGACCGGCCCGCTCCAGGTCACCGTCAAGCTCAAGCAGCCCGACTCCCAGTTCCCCCAGTACATGGCGACGGCCGCCGGCGTGGTCGCCGCCAAGGCCGGGGTGGAGGCGGCCGGCAAGGACTACGGCACCAGCGGCGGCCTCGACTGCACCGGCCCCTTCAAGCTGGGCGGTTGGGCCAAGGGCCAGTCGATCGAACTCCAGCGCTTCGACGGCTACTGGGGCACGAGGGCCAAGGCCGGGAAGGTCGTCTTCAGCTTCCTCACCGACGCGTCCGCCCGCACCAACGCGATGCTCACCGGGGACGTCGACGGCGGCTACCTGATCCCCACCGAGAGCTACGACCGGTTGAGGAAGGACGGCCCGGGCACGCTCTACTTCGGCGAGGGCCTGAGCACCGTCAACGTCAACGTCACCAGCATGCACGGTCCGCTCGGCGACCTGCGCGTCCGCCAGGCCCTGTCGCTGGCCCTCGACCGCTCCGGCTTCGTCAAGGCCGGCCTCTCCGGCGCCGGCACCGTCACCGGCTCCCTCACCACCAGGGCGGCCTGGGGCGCGGCCCCCGACGACGTCCGCAGGACGGCCTTCGACGGTCTCACCCCCACGGCGCAGGACATCGACAAGGCCAAGGCCCTGGTCAAGGAGGCCGGCGCGAGCGGCCGGACGATCGTCATGGCCACCAGCACCATCGGCCAGGACGTCTCCCTGCTCGCCACCGCCGTCCAGGCCGCCGGGGCGAGGATCGGGCTGGACGTGCAGCTGAGGACGATCGCCCCGAACGCCTTCACCGCGCTGTTCACCGACCCCAAGGCGCGCGAGGGCATCGACCTGTTCCCGGAGACGTACTACGACTCCATCACCGACCCGCTCGACCTGCTCGTCAACTTCCGGACCGGCGCCTACCAGAACTTCGCCGGGTACAGCGACGAGGCCTATGACGACCTCGTCGACCAGGCGACCGCCGAGTACGACCCGGCCGGGCGCGGCGCGATCGAGGCGAAGCTCCAGCAGACCGCCTCCCAGCAGCTGCTCTGGATCCCGGTCGCCGAGTGGCCGACCGCCGTCTTCCTCAACAAGCGCATCACCGGCGCCCCCACCACCATCGCGTACATGTACTACCCGTGGGCCGCCGACGTGGGGGCCGCCCGGTGAACTTCCTGAGATTCGCCGCCCGGCGACTGGCGGAGATGGCCGCGACCCTGCTCGGCGCCTCCTTCGTGGTCTTCGGCGCGATGTACCTGGCGCCGGGCAACCCGGCGAGTTTCCTCCTGTCGGGCCGGTCGGCCTCGCCGGCCGCCCTGCAGGCGATCAACGACCAGTACCACCTCGACGACCCGTTCCTGGTCCGGTACTTCCGCTGGCTCGGCCAGGTGCTGCAGGGGGACTTCGGGCGCTCCATCACCTACCGCACCGACGTCTCCACGCTGCTCGCCGACCGACTGCCGGCGACCCTGACACTGGTGGCCATGGCCCTGCTGGTGGTCGTCGTCATCGGCCTGGCGCTCGGCTGGACCGGCGCGGTGCGCGGCGGCGCGACCGACTCGGCGATCCTGCTCTCCACCACGCTCGCCGTCGGCACCCCCTCCTTCGTCGCGGCCGTCCTGCTGCAGGGCCTGTTCGCGGTCAAGCTGGGCTGGTTCCCCACCAGCGGCACCGGCGACGGCCTCGCCGACCTGCTGTGGCATCTCACCCTGCCCGCGGTCGCCCTCGCGCTGTACCTGATCGGGATGCTCGCCCGGGTCACCCGTTCGGCGATGCTGGACGCCCTGGAGGGCGAGCACGTCACCGTCGCCCGCAGCCGGGGCGTGCCCGAACGCGAGGTGATCCGCCGCCACGTGTTCCGCAACTCGCTGGGCACCGTGCTGACCACCGGCGGCCTGATCGTCTCCACCCTGCTGGTCTGCACGATCCTGGTGGAGTCGGCCTTCAGCGTCGGCGGCATCGGCCAGCTCCTCGAACTGTCCACCACCACCAAGGACTTCCCGACCGTCCAGGCCATCTCCCTGCTCGTCGTCGCCCTGTTCATGACCGTGAACCTGGTCGTCGACCTGCTCCACCCGCTGGTCGACCCCCGGGTCGCCCTCGGCACGAGGAGGTCCGACGCATGAGTGTCGCCCTCGCCCGCCGGCCCGGTCTCGGCCGCCTCAAGGCCGCCCGCGCCCCGCTCCACCTGGCCTGCCTGGGCATCGTCGCCCTGGTGGTGCTCGCCGCCCTGCTCGCCCCCTGGATCGCACCGGACGACCCCAACGCCGTCGACCTCGGCAACGCCCTGGCCGGCCCCTCGCCCGACCACCTGCTCGGCGTCGACACCGCCGGCCGCGACACCCTCTCCCGGCTCCTGCTCGGAGCCCGCACCTCCCTGCTCGGCCCGCTCGGCGTGGTCGCCTTCTCCACCGTCGCGGGCGTGGCCGTCGGCCTGGCCGCGGGCTGGCGGGGCGGCTGGCTCGACTCCGTCCTCTCCCGCAGCACCGAACTCGTCTTCGCCTTCCCCGGCATGCTGCTCGCCATCCTGATCGTCTCGGTGTACGGGGAGGGCCTGCTCGCCCCCGTCGTCGCCCTGGCGGTCGCCTACCTGCCGTACGTCTCCCGGCTCACCCGCTCGCTCGTCCTCGCCGAACGGTCCCGCCCCTACGTCTGCGCCTACCAGGTCCAGGGCCACTCCACCCTGCAGATCTGCCTGCGGCACGTCCTGCCCAACATCGCCCCGATCGTCCTCGCCCAGTCCACGATCAACTTCGGCTACGCCCTGATGGACCTCGCGGGCCTCTCCTTCCTCGGGCTCGGCGTCCCCGCGCTCACCCCCGACTGGGGGCGGATGGTCTTCGACGGCCAGACCGCGATCCAGCACGGCTACCCGCTCTCCGCGATCCTGCCGTGCGTCCTCATCGTGCTCACCGTCGTCGCCTTCAACGTCGTCGGCGAGCGCTGGGCCGACCGCGTCGCCCGGAGGACCCCATGAACCGCAGCAGTCACGAACCGGAGCAGCGCGTGAACGCCCTCGACGTCCGGGGCCTGCGGCTCCGCCTGCCCGGCACCGCCCGACCCGTCCTCGACGGCGTCGACCTCACCGTGGGCCCGGGGGAGACCGTCGCCCTGGTCGGCGAGTCCGGCTCCGGCAAGAGCCTCACCTCCCGCAGCGCCCTCGGCCTGCTGCCGCCCGGCGCCACCGCCGAGGGCAGCGTCCTGGTCGACGGGGAGGACGTCCTGACCATGGGCCCCGACCGGCTGCGCGCCCTGCGCACCGGCCGGGCCGCCATGATCTTCCAGGACCCCCGGGCGGCCATCAACCCGCTGCGCCGCGTCGGCGACTTCCTCACCGAGAGCGTCCGCCTCACCGGCGCCGTGGGCCGGGAGGACGCCGACCGGCGCGCCGCCGAACTGCTCGACGCCGTCGGCCTCGGCCCGGAACTGCTGCACCGCCACCCCGGGCAGCTGTCCGGCGGCATGCTCCAACGCGTCATGATCGCCGCCGCGCTGATGGGCGACCCGGTCCTGCTGCTCGCCGACGAGCCCACCACCGCGCTCGACGTCACCAGCCAGGCCGAGGTCATCGCGCTCCTCGGGGAACTGCGCCGACGCTTCGGAACGGGCCTGCTGTTCGTCACCCACGACCTCGGCCTCGCCGCCGCCATCAGCGACCGCGTCTACGTCATGTACGCCGGGCGGATCGCCGAGACGGGCCCCGCCGGAACGCTCTTCGAGAGGCCCCGCCACCCCTACACCGCCGCGCTGCTGGCCTCCACCCCGGGGCTGGAGTCCGACCGTCGCCGCCTCGCCGCGATCGACGGCCAACCGCCGGACCTGCGCCAGGAGTTGACCGGATGCGCGTTCGCCGAGCGGTGCCGGTACGCGACCTCCCGGTGCCGCGAGGAGACCCCGGTGGCGCACCCGGTCGCCTGCCACCACCCGCTCGAAGGGAGCCGTGCCGATGCCTGAGGCCGTACTGGAGGTCACCGGACTGTGCCGGACCTTCGGCACCGTACGGGCGGTGGACGACGTCTCCTTCACCCTCGCCGCCGGCGGATCGCTCGGCATCGTGGGCGAGTCGGGCTCCGGCAAGACCACCACCGCCCGGATCGTCGTCGGCCTCGAACAGGCCGACGAGGGGCGGGTCGCCGTCCGGGGCCGGGCCCGCGGCGGCCGGGTGCGGGGGAGGGCCGAGCGGCTGGCCCGCGCCCGCGAGGTCCAGATGGTCTTCCAGGACCCGTACCTCTCCCTGGACCCGCGCACCAGCGTCGAGGCCGTGCTCCGCGAGACCCTGCGGCTGCACTTCCCCGGCACCGACCACGAGGCCCGGATCCGGGAGCTCCTCGACCAGGTCGGCCTCGGCACCCGGGCGGCCGACGCGCTGCCCCGGCAGCTCTCCGGCGGCCAGCGCCAACGCGTCGCCATCGCCCGGGCGCTGGCCGTCCAGCCGGCCGTCCTGGTGCTGGACGAGGCGGTCGCCGCCCTGGACGTGTCCGTGCAGGCGCAGGTGCTGAACCTGCTCGCCGACATCCGCGAACAGACCGGCATCGGCTACCTGTTCATCACCCACGACCTCGGCGTCGTCCGCTGCGTGACCGACGAGGTCGTCGTCATGCGCCACGGACGGATCGTCGAATCCGGCCCCACCGCCCACGTCCTGGACTCCCCGCAGCACGCCTACACCCGGCTGCTGCTGGAGTCCGTCCCCCGGCCCGGCTGGGATCCCGACCGGATCGCCGCCGCGCGCCGCGCCTTGTAGGACGGCCCCGGCCCGGCAGGTGGTGGGACCCGCCGGGCCGGGGTGACCGAGCAACACCGGCGGGCGACGCCGGGCGGCAGCGAACCTGCCGGCCCGGCGCCACCGCCGCAGGAAGGACGACCGTGCAGGTCCGGCCCCCGGGTCGCCGCCGAGCGGATCACTGATCGACTACGTGGCGTTCTTCTGGGCCGAGGGCGTCATCGCCGCCGGCCTGGCCTGCACCGCCTGGTCCGGCATCCGCACCGAGCACCGGCTGCGCCGCGAGCGGGAGGCGGCCGCCGAGGGGCCGTGAGCGGATTCCCCCGAACGGCGGGTGCGTGCCGCGCCGGAATCTGACCTTCCGGTCAGTAGCGTGCGGAGCCGAACCCCGACACCAACCCGAACGAGGCCCCATGGCGCACCCCCGGCCGTCCCGCCGCTCACTCCTGCGGTCCGGGGCCGCGCTCGCCGCGCTGGCCCTGGCCGGTGGCTGCTCCTCCGACGGCGGATCGGAGGAGCAGTCCGACAGGAGCGGTACGGCTTCGGGCGCGGCCCCGTCCACGAGCCCGGCGGCCGGGGGGTGGGCCATGCCGGCCGAGTCCGGCCCGCACACCCGCACCTTCATGGCCTGGCCGGCGCTGGAGGAGGTGTGGGGCGACCAGCTGCCCGGGGTCCGGCAGGACATCGCGGGGCTGGCCCAGGCGATCGCCGGCTTCGAACCGGTCGTCCTGCTGGCCCGCCCCGACCAGGCGGCCCAGGCCCGGCAGGCCGTCGGATCCTCGGTCGAGGTGCTCGAACTGAAGGTCGACGACCTGTGGGCCCGGGACACCGGCCCGACCTTCGTCACCGGCCCGCAGGGGCTGGCCGGGGTCGACTTCAACTTCAACGGCTGGGGCGACAAGCAGACCCACGCCAATGACAGCCTGGTCGCCCGCTACCTCCTCGACCACTACCGCATCACCCGCATCCAGGCGCCGATCACCGGCGAGGGCGGCGGCATCGAGGTGGACGGCGAGGGGACGCTGATGGCCACCGAGAGCTCCTGGGTCAACGGCAACCGCAACCCCGGCAAGTCCCGCGACCAGATCGAGGCGAGCCTCAAGGACCTGCTCGGCGTCGAGAAGGTGATCTGGTTCCAGGGCGTCGCCGGGCAGGACATCACCGACTGCCACGTCGACGCCCTCGCCCGCTTCGCCGAGCCGGGCACCGTGGTCCTGCACCGTCCCGCCGCCGACGCCCCGCCGGACGTCTGGACCACCGCCTCCGCGCAGGCGCTGCAGGTGCTGCAGACGGAGACGGACGCCCAGGGCCGCACGCTCAAGGTGGTCGACCTCCCCGAGCCCGACACCGCCCGGATCCCGGGCGCGGGCAAGGACTTCCTGGCCACGTACATCAACTACTACGTCTGCAACGGCGGCGTCATCGTCCCGCGCTTCGGGGACCAGGCCACCGACGACCGGGCGGCCGGCGTCCTCGGCGACCTCCACCCGGGCCGCAAGGTCACCCAGGTCGGCATCAACCACATCGCCTCGGGCGGCGGGGGCATCCACTGCGCCACCCAGCAGCAGCCCGTGGCGCCCGGCTCCACCCCGTGACCGGTCGGGCTCCGGAGGGTCGGGCGGCGCGGATCGGGCTCCGGACGGTCGGGCTGCGGACGGTCGGGTGACGCGGGTCCGGGCGGCGTACGGTCCCTCCGCGGACCGTCAGGCGCCGGACGGCCGGGGGGCGGACGACAGCGATTCCAGCAGGGTCCGCAGCACCCGCTCGGCGTCCACCGTCCCGTCCAGCGACCCGATGGCGGCGAGCCCGTCCACGGCGGCGGCGAAGGCCTCCCCGAGCGGGACCGGGTCGCCGCGGTCGCCGCGTTCCTCCAGCAGGCAGCGGAACAGGCCCACGAAGGAGGCCCGCCAGCGCGCGTACTCGGCCTCCAGGCTCGCGCGGACGCGTTCGTCGTTGAGGGCGAGCCAGTGCAGGGCGGCGTGCAGTCGGGCCAGGTCGGGGCTCTCGGGCCGGGTGAGCAGCGTCAGGACCCGCTCGGAGCGCTCGGCGTAGCCGCCGGGGCCGGCGACCGCCTCCTCCAGCGGCGTGATCCACTCGGGCCGGATGTCCGCCACGACCGCGACGATCAGGTCGGTGCGGTCCGCGAAGTGGTAGTGGCACATCCCGTGCGAGACCCCGCACAGCGCGGCCACGTTGCGGGTGGTGAACCGCCCGGCGCCGTCGCCCGCGAGCAGGGTGCGGGCCGCCGCGATCAGCCGGGCCCGGGTCTGCTCGCCCTTGGCGGAAGCGCGGGTCCGGCCGGGGCCGCCCGCCGCGGAGGCCGTTCGTGCGGCCGTGCCTGTCGCCTGTGTCGCCATGGCCGTCACTGTAACGACCGGGGGAGTGCCGCCGGGGCGCATCGGGAACGATGGCTGCGCAAAGTATTGACCGAGCGCTTGGCCAGTTTTACCTTTTCGGTCAACTGCTGCACAAGCAGCGGACGTTGACATGGAGGCAGTGATGGACGACCGCTCCAGAACCGGGACGACGGCCGCGGAGGGGCTCGACCGCCGCCGGTTCCTGACGGCCGCCGGGATCGTCGTCGCCGGCACCGCGCTGACCGCCGCGACCGGTGGGCCGGCCCAGGCGGCGCACCGCCGCACCGCCGCGGGTGCCGCCGCCGACGCCGGCCTCGCCGCGGGCTTCCGGGTGCCGCTGGACACCGTCCGGCACACCCGCACCTGGATGGCCTGGCCGGACAGCAGCACCATCTGGCGCAACAAGCTCGGCGGTGTCCAGTCGAACATCGCCCTCATCGCCAGAACCATCGCGAAGTACGAGCCGGTCACCATGTGCGCCAACCCGGCCGGTGTGGCCAAGGCACGGTCGATGTGCGGCTCGACCGTCACCGTCATCGGGGACGTCCCGGTCGACGACTGCTGGATGCGCGACACCGGCCCGGTCTTCCGCACCGACGGCGCGGGCGGCCTGGACACGATCGGCCTCAACTTCAACGGCTGGGGCAACCACCAGAACCCGCACGGCAACGACGCCCTGGTCGCCCGGGGCGTCGCCGCCTACCTCGGCCTGCCGTTCACCGCCGCCGGGCTGGTCGCCGAGGGCGGCGCCATCGAGACCGACGCGGCCGGGACGCTGATGGCCACCCGGAGCAGCATCCTCAACGCCAACCGCAACCCCGGCATGTCCCAGGCCGCGGTCGAGAGCGCGATGTGCGCCGCCTACGGCGCCACCAAGGTGATCTGGTTCAACGGTGTCGCCGGCCAGGACATCACCGACGACCACGTGGACGCCACCTCCCGCTTCCTCGGCGCGGGGACGGCCGCGGTCCAGATGCCGCTGGCGAGCGACACCGACGCCTGGTCGAACGACGCACGGCAGCAGTACCGGATCCTGACCACCTCCACCAGCGCCCAGGGAACTCCGTTCGGGGTCAGCCAGATCCAGGGGCCCGACTACAACCTGATCCGCTCGACCGACCCCAACTTCGTCGGCTCCTACGCCAACTACTACCTGTGCAACAACGCGGTGATCGCGGCGCAGTTCGGCGACACCAAGGCCGACAGTGCCGCCCGGGCCGCCCTCGCCCGGATGTTCCCCGGCCGCACCGTCGAACAGCTGAACATCGACAGCCTGGGCGTGGGCGGCGGCGGGATCCACTGCGTCACCCAGCAGCAGCCCGCGGCGTGAGGCGGTGGGGCCGGGCCGACCCTCCGGCCGACCCGGGGAGCCGGCCCGGCGCCCGCTCAGCCCAGGGCGGGGATGTCGTGGGTGGCGCAGTGGATGCCACCGCCGCCGGCCGCGATCGCGTCGATCGTGACCGGCACGATCTCCCGGCCAGGGAAGTACTGCTTCATGATCTGCTGGGCCCGGTCGTCGGCCCTGGCATCGCCGAACTTCGGCAGGTAGACGCCCTTCGTGCCGATGTAGAAGTTCATGTACGAGGAGACGAAGGCGTCACCGCGCCCGGTGATCCTGTCCGGGTCCGGCTGCTGGAGCTCCACCACCTGGAGCTTGCGGCCCGTCGCGTCGGTGGCGTCCTTGAAGACGGCGCGGGCCTGGTCGGCCGAGCGGGACCAGACGTCCGGCGGGGTGCCGGGGAAGGCCTGGTCGAGCAGGACGACGCCGGGGGCGGCGAAGCGGGTCAGGCAGTCGACGTGGGCGTCGGTGATGTCCTTGCCCTTGACGCCCGCCAGCCAGATCACCGTGCTCACGCCGAGGACCCGCTTCAGCTCGGCCTCGACCTGGTCCCGGGTCATGCCCGGGTTGCGGTTGTCGTTGACGACGGAGCTCTCGGTCACCATCAGGGTGCCCTGGCCGTCGGTCTCGAAGGAGCCGCCCTCGGCGACCAGCCGGGTCTCGACCCGCTCCACGCCGTACTTGGCCAGCACCGTCCGGGCGACCTTGGCGTCGTTGCCGCGCTGCTGCTTGCCGCCCCACCCGTTGAAGTTGAAGTCGACGCCCTTGACCGTGCCGCCCTCCTCGACGAACACCGGCAGGGTGTCCCGGGCCCACAGGTCGTCGACGGCGATCGGCACCACCTCGACGGCCGAGCCGCAGGCCTTCCGGGCGGCGTCCTGCTGCTCGGGGCGGGCCATCAGCACGACCGGTTCGCGCGCCGCGATGGCCTGGGCCAGGCCGGCGACGTCCCGGCGGACGTCCGGCAGCTGCTCGCCCCAGATGTTCTCGGAGGCCGGCCAGGACATCACGGTGCGCAGGTGCTTCTCCCACTCGGCGCCGAAGCGGCGCACACCGGGGGTGCCGCCGGGCTGCGGGGGCGGCAGGGTGGCGCCGTCCTCGATGCCGTTGGGGTCGCAGGCGGTGAGGCCGAGGGTGAGGGCGCCGACGCCGGCGCCGACACCGGCGAGGCGGCGCATCAGGGTACGGCGGGACAGGGCAGGGGACATACGGGCACTCCGGCTGTGGTGGTCGGTGCGGTGGACAGGACGTGCGGTACGGAGGCTGCGGCTGCGACGCAGGCCGCCCGGTGGCTACGGCAGCGGTTCGTGCATGGTCGAGCAGTGGATGCCGCCGCCGCCGGCCATCAGGCGGTCGACGTCGATCTGCACCACCTCGCGGCCGGGGAAGGCCGCGGCGAGCGTCTCCCGGGCGGCGGCGTCCTTGTACGCGTCGCCGAACTCGGCGGTGATGACGCCCCCGTTGACGAGGACGAAGTTGAGGTAGGAGTCGACGAACGTGGAGCTGCGGGAGCGGACGGTGTCCGGGCCGTGCACCGGGACGACCTGCAGGCGGCGGCCCCGGGCGTCGGTGGCGGCGGAGAGGATCGCGAACTGCTCGCGGGCGTCCCGCGCCCAGGAGTCGTTGCGGTCCGCCGGCGGCAGCTGCACCATCACCACGCCGGGGCGGACGAACCGGGAGGTCACGTCCACGTGGTCGTCGGTGATGTCCTCGCCCCTGATGCCCGGCAGCCAGATCATGGTGTCCGCGCCGTAGGCCTCCAGGACGGACTCCTCGATCTCGGCCCGGCTCATGCCGCGGTTGCGGTTCTTGTTGACCAGGCTGCTCTCGGTGGCCATCACCGTGCCGTCGCCGTCGGTCTCGATCGCGCCGCCCTCGCCGACGAAGTCCGCGTAGGTGTGGCGCAGGCCGCGGCGGGCGGCGAGGCGCTCGGCGACCCGGGCGTCGTCGTGGTGCACCTGCTTGTTGCCCCAGCCGTTGAAGTTGAGGATCACCGCGTCCAGGCCGCCGTACCCGTCCCGGCGGAACACCGGCGCGGTGTCGCGCATCCACAGGTCGTCGGTGGGGATGGCGGTGATCACCTCCACCCCGGAGCCGCACCGGGACCGGGCCTTGCCGGCGGTCCAGTCGTCGGGGGCGCACATCACCACCGGCTCGAACTCGGCGATCGTGCGGGCGATCAGGGCGATGTCCTCCTGGACGCCGCCCAGGCGCAGTCCCCACACGCCCCTGCGGGAGGGCCAGGACATCCAGGTCCGCGCGTGCGGGACGTCGTCCGCCGGCACCCAGGGGTACGGCCCGGTGGAGCGGTCGTCGGGGTAGTGGGTCATGAGGGTCTCCAGATCGTGCGACGGTGCCGGGAAGGGCGCCGAGGGCCGCCGGATCCCACTCTTCGCGCCGCGACGCGGTGGCGCACCACGGGGACGGGCCGGCGGCAGCACCCTTCCTGCGGCTTCAGGCTCGCACTGACTGAAAGTTCAGTCAAACCCGTGGGCGCGCCATAACGCATCCTTGACGGGCTCCCCGCGCAGCGTGACAAGCCCTGCGCGGTCCGTACGGCTCAGGACCCGAGCCGGGCCACCTCGACCTCGATCGCCTCGGTCAGCAGGGTGCGGGCGTGCGCCAGCGGCAGGCTGCCGCTGAGCCAGCGCGTACTCAGCCCCTCCAGCAGCGCGGTCAGCCGCTCCGCCGCGCCGGCCAGCGCGACCGCCGAGGCCATCGGCCGCACGTCGCCGAGCAGTTCCGCGACCTCCTGCACCCAGATCCGGGTGGCCCGCGCCAGGTCCTCGCGCAGCGTCTCGTCGAACACCGCGCTCGCCCGCAGCTCGCCCCAGGCGGTGCTGTTCTCCCGCACCTCCGGGGTGTCCTGGAGCTCCAGCAGCAGCGTCTGCTCCAGCTCCTCGCGGGGCGTCAGCGGCGGGGCGTCCTCGGCGCGTTCGGTCGTGTACCGCTCCGCCCGGTCGTTGATGAACTCCAGCGTCTGCCGGAGGATCCCCGTACGGTCCTTGAAGTGGTAGTAGATCAGCGCGGTGGACACACCCGCCTCGGCCGCGAGCTCCTCCACCCGCAGTCCGCGCACCCCGCGCCGCGCGATCACCCGCGCCGCTGCTTCCATGATCGACGTTTTACGACTGGCCACGATCCACCACCTTACCGGCGGCGCGGGCGCCGGTCCCGCCCTCCGGCTGACCGACCGATCAGCCGGAGCCGACGGCCCGGGCGCGGAATGTGGCGCAGGTCACGCCGGATCCAGAACCCGGGCGCCGGATCTCGCGTCTGGCTGGTGTGAGATCACGCAGGAGAGCACTGGACGAGGTGGACGAGGAGCGCCTCCTCCGGCTGGTGGCCAGGGGAGACCGCGGGGCGTTCGACGAGCTGTACCGGCGTACGTCGCCATGGCTGGCGGTGCGGCTGCGCCGCCGCTGCGCGGACGAGCAGATCGTCGCCGAAGTCATGCAGGAGACCTATCTCGCGGTGTGGCGCGCGGCCGGCGCGTTCGCCGGGAGCGCGGTCGGCGGGACGGCCGTCGGGTGGCTGTGGACGATCGCGGCACGCCGCCTCGTCGACGCGTTCCGGCGCCGCGCCCACCACGCCGAACCGCCGGTCGCCGCGGCCGAGCGGGCGGTGGTGCCCGCGGCGGAGGAGGAGGCGCTCGCCGGGACCGTCGGCGGCGACGTCGGCGACGCCCTGAGACGGCTGGCGCCGGAACTCCGCGAGGTACTGCAGGCCACGGTGCTCGACGGGCTCTCCGTCCGGGAGACCGCCGTCCTGCTCAGACTGCCCGAAGGCACGGTCAAGACCCGTGCCCGTCGGGCCCGGATCGCGATGCGGGAGGCGCTCGCATGAGTACGGAACACGCGTCCAGGCAGTTGATCGACGACTACGCACGTGGCGCCACGACGATCGCGGCGGACACGGTCTGGGCACTGGAGGCCCACCTGGAGACCTGCGCGCCGTGCCGGAGCCGGCTGGCGGCCTCCGTGGCCACCGGGGTGCCCGGCATCGCCGCGCTCGTCGACACCGTCCGGGCCGGTCTGGAACCGCACTTGGACGCGGCGGTCACAGTGGCCCCGCGGCGGTACCGGCCGGGATGGGTGTCGTCCTGGCTGACGCCGGTGATGACCCCGTGGCTGGCCATGACCGCCGTCGTCACCCTGGTGGCGCTGCTGCTGGACGCGGTCGCGCCGTCGGAGCGCTTCGGCGGCTCCTCACTCGTGTCGCTGATCGCGCCGGTGCTGCCGCTGTGCGGCGTCGCCGCGTCGTGGTCCAGCGGCCTGGACCCGGCACACGAACTGACCGCCTCGACCGCCAGGGCCGGCCTGCCGCTGCTGCTCAGGCGCACCACCGCGGTCCTCGTGGTGGTCCTGCCCCCGCTGCTGCTGGGGGGATGGCTGACCGGGACCATGACGGCCGCGCAGTGGCTGCTGCCCTCCCTGGCCTTCACCTCCGCCGCCCTGGCACTGGGCAGCGTGGTCGGGGTGACCCGCGCCTCCGTCGGGCTGGCGCTCGCGTGGGGCGCCGTCGTCCTGGCCCCCGCGTCGCTCACCGGTCGCGTCCCCTCCGTCCTTCAACTGGCCCTGCAACCGGACCGGTTGCCCCTGTGGGGGCTGCTCCTCGCGCTCGGCGCCGGCGCCGTGATCGCCCGCAGGGACGCGTACTCGACGCTGTGAAACCCATGTCCACCCTCGAATGTCCACCATCGAAAGGGACCACCGCATGACACCCGTGACGAGCGCGGCCGACACCGCGCCGAAGACCTACGCCTGGGAGATCCGGGCCGACGGCCTGAAGGTCCGCGTCGGACGGAACACGATGGCCGTCGACGGCCTCGACCTCTCCCTGGGCATCGGCGCCCACGGCCTCCTGGGGCCCAACGGGGCGGGGAAGACCACCCTGATCCGGACCCTGGCCACGGTGCTGCGCCCCACCGAGGGCGAACTGGAGATGCTCGGCACCTCCCTGGGCAAGGCGGGCGACCACCGGGCCCTGCGCCGCCGCATCGGCTACCTCCCGCAGGACTTCGGCTACTACAAGCGCTTCACGGTGCGCGAGTTCGTCGAGTACATGGCCTGGTTGAAGGAGGTCCCGAAGAAGGACGTCCCCGAGGCCGTCCAGCGCGCCGTGGAACGGGTGGGCCTGGCCGACCGCGCCGACCACCGGATGAAGACCCTGTCCGGCGGCATGGTGCGGCGGGCCGGCATCGCCCAGGCCATCGTCAACTCCCCGACGGTGCTGCTGCTGGACGAGCCCACGGCCGGCCTCGACCCGGCACAGCGGCTGCGCTTCCGCGAGCTGCTGCACGACCTGGGCCGTGACACCTGCGTGGTCGTCTCCACCCACCTCGTCGAGGATGTCGCGGCGGCCTGCTCCGACGTGGTCCTGTTCGCCGACGGCCGCCTCGTCTTCCAGGGCACGCCGGACGAACTGGCCGCCGCGGGCAGCACCGAGCACCCCGGCGACAGCCCCCTGGAGCGCGGCTACTCGGCGCTGCTCCGCACCTCCGGACAGCAGGGGAGCGCCTGGTGAACCGACGTGTACTGCGAACCGAGCTGAAGCGCTCGGCCGCCCCGTGGGCCGGAGCCGTCGTCCTGGGCGGCAGCCTGGCGGTCTTCCTCCTGTACGACGGAATCTGGTCGAGGGGCACCGCGGGGTGGACGGCCCAGTGGACCACCATGGCCATGTGGACCCGTTCCCTGCTGGCCTTCTGGCTGCCGCTCGTGGTCGGCATCGGGGCGGTGTACGGGCTGCGTGAACCCCGCTCGCGGATGACCGAACTGCTGACGACCACGCCGCTGCCGGCCTGGCGCCGTGCGGCGCTGCCGGCGGGTGCGATCGCGCTCGCGCTGGCGGTGGGCTTCGGCCTCCTCGTCGTCGTGGGCGGAGCGCAGGTGGCGTTCGGCCCGACCACCTACATGGGCCTCGGCTGGCTGCCGATCTCGCTGGTGGCGGTCCTGGGCCTCGTCGCGGCCGCCGTGTTCGCCATGGGCGTCGCGCGGACGCTGCCCTCCGTCCTCACCCCGCCCGCCCTGGTGGTGGCCTGCCTCGCGGTGACGGGCATGCTGCGCATACGGATCGAAGGGGAGGTGCCGGAGAGCAGGACGTCGAACCGGATCGGCCTGCTGTCCCCGGTGACCGCGGACCCGCGGCAGATGCTGCTGACCCTCTCCGACTCCGTCCACCTCGGCCAGACGGTCTGGCTGCTCGGCCTGCTCGCCACCGGCCTCGCGCTGCTGGCGGCCGCCACCCGCCGGGCCCGGCTGCTCGCGGCGACCCCCGCCCTGGCCGGCGCCGCCGTGGCCCTGCTGGTCCTGCCGGCCGCCGCGCGCGACAGCTACGTCGTCGACAAGGCCGCCGCGGCCATGGTGTGCGACGGACCGGTGTGCGTGACCCAGGCCAGCCGCTCGCACCTGGCCGAGCTCGCGCCGCGCGGCCGGGAGGCGCTGCGCGTGCTGCACGAGTCCCTGGGCGACAAGGCGCCGACCTCGGTACGGGAGGACACCGCGCTGCGCGCGCTCGGCGATCCCCGCTCGCTCCCCGCCGACGCGGTGCTGGTCGACTTCGACGATCAGCTGTTCATCGACGCGACCGGCAACGACCTGACCCGCGCGCTGGTCGCCCAGGGACTGGCACCGAGCTGCCACGCCCGCACCTCCCGGGAGGGCGGGTCACAGGACGACGTCGCCCTCCAGAGCGTCGTCGTGAGCTGGGCCCTCGGTGACCCCGCCCTCCGACCGATGGTGGAGCAGGCCACCGACGTGTTCTCGCGCAGGGCATGGGCGGACGCCGACGCCCTCTGGCAGGAGCTGAAGGGGCTGGCGCCCGCCGAGCAGCGCTCGCGGATCGCCGAGCTGCGCACCGCCGCCCTCTCCTGCACGGCAAGGCTGCGCGAGGTGCCGGTGGGGGGTGTGTCGTGATGAGGTGGCTGATGCTGTACGCGCGTTCACGGCAGGTGCCCGCCTCGGCCGCCGCGGTCGTGCTCGTCGCGCTGGCGGTGTGGGCCCTCACCCGGGGCTACGGTACGGGCGCGACGGATGCGATGGACCCGACCGCGTTCTACGTGCTCACCGCGGGCGTGGCGGCGGGTTCCGTCGGGCTCGGCGGGCAGGACCTCGCACTGGACCGGACCGCCGCGATCCGGTGGGCGCCCCGCCGGGCCGCGCACACGGTGCTGATCGGCGCGGTCGCCGGTGCGGCGCTGCTGGCGGTTCAGGCGGTGGGTCCGACGTTCGTCCCCACCGAGGTCGTCGTCCGGGACAGCGCGGGCCTGGTCGGCCTGGCCGCGCTCGGGGCGGTGCTCTGCGGGGCGCACCTGGCCTGGGTCCTGCCGACCGGCTGGCTGGCGTTCGCCGTCCTCGTCCCGCCGCTGCCGCCCACCACCGTGGGGAAGGCCTTCGGTTGGATGACCTTTCCCCCCGGCACGGAGGCGTCCACCTGGACCGCGGTGGTGCTGCTGGTGACCGGCGGCGCGCTGTACGCCGCTGTCGGCCCGAGGCGCTGACTCGGGGCCCGCCCGCCGCTTCCGGGCGCGGGCGGGCGGACGGCCGGGCCCTGCCCAAGCCGGCGTACGAGCAGGTCGGCAAGGCGGCGCAGGCCGCCCTCGGAGTCGCCCTGGCGACGGGCACCCGGGTCCATCCCTGCGGGATCGTCACGGTCGGCCTGGACGGCATGCGGACCGGTGAACTGGCCGAGGTGCTCGGCGAGATCACGGCGACGCCGCGCCGGAGCGAGCAGTTGTCGCACACCCGGGTGATGTCCGTACTGTTCGCCCAGGACCTCGACCTGTGGGACGCCCGCAAGACGCTGCCGCAGGTGCGGCGCGCCCTGGTGGGCCTGCGGGAGTACGACCCGTGCGCGCCGTCCACGCCGGGGGCGTTCGACCTCGCCGAGCACGCGGACGCGCCGGGGTGGAGCTGTGCCACGCCCGCGGCCTGGAGGCGAACCTGGCCGGCTCGGTGCAGAGCCACCACGCCCAGCAGGTCTGGCGGACGACCGTTCCGGTGTCCCCGGCCGAGTCCCCCGGATGTCGTTCATGGCCCGTTTGCCGTACGCCGAGGCGCAGTTGGTGGGATCGTCTTGTCAGTACGCCAACAAGAAGGAGTGTTCCCCTTGACCACTCACCCCAGGCACGGCGCCCGCTCGCGAACCCTCCCGGCACTGGCGGCGGCACTGTGCGGGATCCTCGGTGCCACCGCGCTCGGCACCACCCCGGCGGCGGCGGCCGCCGCCGACCAGCGTCACCCGATCTACGCCATCGCGCACCGGGTCGACACCCTGGACGGCGTGGACGCCGCGATCAACCACGGCGCCAACGCCATCGAGATCGACGTCTGCGCCTGGTGGAACCCGAACGAGTGGCGCGCCTACCACGACTGTTCCTCGGCCGGCGAGAACCGGCTCGGCCCCAGCTTCGACAGCATGCTCGACCGCATCGTCTCCAACGCCAACGCGGGACGCCGGCTGTCGCTGGTCTGGCTGGACATCAAGGACCCCAACTACTGCGGCGAGGAGCCCAACCGCACCTGCAGCGTCGCCGGACTGCGCGACAAGGCCCAGCGGCTGACGGCCGCCGGCATCCAGGTGCTCTACGGCTTCTACGAGTACCACGGCGGCAGCACCCCGGACGTCGGCGGCCGGGGCTGGAAGAGCCTGGAGGGCAGGCTCGGCCCGCTGGAGGGCATCACCACGACCGGCACCCGGGATCAGGTGCAGAGCGCCTTCGCCAAGTCCGGCACCGGATTCCCGGCCGGCCGCCGGGCGATGGACTACGGCGACAGCGACATCACCAAGGGCTTCGGCAACTGCACGGAGGCCACCTACAACACCTGCGCGGAACTGAAGAAGGGAGCCGCCGACCGGGCCGCCGGACGACTCGCGGCCACCCTCTCCTGGACGACCACCTACAACGACCCCTGGTACGTCGACAAGCTGCTGGGCGACGCGCAGGTGGACGGCATCATCGCCGGCTACGGCGCCTTCACCGGCGTGCGGGAGTACGACAACAGCTGGCAGTGCGCCAACGCCGTCAACCTGGTCCGGGACTGGGTGAACCGCCACAGCGGCACCCACCGTATGGCCACCAGCGGCGACCGCCTGTTCAAGTAGGAGACGACCCGGCCCGACCGCACCCGGCGCAGGTCGGGTGCGGTCGGCTGCCTTTCGGCGGGCCGGCCGCTCTTTGGCGGGGTGGCAGCCGCTGGGCGGCGGTCAGCAGGTCGGGGCGGCGGGCTCGGCCAGCGGTTCGTCGTCGGCGCCCGGCGCCAGGCCGCGGAGCAGGTGGGTGAGCAGGTCGTCGAAGACCTCGTCCAGGGCCGGGCCGGAGAGCCGACCGCTCGCGGTCTGGGCGGCCACGCCGTGGACGGCGGTGAAGAGGATGGCGCCGATCCGGTCGGCGTCGCCGGCCCGGATCAGCCCCTGGGTCTGGCCGAGGGAGATGAGCGCGCGGAGGTCGTCCTTCAGCGGCTGCCAGGCGAGCTCCAGTCCGTCCGTCACGGCGGGGTCGTGCTTGCGGGCGAAGGCCAGCTCCAGTAGTGCGCCGTGGTCGGCGGCGAAGTCGACGTACGCGCGGGCGACGGCGAAGGCCCGCTCGCGGAAGCCGTCCCCGCTCCTGCCGCGACGCGCCACGGTTGCGGTCGCCGAGCGGGTCACCCGGCCGAGCCCGGCGGTCTGAGTATTTGGCCTCCGACCCGGAGGGGAGTAGTGTTCTCCGAGTTGCCCCACGGGACGGCCCCTCGGAACGAGCTCGAATCTGAATTCGAGAATGACCGGGGAAAACGGACCGAAAAGCTCTGATAGAGTTCGGGAGCGCCGAAAGGCGAAAGCGAATCGGATGAATGAAACTCCGGAAAACGGAGCGGAAAGTGTCTGATAAGCTGGAAACACGAAAGAACGAAGCCCGGAGGGTCCGCTGGAAGGCGGTCCGAAGGAAGCGTCCGTTCCTTGAGAACTCAACAGCGTG
>NZ_JBVJBI010000054.1:0-47161 GCF_055589745.1 Kitasatospora sp. NPDC041917 | reverse complement strand
CTCCGGGCTTCGTTCTTTCGTGTTTCCAGCTTATCAGATGTTTTCCGCTCCGTTTCCGGGGCTTCGTTCATCCAACTCGCCGGTGTCTTCCGGGGCTTGACGCCCTGTCCGACGTTTCAAACTCTAGCCGATCCCCGCTCCAAAAAGCGAATCCGACCGCAATCCGATAAAACGCGCACGCCGAATAAGCACCAGGTCGAGACGCGAAAAGCGAAAACGACCGGCACGAACCGGAAGTGGTGTTTCTGGGGATTGGCCGCTCCGGGACCGTCCGCGCCGATGCGTGTCCGGTGCTCCCTGCCGAGCGACTAGGAAACACTACCCCTGTCCGGGATCGAAGGCAAACCCGTCCCGGAGACGGTGCGGGTGCAGAGCGCCCGCCCGGGCTTCACGTACGCGCCGTTGGGGTGGTCGTTGCCGGTGACCCACTGGCGCGCGGTGGCCTCGTCGCGGCCGCCGTCGCGGTGCCGCCGGAGCAGACGCTCCTCGCGGACCTCGTCATCCGTGTGCACGTACCAGAGCTCGCGCAGGAGTCGGCGGGCATCGGACCAGGGCGTGTCGGCGGAGGCGAGGTAGTTGCCCTCGGTGATGACGAGCCGGGTGTGCGGGCGGACCACGTGGCGGGCGGCGACCGGTTCGTCCAGGGTGCGGTCGAAGTCCGGGACGTAGATGTCCTGGAACCGGTCGCCCGCGATGCGGCGCAGCAGGGCGAGGTAGCCGTGGGCGTCGAAGGTGACCGGGGCGCCCTTGCGGTGGGTCAGGCCGAGGCGGTCGAGCTGGGCGCCGGAGAGGTGGAAGCCGTCGAGCGGGACGTAGGCGGCGGTGCCGGGGCCTTCGGCACGCTCGACCTCGGCGACCAGGTGGCGGGCCAGGGTGGACTTGCCGGCGCCGGGCGGGCCGGCAAGTCCCAGGATCGTGCGGGCGTTGCTGCCCGGGCCGCGGAGGAAAGCGAGGGCAAGGGCGGTGAGGCGGTCCTCGTTCATGGCCGCACCTTACTGAGCGCGCCCGTCTTACTGAGCACGCCCGTGCTCGGCGCGGCCCCGTGCCGGGCACGGGGCCGCCGGGCCGAGCCGGCTCAGCGTTCGGCGAGGGCGGGCAGGTCCAGGGTGAGGGTGCCGGCGTCGGCGTCGAGCAGGGCGGGAACGCCGAGCGGGACGGTGAGGGTGGACGGGCAGTGGCCGAAGCCCAGTTCCCAGAGCACGGGGACGCCGAGCCCGCCGAGCCGGTCGAGCATCACGTCCCGGACCCGTTCCGGCCGTCCGCAGCCCTCCCAGGAGCCGAGGGCGACACCGGCCACGCCGTCGAGGGCACCGGAGCGCAGGAGCTGGGTGAGCAGGCGGTCGAGCTGGTAGGGGTGCTCGTTCACGTCTTCGAGCAGCAGGATGCCTCCCTCGTACGAGGCCCGGGCGGCGGGCGTGCCGCGCTCGGCGGTGAGGACGTGGAGGCAGCCGCCGGCCGTGACGCCGCGGGCCCGGCCGGGGACGAGCGGGGCGGCGGTGGGTGACGTGAGGACGGTGACGGCGGCGGGGTCGAAGAGGGTGCGGCGGAGGTGCTCGGCGGTCGGGCCGTCGGAGACGAAGGAGGCCCCGGCGGCCAGCGGTCCGTACAGGGTGGCGAGGCCGAGGCGCTGGGCGAACGCCTCGTGGAGGGAGCTGACGTCGCTGAAGCCGATGAAGGGCTTGGGCCCGGCGGCGCGCATCGCGGTCCAGTCGAGCAGGTCGGCCATGCGGTGCGCGCCGTACCCGCCGCGGGCGCAGATGACGGCGTCGACGGTGGGGTCGAGCCAGGCGTTCCGGAGGTCGGCGGCGCGGTCCGCGTCGGTGCCGGCCAGGTAGCCGAGGGAGGGGTGGGTGTCGAGGACGTGCGGGGCGACGGTGACGCGCAGTCCCCAGGAGCGGAGGATCGCGCACCCGGCGGTGAGGCGTGCCGCGTCGATCGGGCCGCTGGGCGCGACGACGGCGATGTGGTCGCCGGGGCGCAGGTGCGGCGGGCGGGTCAGCCCCTGGCCGGGTGCGGTCGGGTGCTGGTCCATGGGCCGGGCCACCTTTCGGGCGCGGGAGCGGGGTGCGGGCGGTCGCGCTGTGGCCGCGACCGCCCGGTGACGATATGCCCCGTGTCAACCGGCCGATGTCCGCGGGAGGCGGTCCGCTGTCCGGACGGCTTCGGCGGGCTCCGGCGGGTGAGCGCTCTTCAGATGGCCGCCCCCATCACCTCCCGGACCTCGGCGAGGGTGGCGTCGGCGACGGCGTTGGCCCGCTCGGCGCCGTCGCGCAGGACCTGCCGCAGGTGGCCCCGGTCGACGGCGAGTTCGGCGCGGCGGGCGCGCATCGGGCGGAGGAACTCGTTGACGGACTCCGTGACGGTGCGCTTGAGCGCGGCGGCGCCGCCGTCGCCGATCTCCTCGGCGACGGCCTCGGGGGCGCGGTCCTGGCAGAGGGCGGCGAGCAGGACGAGGCTGGAGACTTCGGGACGGTTGACCGGGTCGTAGCCGATCCGGCGGTCGGCGTCGGTCCTGGTGCCGCGGATGATCCGGGCGGTCTCGTCCTCGGTGGCGCCGAGGGCGACCGCGTTGCCCCGGCTCTTGCTCATCTTGCCGCCGTCGGTGCCGAGCAGCATCGGGGCGTCGGAGAGCAGGGCCTGCGGTCGGGGGAAGACGGCGCTGCCGTCGGCGTGCGGGTAGCGCTCGTTGAAGCGGCGGGCGACGGTGCGGGCGACTTCGAGGTGGGGCAACTGGTCCTGGCCGACCGGGACCAGGTCGGCCTTGCAGAAGAGGATGTCGGCCGCCTGGTGGATGGGGTAGGTGAACATCAGCCCGCTGACGGCGGCCTGCCGGGAGTGGGTGATCTCGTCCTTGACGGTGGGGTTGCGCCCCAGTTCGGCGACGCTGACCAGGCTGAGGAAGGGGAGCAGCAGCTGGTTCAGGGCGGGGACGGCGCTGTGCGGGAAGATCGTCGCCCGCTCGGGGTCGAGGCCGGCGGCGAGGTAGTCGAGGACGAGGTTCTCGGTGTGCTCGGCGAGCCGGTCGGCGAGGTCGCGGTCGGTGATGACCTGGTAGTCGGCGACCACGACGAACATCTCGACTCCCTGGTCCTGGAGCCGGACCCGGTTGCGCAGGGTGCCGAAGTAGTGGCCGAGGTGGAGCGGTCCGGTGGGCCGGTCCCCGGTGAGGACGCGGTGGGCGGTCGGATCGTCGACCGGGGCGGACGGAACGGACGTGTTGGCGGCGGCGGTCGCGAGAGCGGTGGTCGCGGAGGCTGTGCTCCCGGAAGCTGTGCGCGCGGAAGCGGTGGTCGCAGTGGTGGTCACGGCGGCGGCGGTGGTCAAGGTCTATCTCCTCGGTGCGGCGGCGGTGGCGGCCGTCCGGGGCGAGGAACCCGTCCTGCGGGGAAACGCAGCAGGGCCGTCCATCCCGGACGGCCCTGGTCAGGCAGGTGTGGTGGCCGTCCTAGGACGGCCACCAGCACAGGCCCACGAAGCGCTTCATGCAGCCCACAGTAACGGCGTCAGTCCTCCACGACCAGTGCCGGGGTGTCCTTGTGCAGCGTCTCGCCGCGGAAGAACTCCGGCCGGATGAAGCCGTACCAGGTCATCAGCGCGGCGCCGAGCAGCAGGATGCCGACGCCGATCACGAAGACCGAGCCGATGCCGAAGACCGAACCACTGCCGTAGTCCGGGTCCCAGGCGTCGGTGAGGGTCTGGAGGAAGACCGCGGTGAGCAGCACGCCGCCGAGGAGCGGGGCGGCGCCCTTGAGCAGCAGGTCGCGGACACCGCCGCGCAGCGAGCGGCGGAAGTACCAGACGCACGCGAAGGCGGTCAGCGCGTAGTAGAAGCAGATCATCAGGCCGAGCGCCAGGATGGTGTCCTGGACGACGTTCTCGCTGATCAGGCTCATGCCGACGTAGAAGACCGCGGTGGCGATGCCCGCCGCGACGGTGGCGTAGCCGGGGGTGCGGAAGCGCGGGTGGACGGCGCCGAAGCGCGGCGGCACGGCGCGGTAGGCGCTCATCGCGAGCAGGGTGCGGGCCACCGGGATGAAGGTGGTCTGCAGACTGGCGGCGGCGCTGGCGACGACGGCCAGGAAGAGCAGGATGCTCCACGGCGAGCCGAGCACCGGACGGGCCAGTGCGGCGAAGACGTTGTCGGCGGTGGCCGGGTTGCCGAGGCCGTTGCCGGTGCTGCCGACGCCCGCGAACATCTGGGAGGCGATCGCGACCAGCAGGTACGAGCCGACCAGGGTGACCATCGAGATCATCGCGGCGCGGCCGGGGGTCTTGGCGCTGCCCTGGGTCTCCTCGTTCATGGTCAGGCAGGTGTCCCAGCCCCAGTACATGAAGATCGACAGCGACAGTCCGGCGGTGAACGCGCTGAACGAGCTGACCTGGAGCGGGTTGAGCCAGGAGAAGGAGAAGCCGATCGAGTCGGGCAGGTCACCGGAGGCGGCCTTGCCGATGGCGATGGCGGAGAAGAGCAGCAGCACGGCCAGTTGGAGGCCGACCAGGCTGTACTGGAACCACTTGGTGGCGGTCATCCCCCGGTAGCTCATCGCGGTGGCGCCGGCGATCAGCAGGACCACGGTGAGCAGGTGGACGGCCTTGTTCTGGTCGAGTTCGGTGACCCAGCCGCTGCCGGTCATCTCCCCGAGCATCAGGTACAGGAAGTCGGTCGCGACCCCGGCCAGGTTGGAGAGCACGATGATGGTCGCCACCGTCAGCCCCCAGCCGGCCAGCCAGCCGACCCGGGGGCCGAAGGCCCGGACGCCCCAGGTGAAGGACGTGCCGCAGTCCGGGAAGTCCTTGTTCAGCTCCTTGTACGCGAACGCGACGAGCAGCATCGGCAGGAAGCCCGCCAGGAACACCGCGGGCATCTGGACGCCGACCGCGGTGACGGTCGGTCCGAGTGTCGCTGTCAGGCAGTAGACCGGGGCGACCGTCGAGACGCCCAGCACCACACTGCTCAGCAGGCCGACGGAACCGCCCCGTAGACCCTTGTCCCCCGCTCCCCCAGCGGTCCCCTGACTGCCGGGGACTCCACCACTGATGCCACTGACCGGGGCACCCTGCGGAGCGCCGGGCGCCATTGCCCGGCCGCTGCTCGTGTGCTCTGAGAGCTGCTGATCAAACACCAGCGCACCCTAGAGGCGGGCATGGAAGGTTGAGTAGACCAACCCTTGGTGATCTAAACCACTTGCTTCGATTCGTTCGCCTGAAGGGCATTGGGGTTGCTGTATTTATGGCTTGTTCACCCATGTACCTTTGTTTCAAAGGAGTTGGGCCAAGAAATTTTCTCCCTTTTGCCAAGGTTCGACATGGTTTGCCCCTTCGGCGCGGACGGCCCGCACCCCCGCCTCCCTCTCATCGGATAGGTTTGCCTAACCTAAATTCGATCGTGAAAGGAGCGTCGCGTGCCCCCCACCTCCGACGACCTGGCCCTCGCCCCCCGCACCGCGACCCGCCGCAGGTTCCTCACCGCCGGGATCGCCGGAGGTGCCGTGCTCGGCCTCGGCGGACTGCTCACCGCCTGCGGCAGCTCGGGCGGCGCGGGTGGATCGGGCGGCAGCGGCGGTTCGACCCCGGCCGGCGGCGGCTCCTCCCCGAACCAGAAGTCGGTCAAGCAGGGCGGCGACGACTACGCGGCCGTGATCGAGAAGATGAAGGGCTTCGGCACCGACGCCGCCCCCGGCGTCTACCCGCGCACCCTCCGGCACGCGATGGGCGAGACCGTCATCCCGGCCAGGCCCACCCGGGTCGTGGTGCTCGACACCGGCGAGCTCGACAACGTCGTCGCCCTCGGCATCCAGCCGGTCGGCGTCGTGTACACCGACGGTTCCAAGTCCCTGCCGTCCTACCTCAAGGACAAGGCCGGCAGCCCCGCCGCCGTCGGCACCATCAACAGCCTCAACCTGGAGGCCATCGCCGCGCTCAAGCCGGACCTGATCCTCGGCAGCCAGCTGCGGGCCCAGGACCAGTACGCCCAGCTGTCCAAGATCGCGCCGACCGTCTTCTCGCTGCGCCCCGGCTACCCCTGGAAGCAGAACTTCCTGCTCAACGCGAGTGCGTTCGGCCTGGAGGCCGAGGCCAAGGCGCAGCTCGACGCGTACCAGGCCGCGGCCGCGGCGATCGGCGCGAAGCTCGGCGACAAGCGGCCCACCATCACTCCGCTGCGCTTCATGCCGGGCCGGACCCGGCTCTACGCCGAGCTCTCCTTCATCGGCACCATCCTCACCGACGTGCCGCTGCCGCAGCCCGGGATCGAGCAGGTCCAGGAGCTCGCGGTGGAGGTCAGCCCGGAGCAGATCGACAAGGCCGACGCCGACTGGATCTTCTACGGCGTGTACGGAAGCCCCAGCTCGACCAACCAGGACGCGGTGCTGGGCGGCGCGCTCTGGAAGACGCTCGGTGCGGTCAAGTCCGGTCAGGCCCGGCCGGTTTCGGACGAGACCTGGTTCCTCGGGCTCGGCGTCATGGCGGCGAACGCGGTGCTCGCCGACCTCAAGGGCTTTGTCGCGCCCGCTGGTTGATCTCCCGGCCGGTCCTTGACCGGCCCGAGGGCCGGTCGCTCGCCGGTCGCTCGACCAACCGTTGACCGGTCGCTCGGCCGATCCTGCCCGGCGGGGCGGGATCGGGGCCCGCGGGCAGAACACGGTGCCGTTCCGGTCGTGTGGCAACGGTGTTCGCCCTGCGCCGTCTTGGGCGATCCCGGGTGATCCCACGACGATCCCGCGGTGGTGTCGCGGTGGTATCGCGCACACCGTCGGGTTCGACGCTTGGAGCTGATCGCGTGGTGCGGGAGGATCGTCGGGACCGTTCCCCGAAGGGCCCGCAGATGACTTCGCTCCACCCCGCCGCAACCGACCCGTCCCTGCCCGGCCCGCCCGGGGACAGCGCCGGATCCTCGCCCCCGCCCGCCGTACCGGGCCCGCCCGCCGCGGCCGTCCCGGTGTGCTCGATCGCGACCGTCGTCGAGCCCGGTGCGGCCGCGCCCGGCTTCCCGGAGGGAGGGGCGCGCCGGACCGGCCCGGCACGCCTCGACTCGGTGCCGCAGCCGCGCCGCCGGTACGACGCGGAGGCGCCGACCGTCCCGCCGGCGGACGCGTGCCGTCTACCGGTCGCGGAGGTACCGGCCCCGCCCGGCGTGGACGCGGAGACCGAGGACGGTCCGGTCGCTCCCGGCGCATCCGACGAGCGTGCCACCGAGGCGCCCGACGCCCTCCACGGGCCGGACGGAGCCGAGACCGGGTTCGTCCGGTTCGGGTCCGCCGCCGCGCCCTCGGAGGCCGGTCCGTCCGTGCCGACACAGCGCACGATGCGCGAAGAGCCGCGGATCCTGGGATCCCGGCGGCCGTCGCCCTCACGGCGACTGCGCCGGATGCACCCGCAGGCCGCCCGGAGCGGGCAGGGGGCGACCGCACGGGAGACGGCCGCGTCCGGCCCGACCGGCACGGGCCTGCCGGGTGCCACCGGCCGGGCCGACCAACGGGCCGGCGAACGGGGCGAACGGGCCGGCGCGGCGGGAGCGGCGGCGCAGGGACCGTCGTTCGGAACCGGAGCTCCCCGAACCGGAGCTCCCCGAGCCGGGGCTCTCGATGCCGGCTCCGGAACCGGCGTCGCCAGCCGGAGCTCTGCCGGGACCGACCCCGCCGCCGTCGACCGCTCTGCCGTCGACGGCACCGTCGGCCCCTCCGCCGGGGCCTCGTGGGCCGAACCGCCGCTCGGCATCCTGATCGGCGCCGGCCCGGGGCCCACCGAGGCCCTCGGTCGGCCGGAGGAACGGGCACCGGTACGGGTGGCGGCCCGGCCGATCCGGGTCGGCCGCGGCACCTGCCTGGTGGTGCTGCCCTCCTGGCGGCCCGCCATCGCCGTCTCGGTGCCGACCGAGCAGCTGCTGTCCGCGACCGGGCTCGCGGCCGACCAGCTGGTCGGCGCCCCGCTGACGGTGCTGATGAACCCCGCCGCGCTGCACGACCGGGAGCTGGAACTGCACGGCTGGGAGCCCGGTCCGGCCGCGCGGACCCGGCGCGGCGGGCGCGGGTAGCCGCTCCACCGGGCGCCGTTCGGTGCCGGGCCGCGCGGGCCCGACAGGCCGGGAGGGCGCCGGGCCGCGCGGGTCCAGCGGACCCAGCGGGCCCAGCGGCGCTAGCGGGCCCGACGGCGCTAGCGGGCCCGACGGGTGACCGGGCCGTTCGGGACGTATCCGAGGTCGACAGGCACCGGCGGTCGACCGTCCACGGCCCAGCCCGCGCGGACCGTGTCCAGCAGTTCCGGCAGCGCGGGCGGCCAGAGCGCGTCGGCGTTCTCGTCGGCGAGGTCGGCCGGGGTCCACCAGCGCCAGTCCAGGATCCGGTCGACCGCGTGCACCGCGCTGACGTCGCCGACCGGGCCGCGGTGCGGCCCTGCGGCGAGGTAGATGTGCTCGTGCTGGCGGACCGGGGTGCCGTGCCAGGTGAAGTCGTGCTCCCAGGTGCAGAGCAGCGGGCCGGGTTCGAGGTCGCTCCAGCCCGTCTCCTCCCACAGCTCGCGCCGGGCGCCGTCCCACGGGGTCTCGCCCGGCTCCAGCCCGCCGCCCGGCATGGTCCAGTGCACGCCGACCTCGTCGTTGTCCGAACGGAGCAGGAAGACCGAGCCGTTCTCGTCCAGGACCACCGTGCGGGCGGCCCGCCTCGGCCTGCGCTTGCGGGAGCTCAGCAGATTTCGCATCGGGTCACTCTCGCAGTGGCCGCCCGGGGCGTCGAGCGGATTCGGCACTCCGGTCGGGTGCTCGGGTCGACCCGTCCGTCGTGGCGGGCCCGGGATCAGCCCACCGACCGTACTCTGACGGCCATGCCCGTACCCGCGATCATCTTCCCCGCCGATCCGCTCAACCCGCGCCGGCCCGACCCGCACTTCGCCTGGGAGGCCAGGATGCTGCGGGAGTTGGGTGGCGAGCACCATCTGGTCGACCACGACGGGCTGCTCGCCGGGCGGGCCGAGGAGGCCGTCCGACGGGTACCGGCGGACAGCGGGCCGCTCTGGTACCGGGGTTGGATGCTGCCCACCACCCGGTACGCCGACTTCGCCGCCGCGCTCACCGCCCGCGGCGGCACCCTGCTGACCAGCCCGCCCGGGTACGCGGCGGCCCACGAACTGCCCGGCTGGTACGACGTGTTCGAGGGTGCGACGCCGGCCAGCGCGTGGATCCCGTCGGAGGGGCCGGTGGCGCCCGGGCCCGAGGAACTGGCGGAGGCCGCGGCCCGGATCGGCGGGCACGGGCCGGCGATCGTCAAGGACTACGTGAAGTCGCGCAAGCACGAGTGGCACGAGGCCTGCTACGTGCCCGAGTTGGCCGACCTGGCGGCCGTCGGACGGGTGGTGGAACGGTTCGTCGAGCTGCAGGGCGAGTTCCTGGCGGGCGGCGTGGTGCTGCGGCGGTACGAGGAGTTCGAGGGCGCGGGCGTCCCGGCGGGGCCGGCCGGCGCGAACGGCGCCGACCGCGCGGCCGACGCGAGCGGGGTGTCCGACGTGAGCGAGGTGTCCGGTGCCGCCGGTGCGGCCGGCCCGGAGCACGCCGACGGCGACGCGCCGGGCAGCGGCGGGCGGCCCGTGGAGGCCCGGGTGTGGTGGCTGGACGGCCGGCCCGTCCTGGTCGGGCCGCACCCGGACGCCCCGCGCCGGACCGTCGAGCCCGACCTCACCGATGTCCCTGCGCTGGTCCGCAGGCTCGGCTGCCGCTTCGTCACCACCGACCTCGCCAGCCGGGCGGACGGCTCCGGCTGGCGGGTGGTCGAGGTCGGCGACGGGCAGGTGAGCGACCTGCCGCGCGGGATCGACGCCTCGGGACTGCTGGCCTCGCTGATCGCCGCCTGACGGTTCGTACGAAGGACCGCCGGACGGGACGCGGAGGTTCGAGGTCACAGAGGTTCGGGATCGCAGAGGTTCGGGATCGCGGCCGGCCGGGGCCGGCTTGACGCCGCCCCCGGCCCGGTGCGGGGCGGCCTATCCGGCGGCGACGGCCTCGGCCGCCGGGTGGCCGTCGGCGATGAACGCCCGCCAGAGCCGGCTGTAGGTGCCGCCCAGGGCGAGCAGTTCGGCGTGCGTGCCGTCCTCGACCACCCGGCCGTGGTCCAGGACGACCACCCGGTCGGCACGCTCGGCGGTGGTCAGGCGGTGGGCGATGACCAGGGTGGTCCGTCCGCCGCTGAGCCGGTCCGCGGCCTGGTTGACCGCGGCCTCGGTGGCCAGGTCGAGCGCCGCGGTGGCCTCGTCGAGCAGCAGGATGTCCGGGTCGACCAGCTCCGCCCGGGCCAGCGCGATCAGCTGGCGCTGACCCGCCGAGAGGTTGCGCCCGCGGCCGGCCACCTCGTGGTCGTAGCCGCCCGAGAGCCGGACGATCATGTCGTGCGCGCCGACCGCCCGGGCCGCCGCCTCCACCTCGGCCGCCGAGGCGCCCGGCCGGCCGTAGGCGATGGCCTCGCGGACCGTGCCCGCGAACAGGTACGCCTCCTGCGGCACCACACCCAGGCGGTGGCGGTACTGCGCCAGGTCGTAGCGGGTGAGGTCGACCCCGTCCACGCGGACGGTGCCCTCCGTCGCGTCGTAGAACCGGGCGACCAGCTTCACCAGCGTCGACTTTCCGGCGCCGGTCTCGCCGACCAGCGCCACCGTCTGCCCGGCCGGGATGTGCAGGTCCACGTCGCTCAGCACGGTCGGGGCGCCGTCCGCACCGCCGTTGTAGGCGAAGCCGACGCCCTCGAAGGAGATCTCGCCGCGCAGGCCCTTGACCACCGGGACCGGGTCGGCCGCCTCCGCCGTGGTGGTCGGGGTGCGCAGCAGCTCGCGGATGCGGCCGAGGCCCACCGAGGCCTGCTGGTACCCGTCGAACACCTGGGACAGCTGGTTGACCGGCGCGAAGAACAGGTCGATGTAGAGCAGGTACGCGACCAGCGCGCCGACCGTCAGCGTCCCGGCGTCGACCCGGGCCGCGCCGACGATCAGCACCAGCGCGGCGGCCACGCTGGAGAGGAACTGGACGAACGGGAAGTACAGCGAGATGTAGAGCTGGGCCCTGACCCGGGCCTCGCGGTAGGCGATGCCCCGGGCCACGAAGCGGTCGGTGTTGGTGTCCAGGCGGCGGAACGCCTGGACGATCCGCATGCCGGCCACGTTCTCCTGGAGGTCGGCGTTGACGGTGCCGATCAGGTCGCGGGAGCGCTCGTACTGGTCCTTGGACTTCTTGCGGAACACCAGGGTGGCGATCACCAGCAGCGGCAGGACGGCGAAGACCACCAGGGCCAGGCCGGCGTCGATGATCAGCAGGGCGGCGAAGATCCCGGCGAAGGTCAGCAGGCTGACCACCGCGGTGACCATGCCGGTCTGGAGGAAGGAGGTCAGCGAGTCCAGGTCGGTGGTCATCCGGGTCATGATCCGGCCGGTCAGCTCGCGCTCGTAGTAGTCCAGGCCGAGCCGGTTGAGGTGGGCGAAGATCTTGAGCCGGAGCGTGTAGAGGACGCGCTCGCCGGTACGGCCGCTGACCCGGTTCTCCGCGCCCTGCACCACCCAGTCCAGCAGCACCACGACGAGTGCGGTGAGCGAGGCGACCGCGACGCCGGACATCAGGCCCTTGCGGACGCCGTCGTCGATGCCGTGCCGGATCAGCACCGGCAGCACCAGTCCGGCCGCCGCGTCCAGGGCGACCAGCAGGAGGGCGATGAGCAGCGGGGTGCGGAAGGAGCGCAACAGGCGGCGCAGGGTGAAGTCGGGGTCGCCGGCCTCGGCCTCGGCGCGGGGGACGTCCGGGGTGTCGGAGGCCGGCGGCAGGGCCGCGACCCGGTCCAGCAGGTCGGGGTCGGCGGTGCGGGCGGCCTTGGCCAGGGCGGGGGTGGGGAGGACGGGGGTCGCCCGGGTTCCGGGGGTTCCCGCGGTGTCGTCGGTGTCGTCCGTTCCGGGAGTGGCCCGGGTTCCGGCGGTGCCGTCGGTTCCGGCGGTGCCGGGAGCGCCGTCGGTGGGAGTGCCGTCGGCGGCGCGCTGCCCGGTCGCCCGCCCGGGCTTCGCCGGGGACGCCGCCGGGGGCGCCGCCGGGGACGCCGGTTCATCGGATGCCGGTTCGGGGGCGGAGTGCCGGTCGGCGGAGCCGGCCTCGGGGTCGGTGATCAGGGCCCGGTACTGGGGACATCGGGCTTCGAGTTCCTCGTGCGTTCCGAGGTCCAGCAGCCGGCCGCGCTCCAGGACGGCGATCCGGTCGGCGAGCTGGAGGGTCGACCGGCGGTGGGCGATCAGCAGCGTGGTGCGGCCGGTCATCACCGAGCGCAGCGCGTCGTGGATCTCCGCCTCGATCTGCGGGTCCACCGCCGAGGTGGCGTCGTCCAGCAGCAGGATCCGGGGGTCGGTGAGGATCGCCCGGGCCAGTGCGATGCGCTGGCGCTGGCCGCCGGAGAGGGTCAGGCCCTGCTCGCCGACCTTGGTGTCGTAGCCGTCCGGCAGCGCGCGGACGAACTCGTCGGCCTGGGCGGCGCGGGCTGCGGCGACCACCTGTTCGTCCGTCGCGTCCGGACGGCCGTAGGCGATGTTGGTGCGGACCGACTCGGAGAAGAGGAAGCTCTCCTCGGGGACGATGCCGACCGTCGCGCGGACCGAGTCCAGGGTGAGGTCGCGCAGGTCGTGGCCGTACAGGCGGACGGTGCCGGAGGCGGGGTCGTAGAAGCGGGGCACCAGCTGGGCCACCGTCGACTTGCCGGACCCGGAGGCGCCGACCAGGGCGAGGGTCTCGCCGGGGGCCAGCTTCAGGCTGAGGCCGTGCAGGACGGGGGCGGGGTGCTCGGTGTCGTAGCGGAACTCGACCCGGTCGAATTCCAGGGCGACGTCGGGGGTCCGCGGGCCGACGGGGGCGGCAGCGAGGGCGTTGGCGGCAGCGTCGGCGGGGGCGTCGGCGGGGGTGCCGATCGCCGAGGCGCCGGCCGGGGAGCCACCGTGCGCGAGGTCCAGGGTGCGGGCGTCCGGGCGCTCCTGGACCAGCGGGCGCTCGTCGATCAGCTGCAGGACCCGCTCGACGCCGGCCCGGGCCTGCTGGCCGACGGTGATGACCATGGTCATCATCCGCACCGGGCCGGTCATCTGGGCGACGTAGGTGGAGAAGGCGACGAAGGTCCCCAGCGTGACCCGGCCATCGACCGCCAGCCAGCCGCCGAAGGCGAGGACGCCGACCTGGGCGAGCGCCGGGATCGCCTGCATCGCCGGGTTGTACCGGGCGTTCAGCCGGATCGACCGGAGCCGGGCCGCGAAGAGGTTGTGGGAGGCCTCCTCCAGCTTGTCGAGCTCCTGCGCCTCCTGTCCGAAGCCCTTGACCACGCGGACGCCGCCGATCGCGCCGTCCACCACGCCCGCGACGGCGGCCGCCTCCTGCTGGGCGGCCCAGGTGGCGGGGAAGAGGCGCTTGCGGCTGAGCACCGAGACCCACCACAGCGCGGGGGCCATGACCAGGGCGACCAGGGTGAGCGGCGGGGACAGCCAGACCATCACGGCCAGCGACATGACGAACATCAGCAGGTAGCCGGTCATCATCGGCAGCATCGAGAGCAGGCCGTTGACCAGCTGGAGGTCGGAGGTCGCCCGCCCGATCACCTGACCGGTGTCCAGCCGGTCCTGGCGGTGGCCGTCGAGCCGGCCGAGCGAGCGGAACAGGTCGCTGCGCATGTCGTGCTGGACGTCGACGGCGAGCTGGCCGCCGTAGTAGCGGCGGACCTGGGTGCAGCCGAAGACCACGAGGGCGGCGAGCAGCAGCACCACCGCCCAGGGGGCCAGCGAACGGGTGTGGGCGATGATGACGTCGTCGATGATCAGCTTGGTGACCAGCGGCACCAGCGCGGTGACGGCCATGCCGAGGAGCGAGGCGCCGAACGCGAGCAGCAGGCTGCGCCGGGACCGCCAGCTGTAGCCGACCAGACGGCGCAGCCAGCCGGCCGCCTCGGCGCCTTGGGCGGCCGCCGCGGCCGGACCGGTGTTCCCGGCGGCGGTCTGCGGGCTGTCGGCGGGAGCCTCCGGGGTCGGGCCGGGGGCCGGGGGGCCGCTCGGGGATTGCTCCACCGTGGATCCGTGAGTCTCAGGCATATTTAGGGATGCTAACCATTTCGTCGGGTGGCCGCCATGGCGTTTCCGAGCCGGAGGGGTTCGGGGCCGGCCGGGGGAGCCCCGATCATCCGGCCCAGCGGACTGGCCAACAGCCGACGGCCTGCGGTGATTCCCGGACGGACACTCGAACGGCCCACTCCCCCGGCCGTCTCCAGGATCGCCGACGACCCCTCGCGCGCCCAGCGGCCGGGGACGGGTCGGGCGTCACCCTTTGGGACCAGGCCTCCGGACGGACTGCCGCCGAGCGCCTCGAACGCCCGCGGACGCCGAACCGTCGGCGGGGACGCCCGCCGATTCCGCGGCCGCCGCGAACGCGCCGTGGGCGAGGGCGTGGAGCAGGGCGGCCATGCCGTCGCGCTGGAGGGCGACGCGCTCGCCGTGGTCGGGGTTCGGGCCGAGGCTGTGCGGGGTCGAGTTGATCAGGCCGAAGACGGCGTGCACGGCGGCCCGCGCCACCGGCTCGGCGGCGGGGCCGGCCAGCGGCGGGTAGGCCTGCCGGACCACGTCCACCCACAGCTCGACGTAGCCGCGCTGGAGCCGGCGGACGGTGCGCCGGTCCTCCTCCTTGAGGTTCAGCAGCTCCCGGTCGTGCAGGGTGATCAGGTCCCGGTCGTCCAGGGCGAAGTGGACGTGGCCGCTGATCAGCGCGTCCAGCGCGGCGGCCGGGCCTTCGCCGCCACCGGCCCGGCGGCGCCCCTCGTCCAGCAGGCGCTCGCTGATGCCGATCAGCAGGTCCGCGAGCATCGCGTCCTTGCCGGCGAAGTGGCGGTAGAGCCCGGGGCCGCTGATCCCGACCGCCTTGCCGATCTCGTCCACCCCCACACCGAGGAAGCCCCGGGCCGCGAACAGCCTCGCGGCCTCCCGGCGGATCTGGTCGCGGCGGGGGAGCGCGGAGGCGGCGGGGACGTTCGGCATGCCGTCCATCGTAGACAGTCGGGTTATCGGCCGTTAACCTGGGCGCGTAAGTTAACGTTAATTAACGTGGCGATCACGGGCGGACGCACCCGGCTGCCCACCTGGTGCCGAGGGCAAGGGAGCTCTTGGGAATGGTCATCTCAACTGCCGGAACATCCACCGGCTTCCGGCTCGGCGCAGCGGCCGGCACTGCCGCGCCCGGCGCCGCACCGTCCGCGGCCGCCGCACCGGCGCCCCGGCTCGGCAGCTCCGTCGACCCGGCCTCCGAGGCCTACCGCGCGAACACCGAAGCGCACCGGGCCCTGGTCGCCGAGCTGCGCGCGAAGCTCGACGCGGCCGCCCTGGGCGGCGGTGCCAAGGCCCGCGCCCGGCACACCTCCCGCGGAAAGCTGCTGCCCCGCGACCGGGTGGACACCCTGCTCGATCCGGCCTCCCCCTTCCTGGAGCTGGCCCCGCTGGCCGCCGACGGGATGTACGACGGCGCGGCGCCTGCGGCCGGGGTGATCGCCGGCATCGGCCGGGTCGCCGGACGCGAGGTGGTGGTGGTCGCCAACGACGCCACCGTCAAGGGCGGCACCTACTACCCGATGACGGTGAAGAAGCACCTGCGCGCCCAGGAGGTCGCGCTGGAGAACCGGCTGCCCTGCGTCTACCTCGTGGACTCCGGCGGCGCCTTCCTCCCGATGCAGGACGAGGTGTTCCCGGACCGCGACCACTTCGGCCGGATCTTCTACAACCAGGCCAGGCTCTCCGCCGCGGGCATCCCGCAGATCGCCGCGGTGCTCGGCTCGTGCACGGCCGGTGGCGCGTACGTCCCGGCGATGAGCGACCAGGCCGTGATCGTCCGCAACCAGGGCACGATCTTCCTGGGCGGCCCGCCGCTGGTGAAGGCCGCCACCGGTGAGGTGGTCACCGCCGAGGAGCTGGGCGGCGGCGAGCTGCACTCCCGCACCTCGGGCGTGACGGACCACCTGGCCGAGGACGACGCCCACGCCCTCTCCATCGTCCGCACGATCGTCGCCGGGCTCGGCCCGCGCGAGGCCAGGCCGTGGCCGCTCACCCCGGTCGAGCCGCCCGCCGTCGACCCGGCGGGCCTGTACGGCGCCGTGCCGGTCGACCCGCGCACGCCCTACGACGTGCGCGAGGTGATCGCCCGCCTGGTGGACGGCAGCCGGTTCGCCGAGTTCAAGGCGGAGTACGGCGCCACCCTGGTCACCGGCTTCGCCCGGATCCACGGCCACCCGGTCGGCATCGTCGCCAACAACGGCGTGCTGTTCTCCGAGTCGGCCGTCAAGGGCGCCCACTTCATCGAGTTGTGCGACCAGCGCGGCATCCCCCTCCTCTTCCTCCAGAACATCACCGGGTTCATGGTCGGCCGGCAGTACGAGGCGGGCGGCATCGCCAAGCACGGCGCCAAGATGGTCAACGCCGTCGCCTGCACCCGCGTCCCGAAGCTGACCGTGGTGGTCGGCGGCTCGTACGGGGCCGGCAACTACTCGATGTGCGGCCGGGCCTACTCACCTCGCTTCCTGTGGATGTGGCCGGGCGCCAAGATCTCCGTGATGGGCGGCGAGCAGGCGGCCTCCGTCCTCGCCACCGTCCGCCGCGACCAGCTGGAGGCGCGCGGCGAGCAGTGGCCGGCCGAGGCGGAGGAGGAGTTCAAGCGCCCCGTCCGCGAGCAGTACGAGCGCCAGGGCAACGCCTACTACGCCACCGCCCGACTCTGGGACGACGGTGTGATCGACCCGATGGACACCCGCACCGTCGTCGGTCTCGCGCTCACCGCCTGCGCCAACGCCCCGCTGGCACCGCCCGCTCCGTACGGCGTCTTCCGCATGTGATCCCGCCTCGTGTCACCCCTGCGTCCGTGACCCCTCCCTTCCGGGTGTGACTCCCCGCGGCGCCGGCCCACCCGGGCCGGCGCCCCGACCGCCCACCGCCACCTCCTTCGTACGGCTCCCCTCGACCCGGAGGAACGCCTCCCATGTTCGACACAGTTCTGGTCGCCAACCGCGGCGAGATCGCCCTCCGGGTGATCCGCACCCTGCGGCGGCTCGGCATCCGCTCGGTCGCCGTGTTCAGCGACGCGGACGCCGACGCGCCGCACGCCCGCGAGGCCGATGTCGCCGTCCGGCTCGGCCCGGCCGACCGCAGCGACAGCTCGGCGGCCGAGACCTACCTGCGGACCGACCGGATCCTCGACGCCGCCCGCCGCACCGGCGCCCAGGCCGTCCACCCCGGCTACGGCTTCCTCGCCGAGAACCCCGGCTTCGCCCGCGCCTGCGCCGACGCGGGCCTCGCCTTCATCGGACCTCCTCCCGGTGCGGTCGAGCTGATGGGCGACAAGATCAACGCCAAGGAGGCCGTCCGGGCCGCAGGTGTCCCGGTGGTCCCCGGCAGCCAGGCCACCGCGCCCACCGACGATCAACTCGTCGCCGCCGCCGACGAGATCGGCTACCCGGTACTGCTCAAGCCGTCCGCCGGCGGTGGCGGCAAGGGCATGCGGCTCGTACGGGACCGCGCCGACCTGCCCACCGAGATCGCCGCCGCCCGCCGCGTCGCCCGCACCGCCTTCGGCGACGACACCCTGCTGCTGGAGCGCTGGGTCGACCGGCCGCGCCACATCGAGGTGCAGGTGCTGGCCGACGCCCACGGCACCACCGTCCACCTCGGCGAGCGCGAGTGCAGCCTGCAGCGCCGCCACCAGAAAGTGATCGAAGAGGCTCCCTCCGTTCTCCTCAATGCCGAGACCCGCGCCGCGATGGGCGCCGCGGCCGTCCGCGCCGCGAAGTCCTGCGGCTACACCGGTGCCGGCACCGTGGAGTTCATCGTCCCCGGCATCGACCCGGACGCCCCCGCCGCCTCCGACGCCGAGGGGGTTCGGGACTTCTTCTTCATGGAGATGAACACCCGTCTCCAGGTGGAACACCCCGTCACCGAACTCGCCGTCGCGGTCGGCGCGGACTCGGCCCGGCTCGACCTGGTCGAGTGGCAGGTGCGCGTCGCCGCCGGCGAACCGCTCTCCTTCACCCAGTCCGACGTCTCCTTCCTGGGCCACGCCATCGAGGCCCGCATCTGTGCCGAGGACCCGGAACGGGACTTCCTGCCCACCGGCGGCCGCATCCTCACCCTGGACGAGCCCCGGGGCGAGGGCATCCGCGTCGACTCCGGAGTGGCCGCCGGAACCGTCGTCACCAGCGCCTACGACCCCATGCTCGCCAAGGTCATCGCGTACGGGCCCGACCGCCCGACCGCGCTGCGCCGGCTCCGCGCGGCGCTGGCCGACACCCGCATCCTGGGCATCACCACCAACACCGGCTTCCTGCGCCGACTGCTCGCACACCCCGAGGTCGCCGCCGGCCGATTGGACACCGGCCTGGTGGAGCGGACGGCCCAGGAGCAGCCGGCCCTGCTCACCTCGCCGCACTCCCCCGCGAACGCGATCACCCCGGACGCGACCGCGGCGGACCCGACCGCGGCGGTCGAAGCACCGTCACCCGCTCACCTCCTCTACTACGCGGCCGCACTGGCGCGGCACCTGGAACTCACCCCGGCCGCCGACCCCGACGGCTGGACCGACCCGTTCTCCCTTCCCTCCGGCTGGCGCCTGGGCGGCACCCCCGCCTGGACCACCCACCGACTCCGTACCCCCGGCCAGGACCCGGTGGCGGTGCGCATCCGTTCGATCACTGCGGGCAACGTAGCCGACGCCACTGACAATTCCGCCGGGACCACCCGCGAGGTGGAGCTCCGGCTCGACGAGGGCCCCGCGCACCGCGCCCGCGCGACCCTGGCCGGCGACCGGCTGCACCTGACCGTCGACGGCCTCCGCACCACGTTCTCGCTGGCCACCGACGCCACCCCCGGCCTCGCCGGCGGACCGGTGACGTGGCTCGGCATCGAGGGCGACGCCTGGCCGCTGCACGCCTACGACCCGGTCGTCGAGAGCACCGCCGGGGCCGGGGCGCACCACGGCGCCCTCACCGCCCCGATGCCCGGCACCGTGACCGTCGTCAAGACCACGGCGGGCGAGACGGTCCGCAAGGGGCAGCCCCTGCTCGTGCTGGAGGCCATGAAGATGGAACACGTGATCGCCGCCCCGCACGACGGCGTGGTGAGCGAACTGCGGGCCGCCGCCGGCGCCACCGTCGCGATGGAGGACCTGCTGGTCGTGGTCACCCCGGTCGAGGACGCGGCGGGCGAGGACGCCGCGGCCGACCCGGTCGCCACCCCCGCCGAGCCCGCGGAGGTCCGGTCGTGACCACCCCCGCCCCCGCCCGCGAGCCCGACGCCCTCGACCTGGGCCTGCCCGACCCGGTCCGCGCCCCCGGCCTGCCCGAGGCGGTCCGGATCCACGAGGTCGGACCGCGCGACGGCCTGCAGAACGAGAAGTCCTCGGTGCCGGTCGAGGTCAAGGCCGAGTTCATCGCCCGGCTCGCGGCCGCCGGGCTGCGCACCGTCGAGGCCACCAGCTTCGTTCACCCGAAATGGGTACCGCAGCTGGCTGACGCGGAGGAGCTGTTCCCCCGGCTCGCCGGCCTGCCGGAGCGCCACCCCGGCCTGCGGCTGCCGGTGCTGGTGCCCAACGAGCGCGGCCTGGACCGCGCGCTCGCCCACCACGCCTCCGACATCGCGGTGTTCGCCAGCGCCACCGAGACCTTCGCCCGCCGCAACCTCAACCGCTCGGCGGACGAGGCCATGGCGATGTTCCGCCCGGTCGTGGCCCGGGCCACCGAGGCCGGGGTCGCGGTCCGCGGCTACCTCTCGATGTGCTTCGGCGACCCGTGGGAGGGCCCCGTCCCGGTCGACCAGGTGGTCCGGTACGGCGTGCAGCTGCTGGAGCAGGGCTGCGCGGAGCTGAGCCTCGGCGACACCATCGGGGTGGCCACTCCGGGCCAGGTCACCGCCCTGCTGGCGGGCTTCGAGCGGGCCGGCGTCCCGGTCGACCGGCTCGCCGTGCACTTCCACGACACCTACGGCCAGGCGCTCAGCAACACCCTGGCGGCACTGCGCGAGGGCGTCACCACCGTGGACGCCTCGGCGGGCGGCCTGGGCGGCTGCCCGTACGCGAAGAGCGCCACCGGCAACCTGGCCACCGAGGACCTGGTCTGGATGCTGCACGGGCTCGGCGTCCGGACCGGCGTCGACCTGCGCGCGCTCGTCGCGACCAGCGGCTGGATGGCCGAGCGCCTCGGCCGCCCGAGTCCCTCCCGCGCCGTCCAGGCGCTGCTCGGCCCCACCGGGAGCTGACCCGCCCGCACCCGTCCCGGCGCCGACCGCCCGCAACCCGGCCGGCGCCGCGCACCACCCGCACCGCCCGACACCCGTCCCTCACATCACACCGCGCGTCCGTCACACCGTCCGACGGACGCCGGTCACCCCGCTCACGTCCGCGGCCGACCCGGCCGGGCGCCAGGAGGATCACCATGCTCGACCACAGGCTCAGCAGCGAGTACGAGGAACTGCGGCGCACCGTCGCCGAGTTCGCCCAGGACGTGGTGGCGCCGAAGATCGGCGGGTTCTACGAGCGGGAGGAGTTCCCCTACGAGATCGTCCGGGAGATGGGGCGGATGGGGCTCTTCGGCCTGCCCTTCCCGGAGGAGTACGGCGGCATGGGCGGGGACTACTTCGCCCTCGGCCTCGCCCTGGAGGAACTCGCCCGCGTCGACTCCTCGGTGGCGATCACCCTGGAGGCCGCCGTCTCGCTCGGCGCGATGCCGATCTACCGGTTCGGCACCGAGGAGCAGAAGCGCGAGTGGCTGCCCCGGCTGACCTCGGGCGAACTCCTCGGCGCCTTCGGCCTCACCGAGCCGGAGGGCGGGTCGGACGCGGGGGCCACCCGCACCACGGCGCGCTACGACGAGGCCACCGACGAGTGGGTCATCAACGGGACCAAGTGCTTCATCACCAACTCCGGTACCGACATCACCGGTCTGGTCACCGTCACCGCACTCACCGAACCGATCGCTCGTTCGAGTGAAGAGGGCGAATTCCGCTCGCCTGTACGGGAGATCTCCTCCATCATCGTGCCCACCGGGACCCCCGGATTCCAGGTCTCGAAGAAGTACTCGAAGGTCGGGTGGAACGCATCCGACACCCGCGAACTGTCCTTTACCGACTGCCGCGTTCCCGCGGCCAACCTGCTGGGCGAGCGTGGCCGAGGCTACGCCCAGTTCCTGCGGATCCTCGACGAGGGCCGCATCGCGATCGCGGCCCTGGCCACCGGCCTGGCCCAGGGCTGCGTCGACGAGTCCGTGAAGTACGCCGGCGAGCGCCGGGCCTTCGGCCGGCCGATCGGCGCCAACCAGGCCATCCAGTTCAAGCTTGCCGACATGGAGCTGCGCGCCCACACCTCCCGCCTGGCCTGGCGGGACGCCGCTTCCCGGCTGCTGCACGGTGAACCGTTCAAGAAGGAGGCCGCGATCGCGAAGCTGTACTCGTCCGAGGCCGCCGTCGACAACGCCCGCGAGGCGACCCAGATCCACGGCGGGTACGGCTTCATGAACGAATTCCCGGTCGCCCGTTTCTGGCGCGACTGCAAGATCCTGGAAATCGGGGAGGGCACGTCCGAGGTCCAGCGCATGCTCATCGCCCGGGAACTGGGCGTCGGTTCGTGACGACCACACCCTGATGGTCACCTCCTGAGCCGCGCCCACCGGGTCACGTACCACTCAACGCGCTTCCCCGCGCACAGAGTTGGGGAGCCCGACGATGGAGGAGGCAGCAGGAGGAGACCTCGGGGAGGCTTCGTGAGAAGCCTCAGGAACGAGAGACCTCAGGGGATCACGATCACCGGACGGTTGGCCCGCCGCGCCAGCCGTCCGGAGACCGAGCCGAAGATCTTGCCGAGCAGGCCGTGCGTCGTGCCGACGACGATCGCGTCGGCGGCGTACTCACGACCGACCTCCTCGATCTCGTGGCAGATGTCCCCGCCGCGCTCAACCAGGATCCACGGCACCCCGGTGAGGAAGTCCGCGCAGGCGAGCTCCAGGCCGAGGACCTCGGTCCGGTGGTCGGGGAGGTCGACGAAGACGGGTGGCTCGCAGCCTGCCCAGACGGTGGCGGGCAGACGGTTGGCCACGTGCACGATCACCAGACCGCACTGCGAACGGCGCGCCATGCCGACGGCGTAGGCGAGGGCGCGCTCGCTCGACAGCGAGCCGTCGAAGCCGACCACCACACCGTGCTGGAACACCGGGTCGAGGGACGGCGCCGGAGCTTCCTGCCCGGACGGCTCGGCATGGCCACCCAGCGGGCCGGCCGCGCCGGCAGCCGCCTCCGGACGCTCGGCGCCCGGGCCCAGGCGGCCCGTCACCGGAGACCCGGCAGGGTCGGCCGGGGGTTCGCCACGCCGCTGGCGGGGCCCCTGGCGCTCACGGCGGGCGAGGCTGCCCCGACGGGCGAGGCCGCGCAGAGCGCGCGCGAAGCCCGGCGGGCCGTCACGCCCCGGGCCGGACTCCCCTGGCTCTGCCGGCCGGGCCACATCGGTCGGCCGGGCCGCGCCGATCGGCTGGACCGCACGGGCCGCTCCGGCCGCCTCGGATTCCTCGGCGGCGTCGGCTCGCTCGCGTCCCGTCCGTACGCCCGGGACGCGGCCCGGGGCTTCGGCGCGCGCGTCAGCTCGTCCATCGACTCGTTCATCGACTCGTCCATCGGCTCGTCCATCGGCTCGCGGGCCGACAGACCCGCCCGCGCCGCCGTCCCGGCGACCGTCGCCGTGGCCACCGTCGCGGCCGTCGTCACGGTCGCCGTCGGGACCGCCTTCGCGGCCCTCACCGAGGCGGCCACTGCGGCGATCACGGCCGTCGTCACCGTGCCGGTCGGCGCGGACTTCGGCCGGCCCGTCGGGACGGTCGCAGGCAGACCCGCCCGCCGGGCCCACGCTGCGGGGCGTGTCCGGTTCGACCGGTCGGGGAGGCTCAAAACCAGCCATGGCTCACGGCTCTTCGATGGAGAGGGGCCGACAGGAGAGGAGAACAACGCTGCCCGGGCAGCAGGCCCGCCCACGGGATGACGTCGGTCTGCGCCGCGCAGCACCGTATGGACCTGTTCCTTTCAGAGTACGACGGGCCTGGGGCCCCGCCCAGCGAGGAAGCCCCTGAGCGACGTTGTTCCCGCGAAAGGGGGATGCGCCCGCCGAGGCAGTGCGCCCCGCCCACAGGCGATCGCGCCCCCTCCGGAAAGGAGGTTCCCTGGAGCTTGACTGAGCGGACCGGGCGGCGCAACAGCCTCACGGGACACCGTGACCGGACTGTCATGGATCGGCGACGATCCGTTGCGGCGCGTCGCGAACCGTGACGTCCGACCTGCCCCAACAGCCCCGGACAGCCCGCGCGTCATCGCCCGCCGCAGGCGTACGGAGGCCGTTTCGGCCACTCCGTACGGCTTCGCGACGCCGTCTGGCATTTGCCAGGTGCATAGGCTCGGCCGCTGGCACCATGCTTGGCATGCCCCTGCTCCTGTTCGACCTCGACAACACCCTGTTGCCCCGGGACGCCGCCTACCGGGCCTGGGCGCAGGACTTCCTGTCCGAACACGATCTCCCGCCGGGCGACCTCGAGTGGTTCGTCACCCTCGACGGCGGCGGATACGTTCCGCGCAGCACCGTACTGTCGGCGGTCCGGCGCCGCTACGGGCTGGACGTCTCCGCCGACTTCCTGATTGCCCACTACCGACGCGGCATCAACTCCCATATCCACTGCCCGCCCAGGCACATCGAGGCGCTGCGAGCCGCCCGGGCGGCCGGGTGGACGCTCGGGATCGTCAGCAACGGCGGCACCCGGCCGCAGTTGGAGAAGATCCGGCGGACCGGACTGGGCCCGCTGGTCGACGGCTGGGTCATCTCCGAGGAGGCCGACTGCGTCAAACCGGACCCGCTGATCTTCGAGATGGCCGCCCAACGGTGCGGCATCGCACCCACCGGGGACTGGGCCGAACACACCTGGATGATCGGGGACCACGCACCCGCCGACATCGCCGGTGCCGAACTGACCGGGCTGCGCAGCGTCTGGCTGCACCACGGGCGGCCGTGGGCGGAGAGCGGCTACCGGCCGACGCTGAAGGCGGCCGGCCTGCCGGAGGCGGTCGGCCAGGTCCTCGCCGCACGGAACGCACCCTCGCCCCGACCGGGCGTCCGCTCCGACGGGCCGCTCCGGAGGACGGCGGCGGGGATGCCGGGCTACACGACGGCGCTGGTCGGCGCACGGTCCGGCGCACGTCCCGCGATGGCCGCCCTGGACGGCCCGAGCGCATCCGTTTCCGCAACGACCGGGCCGGCCGGCGAGCCCGCCCCCGCGGGCGGGCCCGGTGTCCGAAACCGATCAGGCGGGTTTGCCGTGATCGCCGAGGCCCGCACGGACACCGGAGCGGACTCCGGGACCCGTGCGGCCGGCAGACCGGGCCCGGCCTCGGACGGCCTCCGCCCCGCACCGATCACAGCGACGGCCACAGCGACGGCCAGAGCCACGACCGCAGCCACGACCGTCCGCCCGAGGCCCGACGGCGCCGCACCCGCCCCGGTCGCCCTCACCGTTGCGCCCGGCACGGCATCGTCCGCATCTTCCGCATCGCGCTCGGCGACCACCGCGTCCGCAGCCGCCGTGGCGGCCGCCCAGTAGCGCCCGGCCGCCCCCTTCACATCCCCGCCGTCCCCACCGTCCCCGCCGCACCCCAGCGCCACCGCGCCCTTGCCCGCCGCCCGGCACCCGGCGGCCGGCACCCGGCACCCGGCACCCGGCAGCCACCGCCCACCGCCCCACTCCGGCTACCCCACCGGCTCCGTCGACGTGCGGGTCCACCAGCAGGTGCGGGCCTGCTCGACGAAGCCGAGCTTGCGGTAGAGCGGTTCGCCGAGCGAGGTGGCGACCAGGGTGGCCGGGCGGTCCGGGTGTGCGTGGGCCAGCGCGGTCCGGAGGACGGCGCCGGCCACGCCCCGGCCGCGCCGGTCGGGCAGGGTGGCGACCCAGTACACGCCGGTGGCCCGGCCGTCGTCATAGGTGAGGCAGGTGCCCGCCACCGCGCCGTCGACGTGGCCGAGCCAGCCCCGCCAGCCGGGCACGTCCAGCAGTTGCTCCGGGAGGGCTCCGCCCCGGACCCAGGGCTGTCGGGCGGGCAGCGGGAAGCCTTCCACGATGGCCCGCTCGACCATGGCGAAGCCGTCGCCGTCCCGCGCCTCATCCACCGTCAGGACCCCGCCCCCGCGCGCCTCCGAGACCGCGGGCAGGACGGCGGTCGCGCCTTCGACCGGTCCTGGGTCCCGGACCATCACCGGCATGAGCGGCATCCGGGTGGCCCCGAGGCCGGTGAGGTCGAGCCCGTCGTACGGGTCCTCCACGGTGCAGCGTATGGTCGACCACTCGGCCATCAGGTCCGCCAACTCCTGCGCCAAGGAGGCCGGTTCGTCGTAGGGGCGGGTCACCACGATGCGGTGCGCGTCGTCCGGGGTCCGGGCACACCGGACCGCGGTCAGCCCCGGGCGGGTGCGGGACTGCCAGCCGTGGACGCGGGCTTGGGCGAGCCAGAAGGCGGCGGCGTTGTCGTTGGCCCGTTCGAGCCGGCTGCTGGTGTTCACGGCAGGACCGTAACCCGGCGGTCCGGTTCCCGGTTCCCCCGTTCTGGGCTTGGCCGGATGAAGCCTGGGAGGCGCACGACTTCTCCCCGTGCGCCCCCTCGTGCACCGCCGATTTTCGGTCAATTTCGCGCCGATCCCTCCCGCTTGGGCAAATCCGCAGCCCAGACCAGCCGGCCGGGCGCACCGGAGCCGGACGCCCCAGGAACCGTCCCGCGACAACCAGCCACCGTTGCCCCGGCCCTCTTCCCAGAAAGGTCGACGGGTGCCACGCTTCGTGATCGAATGCATCACGCCAAATTGCCATGTCGACATAGCGTCGGATGGTGAACTTGTCACAACGGCAATGGTCCACCCGATAGATTTCGATCTTGGCCAGCAGTGCCGCACCACCCACACCACACCACCGAGGGGGCTTGAGCGCCTTGAGCAGGGTGAGCAGGAGCGACGCGGGTCCTGACAGCGGCCAGGCGGCGGCCGGCGGCGCGGGTCGGTCCGCGAGAGGCACTGGCACCACCGCGATCGCCACCACCCGCACCTCCGGCCCCCAGGGCGCCGCTTCGCACTCCTCGTACTCCACGGTGCCCTCCCCCGGGGCGGGCGCCGGCGGCGGTCCCGGTGCGACGCCGACCGCCGCGGACCACGGCGTGGCGACGCCCTACGGGAGCCAGTCCCCCTACGGAGGCCAGCCCGCCTTCGGCGGACAGTCGTCGTTCGGCGGACAGCCCGTCAGCCGAGGACCCGTCAGTCCCGGCCAGTCCTACGGCGGCGAGCACCCGGGCCATTCCGGCCACCCCGGGCACCTCGCCCATCCCGGCCAGTACGGAGGCCATCCCGGCCACGCCGGCCACGCCGGCCACCCCGGTCATTCCGGCCACCCCGGCTACGGCGGCGGCACCCCGGGCCTGAACGGCGCACCCGCCGCCGGCCCGGGCGGCGGTCCGCTCGGCGGCCTCGCCCTCGGCTCCGGCCACGGCCACGGCCCGCTGGGCCACGGCGGGCCCGGCGCGAACGGCTCCCCGACCCCGATGACGTCCTCCGCCCCGCGCAAGCTGTCCGGCCGGCGCCGCCGGGAGACCGTCGCCGTGCTGATCTTCGGCGGTGCCCCGATCTTCGAGAGCTCCATCCCGCTCTCCGTCTTCGGCGTGGACCGTCAGGACGCCGGGGTGCCCCGCTACCGCCTGCTGGTCTGCGCCGGCGAGGAGGGGCCGCTGGCCACCACCGGCGGCCTGACCCTCTCCGCCCCGTACGGCCTGGAGGCGCTCGCCCGGGCCGGCACGATCGTCGTTCCGGCCTGGCGCTCGATCTCCCAGCCGCCGCCGGTCGAGGCGATCACCGCCCTGCGCAAGGCCCACCACGAGGGCGCCCGGATCATCGGGCTCTGCACCGGCGCCTTCGTGCTGGCCGCCGCCGGTCTGCTCGACGGCCGCCCGGCGACCACCCACTGGATGTACGCGCCGACGCTGGCCAAGCGCTACCCGCGGGTCCACGTCGACCCGCGCGAGCTGTTCGTCGACGACGGCGACGTGCTGACCTCCGCCGGCACCGCCGCCGGCATCGACCTGTGCCTGCACGTGGTGCGCAGCGACCACGGCGCCGAGGCGGCCAACGCGCTGGCCCGCCGCCTGGTGGTGCCGAGCCGCCGCGGCGGCGGAGGACAGGCCCAGTACATCGATCAGTCTTTACCGGAGGAGATCGGCAACGACCCGCTGGCCGAGGTGGTCACGTGGGCGCTGGAGAACCTCAACCAGCAGTTCGACGTCGAGGTGCTGGCGGCTCGCGCGTACATGAGCCGGCGCACCTTCGACCGGCGGTTCCGCACGCTCACCGGCAGCGCGCCGTTGCAGTGGCTGATCACCCAGCGGGTGCTCCAGGCACAGCGGCTGCTGGAGACCTCGGAGCTGTCGGTGGACGATGTCGCGCGCCGGTGCGGGTTCCGTTCGCCGGTGGCGCTGCGCGGGCACTTCCGGCGCCAGCTCGGGGTCTCCCCGGCCGCGTACCGGACCAGCTACCGGGCCCGCCGTCCCGGTCAGCAGCCGAGCGCGCCGGCCGGTGCGCTCGGCGACCTGCGGCTGCCCGGAGCGCTGCCGCACCCGGCGGGCGCGGTCGCGCCGGCGGGTGGGCCGCTGTTCGGCGGGGCGCACGGTGTGCCGTCGGCGCAGCCGTTCCCGGCCGGTCCGGGGGCGCCGCTCGCGGTCGGGCAGCACGGGCAACCGGTGCCGCACGGCCAGCAGGGGCAGCAGATCGGTCACGGGCAGCCGGGAGCGCACGGCCAGCCCGGCGGGTTCGGTCCGGGCCAGGTCGGGACGCCGACCGGCCAGCCCTTCCACGTCCGGGCCGGTCAGCCGTACCCGCACCAGCAGGCCGCGCAGCAGTCGCACCCCGGGCAGCAGGGTGCGGCAGGGCGCGGTCCGCTGCGGCCGCCGGTGGTTCCGGCGCAGGCCGGACCGGGGGCGGGGACCGGACGTCCGCCGCGCACCGCGGAGCACGCGGCGGCGGAGGACGGTCTCCCGCAGCCGGGGGTCCGCGGTCAGGGCCAGGGGCACCGGAGCGCGGCCGAGCGGCCCGCGGACGAGCCGGGTGCGGCCGGGCGCGGTCACGGCGCGGCCTCGGGACGGATGCCGGCCCCGGCCGGGCAGCCGGGCTCCGGGCCGGGTGAGCTCCGCGGTCGCCAGGCCCGGGCTCCGCAGGTCCGCGGCCAGGCGGCCGGCCGGCCCTCGGCCGAGGGCGCCCGGGCGGCGCGCGAGGTCCGGGCCGGACGGGACGGCCATGCGGTCCGGGCCGGCCGGGAGGGCGAGCACCCGGACGGCCCCGGTACGCACGACGGGCCGGAGGATCACCAGGCCGAGGCACCCCGCTCGGCTCCACCGGTCCCCGCGGCGCGTGATCGCGCCGTAGGGTGAGTTGTGTGAATGACCGTTTGGTATGGATCGACTGTGAAATGACCGGCCTCGACCTCGACCGGGACGCCCTGGTCGAGGTCGCGGTGCTGGTGACGGACTCCGAGCTGAACATCCTCGGCGAGGGCGTGGACGTCATCATCCGGCCGCCGGCGGAGGCGCTGGCGAACATGCCCGAGGTGGTGCGCGAGATGCACACCGCCTCCGGGCTGCTGGAGGAGCTGGAGCAGGGCGTGACCCTGGCCGAGGCCGAGGAGCGGGTGCTCGCCTATGTGCGCGAGCACGTACCGGAGGCGGGGAGGACCCCGCTCTGCGGCAACTCGGTGGCCACCGACCGCGGCTTCCTGGCCCGGGACATGCCGGCTCTGGAGAAGCACCTGCACTACCGGATCGTGGACGTCTCCTCGATCAAGGAGCTGGCCCGCCGCTGGTACCCGAAGGCGTACTACAACAGCCCGCCGAAGGGCGGCAACCACCGGGCGCTCGCCGACATCCGGGAGAGCATCGACGAACTGCGGTACTACCGCGAGGCGGTGTTCGTCCCGCAGCCCGGCCCGGACGCCGACACGGCGCGGGCGATCGCCGGGAAGTACCGGTCCCCGGCGAGCTGAACCCGGGCCGCCGGTCCGGGCCGCTCCCGGAACGGCCCGGCGGAACCCCGCTGCAGGGTCGGAGAAGGTGCCCGCGTCGGCCGGATCGAAACCCTGGCGCGAGCACCCTCTCGGATCCTGTAGAGTTCTTCCTGTCGGAACGGGAACGCGAGAGCGCGAACGGACCGGACAGATGGTGGGTGTAGCTCAGTTGGTAGAGCACCTGGTTGTGGTCCAGGTGGCCGCGGGTTCGAGTCCCGTCACTCACCCCAGAGCCTGAGGGGCCGATCTCTTCAAGAGATCGGCCCCTCAGGCGTTTTCGCGTTCCCTCAGCTGTGCACGGCCTCAGTTGCACGCCCCCCACCCGGATGTGCGCTCCCTCACACGTGCCCGCCACGTCGACTTTCCGGCCGACCCCCTGCCGCCGGAAGCTACCGGCTAGTAACATCGTCGCCATGACCACACCCACGATCGGCAAGCTGCTCGACGACACCGTGCCGATGGCGCACACCCTCAACCTGGACTACCTGGAGACCACCCCGGAGCGGGCCGTGCTCCGCCTGCCGGACCAGACCGCGTACCACAACCACGTCGGCGGCCCGCACGCCGGCGCGATGTTCACGCTGGCCGAGTCCGCCAGTGGCTGCATCGTGCTCGCCGCCTTCGGCGACCAGCTGTCCCGGGCCGTGCCGCTCGCCGTGAACGCCGAGATCGCGTACAAGAAGCTCGCCATGGGCGACGTCACCGCCACCGCCGTGCTCGGCCGCCCGGCCGCCGAGATCGTCGCCGAGCTGGACGCCGGCGGCCGCCCCGAGTTCCCGGTCACCGTCGAGATCACCCGCGCCGACGGCGCCGTCACCGGCGTGATGACGGTCACCTGGACCCTGCGCCCCAACTCCTGACCACCACGCGGCCGTTGGCCCCGGGAGCGCCGGCCCCGGGGCCACCCGCGCGATGACCGTCCGTGACGGTGGGCGTGACCTCACCACCCGGCCGCTCGTTCTCGATTCACGTGCGAGCCAATCACGCGACCAAGCCCCAGGAACCCGCCCCTCGCGGCGGCGCCGGTGCCCGCCGCGGGATCGCCCGGTGGCTGCCCCGCCCCCGGGTCGTCGCCGCCGCAGGAGCCCTGCTCACGCAGCTCTGGGGAGTCGGCGCCCCCGGGGCGTACGCGGCCGCCGCCGACCCACCGCCGGACCCGGCCCGGCCCGCCGTCCGGCGCGCGCTGCACGGCGCCCCGGCACTCGACCGGCCGGTGCTCGACGGACCCGCCCTCGACGGGCAGTCAGCCGAACGTCCCGTCGGGTCCGGACCCTCGGCCGGCAGACCGTCGGCGGGCGGCCTGCCGGACCGCTCCCCCGGGGCCGCCGGGGAACCGGCCGGCAACGGTCCGACCGACGGGACCACCGGAGCGGTCGGCGCGGTCGGCGGCACCCTCCAGGAACGCATCCGGGCCGGCGGCCTTCCCCTGCCCGGCCAACGGGCGGCCGTCCCCGACGCCTTCGCGCTCGCATCCGGCCTCCTCGACACCCTCCCCGCCCAGGCCCCGCCCGACGACCCCCGCGCCTCCCGCGAGGGCGGACCCGCCGGCCTGTCCTCCGCCGCCCGCCGCCGACCCGACGGCACCCTTCCCGCCGTTCCCCGGCAGCGCCAGGCCGCGGAGGGAACGCTGGTCCAGGAGGCGACGGCCACGACCGTCGACCAGGCAGGACCCCCCGCCGAGTCCGACCGGCCGGCGGACTCCACGGCCCCCGCCGGAGCCGGCCTCGGCCGGACGCCCGCGGCGGTGGCCATCGCCGACACCGCCACGGCGGCCACCTCCCATGACGGCTCCGCCACCGCGACCGCCGTCCTCGCCCCCATCGCCGCCGGGCTGCTGCTCACCGGGGCGGCCATGTGGAAGCACCGCGGGCTGCCACGCGGGCACTGAACTCGAACTCCCGGCGTCCGCCCGGAGAACGAGCGGGCCGACGCCGGGGTACGCGCATCGCGAGGCACGGGCGGGGGCACCGCCCGGCCGAAGACCGAAGGCCCGGGACTCGGTGCCGCTCCGGCAGCGAACGGTCCCGGGTCGGTCGAGCCGCGGCGTCGGGCTGCGCGCGTCCTGGGGCCGCCGAGGCGCCTCCCGCCGCCGGGCGCGGGCCGGGACAGCGGCAGCAGCAGCGGCAGCGGCAGCGGCAGCGGCAGCCCGCCTATGGCGCGGCCAGGTCCAGGACCAGCAGCGGGAGTTCGCGTCCCGGGATCGAGCCGGACGGGACGCTGCCGATCCGGGTGGCACCCATCGCGAGGTAGAACGGCTCGGCGTTCGGGTCGGAGTCGATGGTGAGCCGGCGCAGGCCGAGCTCCACGGCCAGGCCCCGGGCCTGCTCGAACAGCGCGCGGCCGACGCCTCGGCCGATCGACTCCGGCTCGACGAACAGCTGGTCCAGCGACCCGGTCGGCGGGGCGCCGGAGAGCGAGACGAACCCCAGCACCCGCCCGCCGTGCTCGGCCACCACCGTGGCCGACCGCTCGATCACGCCGGCGTCCACGGTCAGCTCCGCCCGGCAGGCGGCCATGAACGCCTCGTCGTAGCCCCAGTACGCCTTGGACCGCAGGGCGATGCCGGTGAGCAGCGCGGCCTCGTCCGGCCGGGCCGGTCTGATCTCCATGGCGCCCCCTCGGGTCGGTGGCCGGACGGCAACGCCATTGTCGGCCGCGATCCGGTCGTCCGCCAACGGATTTGCGGCGGGCGGCACGGTGCTGCCGGGGTTCACCGCTGGACGCGCCGGACCGCGGCCGTCAGCGGAACACCCCCGGCGGCGGTTCCGGGGACGGGCCCGCCGTGGCGTCCGTCGCCGGAACGGCTCCGGCCGCGAAGTCGGTGAGGGCGCGGCCGTGTTCGACCCGGGCGTGGGCGGAGTCCGAGGCGGCGCGGCGGGTGAGGTCGGCGACCGGGAGGGGGGTGTGGGCGGCGGCCAGGACGAGGTTGCCGAAGCGCTTGCCGCGCAGCACGGCGGGGTCGGCGATCAGGCACAGCTCGGGGAAGACCGCGCCGAGGGTGGCGACCTGGGAGCGGGCGAAGGGCAGGGCGCCGCCGTCGGCGATGTTGGCGGCGTACCAGCCGCCGGGGGCGAGGGCCCGGGCGGCGAGGGTGGTGAACTCGACGGTGGTGCAGTGGGCGGGGGTGCGGGCCCCGGAGAAGACGTCGGTGATCACCAGGTCGACGCTGTCCTCGGGAGTGCGCTCCAGCACGCTGCGGGCGTCCGCGCCGCGCACCTTGATCTGCCAGCCGCGGTCCAGGGGGAGTTCGGTGCGGACGAGTTCGGTGAGCGCGGTGTCGATCTCGGCGACCTGCTGGCGGGAGCGCGGCCGGGTCGCGGCGGTGTAGCGGGCCAGGGTGAGGGCGCCGCCGCCGAGGTGCAGGACGGTGAGCGGGCGGCCGGGCGGGGCCACCAGGTCGATCAGGTGGCCGAGCCGGCGCTGGTACTCGAAGCCGAGGTGGGTGGGGTCGGCGAGGTCGACCAGGGACTGCGGGGCGCCGTCGATCAGCAGCGACCAGGCGGCGGGGCGGTCGCGGTCGGGGCGCAGTTCGGCGAGGCCGGAGCCGACGGGGCGGCTGAGCGGGCCCTGGGCGTGGGTGCGTCCGTCCGGTCCGGTGGTGGCCGCCGGTTCCGGGCCGCGCGCGGCTCTGCTGCTTCGTCCCATACCGGCCATTATCGCCGTCGGGGTGGAACACCCACAGGTCAGGGGCGTGCCCCGGGGACCCGGCCGGAGGTTGGGGGCCCGGCGGGATCCGCGCGGCACGCCCGCTAGAACGGGCCGAGGCCGCCTGCGGTGAGCGTGCAGGCGGCCTCGCAGAGGGCGGAGCGGAGCACCCAGGCGTCGGTGGGGCGGGCGGTGCGGCCGGCGCCGGAGGGCGGGATCACCCAGCGCGGGTCGGTGGTGGCGGGCACGAGCGCGCCCGCGGTACAGGAGCTGCCGGGCAGGTGCCAGGTCTCCCAGGTGCCGGCCGGGACGAGGAAGGAGACGGTGCTGCCGTTGCGGCTCTGCAGGACGGCTCCGCAGGCGCGGCGCAGTCTCAGGATGTCGACGGCTTCCAGGCCGTGCCGCAGGGCGACGGTCACGGTGTCGCAGGCGGTGACGGAGGTCCCCTCGTCGGGGGTCGTGCGCTCGCGCCGGCGGCCGCCGCAGGGGGTGCGGCCGCCCTCGACCGGTCCCCGGCCGGAGTGCCGGTCGTCGGCGGGTTCGGGGAGCAGGGCGGGAGCCGCGCCGGCGAGCACTCCCCCGCGGACGGGTCGGTACTGCGGCAGTCCGGTGGCCATCATGGGCTCTCCTGTACCTCGTCGGTCCGGAAGCACAGCCGTTGGGCGGGGCCGCCGGGCTGGGACGGGCCGGGGCGACGGCATGGGCTTTTTCCGCGTACCAGGACAACGCGGGGCCAGCGCCGCAGGCCACGGGGCGCATTACAGCAAGGCATGGCATTTCATGGCGGATACCCAGCAACATCGCCCCTTTTGCCCTGTATTGACATTGAATGTCCAGCCAACCGAATGTGGCCGCTCGGTGACTCCGAGTACTCTCGGCGCCATGGCAGCCACCCCACCGGCCGAGCCGAACCGACCGTCCCCCAACCCCGTGATGCGCGCACTGCGCGGCGACCGTTCACCCGGCGAGTTCGCCACGGCCGTCCGCAGGGCCGCCCGCGAGATCGGCGAGCACGTGTCCTGCGACGCCCGCTACGTCGGACGGGTCGAATCCGGTGAGATCCGCTGCCCCAACTACGCCTACGAGCGGGTGTTCCGGCACATGTGGCCGGACCGCACGCTCACCGACCTCGGCTTCGCCCCCCGGACCTCCGTCCGCCGCCGCCCGGTGGCCGGATCCGGCGGGTGGAGCGAACCGCCTCCGCTCCACCCGACGTTCCCGCCCCCGCCCGCCCCGCGCTCACCACTCTCCACTCAACTCCCGTACGCTGCCTCGCCGTACGCGGATCCAGCCGCTCCGGACGGGCCCCCGTGGCCGAGTCCCGGGACGGCGCCCCGGGGGCTCGATGGATCGCCCTATCTCGACGAGGAGAACGACGACGTGCGTCGCCGTACGTTCCTGGCCGGCGGCACCACCGCGCTGGCCGCCGTGATCGGCATCGACCGACCCGCATCGGCCGCCGGCCGGCAGGCCGGTGCCGACGGCGCCTCCGGTGCGCTCACCGGCCGAGGCGCCTTCCCCGGTGCGGAGTTCACCGCACCGTCGCTGCTCGGCGGCGAACCGCTGGTGCCCGGCCGCCCCGGGCCGGTGGCGCCGTCGCGCCGGGTCGGCGCCGCCGAGGTGTTCGGCGTCGAACAGGCCGTCCGGGAGATCCGGCTGGCCGACGACGCGCACGGCGCCGACGCCCTGTACGAGCTCGCCGGGCGGTCGCTGCGCAACGCCTACGTGTTGCTCAACGAGTGCGAGTACAGCGCCGAGACGGAGCGCCGACTCCAGGCCGGGGCGGGTGAACTCGCCATCTCCGTCGGCTGGTTGGCCCATGACTCGAACCGTCTCGCGGACGCCCGCTCGTTCTACTCCGAGGCGCTCGCCACCGCCCGGATGGCCGGGGACTCCGGCCTGGAGGCGCACGTCTTCTGCAACAGCGCCTTCCTCGCCCGGGACGCCGGCCGCCCGCGCGAGGCGCTGCGCGCCGCCCAGGCCGGGCAGGTCGCCGCCCGGGAGCTGGACTCCGAGCGGCTGCTCGCCCTGCTGACCATGCGCGAGGCCGGTGCCTGGGCCCTGCTCCAGGACCGCGCCTCCTGCGAGCGCGCCCTCGGCCGGGCGTACGCCCTGTTCGACCGGGGCCCCGGTGCGCGGGACCCGGAGTGGATGTCCTTCTTCGGCGAGGCCGAGATCGCCGGGCTCCAGTCGCAGTGCTGGTCGGCGCTCGGCGACTGGGACCGCGCCAGCGAGCAGGCCGTGCTGGCGATAACGCTCCAGGAGCCGCACTTCGTCCGCAACCGGGTGCTGTACACCGCCGAGCTGGCCCACGACCGGCTCGGCCGCGGGGACCTGGCGGGCGCGGCGCACCACGGCTCGGCCGCCGTCGCGCTGTTCGACGCCGTCGGTTCGGCCCGGATCCGGAGCATGCTCGCGGACACCGCGGGACGGCTGCGCCGGCACGTCGCGGTGCCCGAGGTGCGCCGGTTCCTGACCGATTACGACCGGGCGGCGGCCGCGTAGGACCCGCACAGGGCCCGGGCAGGACCCCCGCGGGAAGCCCCGAGCCGCCCGGCGGACCGGGAACCGGCGCGGTCGGCGCCCGCCCGGGGTCAGTGCCCGGCGGTCAGACCGTCCAGGTGGGACAGGTCGTTCCAGATCTCCACCGCCGGCGCTCCGTACTCCCAGGACAGCACGCAGAGCGCGGCCGTACCGAGCTTGAACCGCTGGGCGAACTCGGGCGGCAGACCCAGCCAGCGGGCGGCCAGGATGCGCAGCAGGTGGCCGTGCGCGAACAGGACCACGTCCCGGTCGGCGCAGTGCATCACGGTGGTGTCCGGCTCCGGGACGCCGTGCTCCTCGTTGAGGCCGGCCAGGAAGGCGTCCACCCGGGCGGCCACGTCGGAGAGCTTCTCGCCGCCGGGCACCCCGTCGCGCCAGATCAGCCAGCCGGGGTGGTCGGTGGCCCGGATGTCCGCGCCGGTGCGGCCCTCGTACGCGCCGTAGTCCCACTCCATCAGTTCCGGGCGCTCCACGGCGCGGTCGCCGAAACCGGCCAGCTCGCAGGTCTCCTTCGCCCGGCCGAGCGGGCTGGTGCGGACGAGCGCGTCCGGCAGCCCGTTCCAGGGGGCCTTGGCGAGACGGGCACCGAGGGCCCGGGCCATCGCGCGGCCCTCCTCGGTCAGCGGGATGTCGGTGCGGCCGGTGTGGCGGCCGGTGGCGGACCACTCGGTCTCGCCGTGGCGGACCAGCACGATGCGGGCGGGCATGGGGGCTCCTAGCGACAGCAGGGCGGTGGCAACGGTCGGTCTCACCATTGAGCACCGGGCTCCATGATCCCCCACCCGGACGGCGGCCACGATCGCGGGGCCGCGGCGGCGGGCGCGGCCGCACGCCGGCGGGCGCGGTCCGCCGGGGGGTCCGACCACGGCCGCCCCGGGTGCCGGCCGGTGCACCGGCCGGCGTGTCGACCGCCGTGCCGCCCGGTCGTCCAACGGCCGGTCCGCACCGCGTTGTCGGACCCGGATGCGACACTGGGCCGCACCATGAACGTCTCGACGAACGTCCCGCCGGGCGGGCCCGCTGAGCCGCTCGCCCAGCGGCTCGCGGAGCTGCGCGGACCGGCCCCGCAACGCAGTCTGAACGCCCGCTCCCTCGCCGCGCTCGCCGCCAATCCGGGCTGCCACCGCCGCGCCGTGCTCGACGCGGCCGGGGTGGACAAGTCCGCGCTGGCGGCCCGGCTCGGCCGGCCCGCCCCCTTCGGCCAGTCCCCCTTCGCCATCGCCCGCGGCGTGATCTTCGAGTCCCGGCTGAAGGCGGACGGCTACGCCCCGCTGCTGGAGCCGCTGCGCCACCACCTGGGCCTCCCGGCGGACGACCGGGCCCCGCTCCGGGTGCCGGACCTGCTGCACCGCTCCGGCCCGGCCGTACGCGCCGACCGGACGGCCGAGGCACTGGCCGCGGCCGCCGCCGACCCGGAGGCCTGGACGCTGCTCGACCACCCGATGCTGCGCCTGGCGGTGGCCGGCAGCACCGCCTACCTGGAGCCGGACGCCCTGGTGGTGCACGGCGGGCGGTGCACCGTGGTCGAGATCAAGTCCTTCCCGGTGCTGGACGGCAGCGCGGACCCGGCCAAGGTCGGCGCCGCCGCCCGGCAGGCCGCCGTGTACGTGCTGGCGCTCCAGCAGGCCGCCGCCGCGGCGGCCGGGCAGCCGCTCGCCGGGGACCCGTACACCGAGCAGCGGCTCGCGGGCAGCCCGCGCACCAGCGTGCTGCTGGTCTGCCCGAAGGACTTCGGCAACCGGCCGACCGCGGTGGCCGTGGACGTCCGCCGCGAACTGGCCACCACCCGGCGCCAGCTGAGCCGGATGACCGGCATCGGCCGGCTGCTGGAGGCGCTGCCGCCGGACGCCGGCTTCGACCTGGCCGCCGACGAGGACGGCGCGCCGGCCCGGACCACCGAGCAGCTGGCCGCCTCGGTCGAGGCGGTGCCCGCCGCGTACAGCCCGGACTGCCTCTCCACCTGCGAACTCGGCTTCCACTGCCGTGCCCGGGCCCGCTGCGGCGACCGGGTCGAGCAGCTCGGCCGGGGCGTGCGCGGCGAGCTGGGCAGCATCCGGACGGTGTCCGGGGCGCTGGCCGCCGCCGGCACCAAGGGCGACGACCTGGACGGCGCGGACGACGCCGCCGAACGCCTGGCCTACGCGGCCGCACTGCGCGCCGAGGCCCTGGAAGCGGCGGCCGCGGCAGCCACGGCCGCCGGAGCCGGCGCCCCGGGGGCCGTCGCATGAGCGGGCGCGACGCGGGAGCGGCCCCGGCCGAGGGCCGCGAGAGCACCGCCGGGCGAAGCGGGGCGGGCGCATGAGTCTGCTCACCACCCTCGCCCGGCTGGAGGCCGTCCGCAGCGGCCGGGCCGAGCCGCTGGCCACCGTCCGGCACCGGCACCTGTCCGACCGCCCGATGGTGCTGGTCCCGCTGACCGCCGCCGGCGAGTCCGGCGCGCCGCTCGCGGTGCTGCTCGGCACCGACCGGGACGCGCCCCGGCTGCACCTGGTGCCGCAGCCGCTCAACCGCACCCTGCGGTTCGACTTCCTGGCCGAGCTGGCCGCCGACCTGCTGCCCTACCTGGAGTCCTTCGCCGAGGACGTCGAGCAGATCGAGGGCTCCGAGAAGGACCCGGAGAGCGGCGAGAAGACCCAGGTGTTCCGCGAGCTGTGCGCGGACGCCCCGCAGCTGATCGTGCCGAACGGCGCGGGCGTGCACCACCTCGCCCTGATCGGCCGCTCGACCCGTTTCCGCCGCACCGCCGAGGACGCGGAGCCGGGCCCGTACCCGGCGCCGGTCCGGGTGCCGCTGCTCGGCCGCTGGCTGACCCACCTCACCGACCGCGCCCAGGTGCCCGGGTCCTCGCTGCTGCTGCCGATGACCGGCCTGCTGGCCCGGCACTGGGCGACCGGCCAGAGCCACCTGGAGGACCAGCACCTGGCGGCCCGGCTCGCCTGGCACCACCCGCCGGCCGGTCTGACCGGCGCGCAGGCGGCCGAGCTGGCCGAGTCCGCCCGGGACGACCGGGGGCAGCTGCTGCACCCGCCGGCCGGGCCGACGACCGACCCCCGCTTCGACGAGTTCGTGCTCGCCCCGGCGATCACCCGCTACGACTCCGCGGTGGGCGCCCTGCAGCACAGCACCGAGCAGCGCGACGAGGCCGCCGCCGCACGCGCCCGGGCTGCCGTGCGGGCCGCGGTGACGGCGCTGGAGGAGGCGCTGTCGACCGTCCTGCTGCCCACCTGGCGGGACGTCTGGCAGGGCCTGGACCTGCTGCGGACCCTGCCGCCGGCCGGTCACCTGGAGGAACGCTGGACCGGCGACCGCTGGTCCTACACCGGCCACCGGGACCGGCTGGCGGCCGGCGAGCCGCCGCAGCCCCGGCAGGACGACGCCGTCACCGCCGCCCGCAAGCTCGCCCAGCGCGAACGCGAGCAGGCCCGGCTCGACGTCCAGGAGGCGCTGGACGACCCGCTGGCGATGGCCGAGCACCGGCTGGCCGGCGAGGCGTTCAGCGGCGTGGTCACGGAGGTGGTGCCGGACTGGGACACCACCGGCCGCTCCCCCAAGCCGCGCCCGCTGGTCACCCTGCGCACCGCCGACCGTCCGCACGCGGACCTCGGCCGCGAGGTGCACCGCGTGCACGGCGCGTCCGCGCAGAAGGCGGAGATCGTCGCGGTGGACACCGCCGGGGGCACCCTCACCCTGCGGGTGCTCTCCGGCATGGGCCGCCGGAAGGAGCCGGAGCCGGGCAGCCTGCCCGAGCCCGGCGAGTCGGTCACCTTCACCCTGTTCGAGCTGACGGTGCGCCAGTCCGCGCCGCTGCCCGAGCCGGACGACACCCCTTGGACCCACGGCGGCCCGCCCGGCGCCGCGCCCGTACCCGCCCCGTCCGCCCCGTCCGTCTCCGAGGAGTGGGAGTGAGCCGTCCGATGACCCCCGAGCAGGCCCCGGGCGAGGCCGCCGACGCCGCGGTGGCCCGGATCCTGGCGGCCACCGTCCGGCCGCCGGCCGGCGCCCCGCGCGGCGTGGTGGTGGACTCCCCGCCCGGCGCCGGGAAGTCGACGCTCGTGGTGCGGGCCGCGCGCGAGCTGGTCGAGGCCGGCGAGCGGCTGATGATCGTCGCCCAGACCAACGGCCAGGTGGACGACCTGGTCGGCCGGCTGGCCGGGAAGGCGCCGGAGCTGACGATCGGCCGACTGCACGCCGCGGACTCCCGGCCCGGCCCGGAGGTGCTGAAGCACGCCAACGTGACGCCCTCCGACAAGGTCGCCGACCTGGTCGAACACGACGTGGTGATCTCCACCTCGGCCAAGTGGCAGTGGGTGCGGGCCGAGGCCCCGTGGCGGCACGCGATCGTCGACGAGGCGTACCAGATGCGCTCGGACGCCCTGCTCGCGGTGGCCCGGCTGTTCGAGCGGGCGCTGTTCGTCGGCGACCCTGGCCAGCTGGACCCGTTCACCGTGGTCGGCACCGAGCAGTGGGCCGGGCTGTCGTACGACCCGTCCGGCAGCGCGGTGGTCACCATGCTGGCGCACAACCCGGAGATCGAGCCGCACCGGCTGCCGGTCTCCTGGCGGCTGCCCGCCAGCGCCGCGCCGCTGATCTCACGGGCCTTCTACCCGTACACGCCGTTCCGTTCCGGCACCGGCCCGGACGACCGCCGGCTGACGGCCTCCGTGCGCCCGGACGGCTCGGCCCTGGACGCGGTGATCGACCGGGCCGCCGAGCACGGCTGGGCGCTGCTGGAGCTGCCCGCCCGGCACACCGTACGGACCGACCCGCAGGCCGTGGCGGCCGTCGCGGCCACCGTCCGCCGGCTGCTGGAGCGGGGGCTGACCGCCCACTCCGAGCAGGGCGAGGCCCCGCTCACCGCGGACCGGGTCGCGGTCGGCACCGCCCACCGGGACCAGGCGGCGGCCGTGCGCGCGGCGCTGCTCAAGGCGGGCGTGCCGGTGGACGGCGCGGCCGGTCCGGCCGTCACGGTGGACACCGCCAACCGCCTCCAGGGCCGCGAGTACGACGTCACCGTGGTGCTGCACCCGCTCTCCGGGCGCCCCGACGCGACCGCCTTCCACCTGGAGACCGGCCGGCTCTGCGTGCTCGCCTCCCGGCACCGGCACGCCTGCATCGTGGTGGCCCGGGCCGGGATCGCCGAGCTGCTGGACGAGCACCCCGCGACCGAGCCGGTGCAGCTGGGCGTGCCGGTGACCTTTCCGGACGGCTGGGAGGCCAACCACCAGGTGCTGCACCACCTGGGCGGCCACCGGGTCCACCTGAGGTAGCCGCCGGTGTCAGTCCTCGGTCTCGCAGACCGCGAACGCCACCACCGGGCCCCGCTCCGTCTGTGCGCTCCACCCGCGCCCGTCGGCGGTGGGGCCGGTGGCGCGCACCGGACCGTCCGCGTCCGGCTGGAGCCGGTAGCCGCCGCCGGTCAGGTGGGTTCCGGACGGGCAGGTCGCCGTCGAGACGCCGTCCGCGCCGCTCGGCTCCCCGGTGACCACCAGGGCCGTCTCGGCGGCCGCGGCGGGCGGGGCGACGGCGGCGACCGCGAGCAGCGCGCCCGGCAGGGACAGGACGGACAGGGCGAGGGCCGTGAGGCCTCTTCTCACTCGCATGGGGGGTTCTCTCCAGCTTCGTCGGACGACCGGGTACACCGGGACAACCGGTTCGCATGCGATCCGGAAGCGCGGCGCGGGAGGCGCACGCCCGGCGCGGGCCGGGGAATAGCGCTCGGGTGCGCACCGTTCCGCTACCGGCCACCGCCGCGAGACAATGGACGGCGGCCACGACCGGGCGGCGCGGCCCGGAGCAGATTCTTTCCCCCCACCCGAGACCCGGAGGTGTCCGTCCATGCCCGACTCCCCAGAGTCGTCCGAGCCCACCAGGCGCCTGCGTCCGGTGCAGTTGCTGTTCGAGCCGCAGTCCGCCGAACCCGAGCCGGAACGATTCTTCGACCTGGAGTCGATCGAGGACCCGGCGGAGCTGCTGCGCCGCTCCACGGAACTGGCCCTGGCCTTCCGGGCCGCCGCCGAGCGGGCCACGGACTTCCAGGCGGTCGCCGCCGCGCAGCTCGCCGACCCGCGCCGGTTCGACGCGCTGTCCGACGCCGAGGTCGCCCGGCGGGCGGACTGGACCCCGGACTACGCCGCCAAGATGATCGAGTACGGCCGCAGCCTGCTCCAGCCGCGCCGGCACGAGGACTGAGCCCCGCGCCCGTCCGCCGGACACGGGCCACTGGCATATGCGCGGCGGGGAAGGGTACGCCGTCCCCCGCCGCGCTGTCCGGCGAACCGTGCTTTCCGTCCCGGCGCGGGCGGGCACCGCGCAGGCTGCTCCCCGTGGAGATCTGGACACAGCAGTCGGTGACGCAGCAGTCGGTGACGTACCCGTCGGCGACATACCCGTCGGTGATGCACCCGTCGGTGGAGTACGTCGGCGCGGCCGGCGAGGCCTGGCTCGCCTCCGCCAGCGAGTACCCGCGCAGCATGCGCGCCCTGTGGGAGAGCCGCCCCTGGGCGCCGTCGGTGCTGCCCTGCGGGCGCGCCTTCGACGTGATCAGCATGCCGGCGCTGTTCGGCCGCCGGGTGCTGGACGAGCTGTGGGCCTCCGGACCGGGCTGCGGGCCGGTGGCCGTCCACCGGGGGCGGATGCTGCTGTTCGTCCAGCCGGGCGCCGCGCCCCGGCTGCGCCGGCTGCTGGCCTGGGAGGAGTGGGCCCGGGACGTGCCGCCGCTGCTGTGCCACGGCAGGGGCGACGCGGTGACCGTGCCGCCCCTGCAGCGGATGGTGAACAGCCCGGACTCCCCCGGGCAGGGCGCCGGCCGGTGGATCGTCGCACCCGAACAGCGCAGTCCCCGGCTGCCCGGCGCCGCGGTGGTGCTCTGGGCCTGCGTGCGGGCGGCGCGCGAGCCGGTTCCCACCGGGGCGCCCGTCGTGACCGGAGGGTGAACGCGGGGCGGCCGGTATTCGATTTTGGCTCGGCCGCACGGCGCTGCTACAGTCTTCTCTGTCAGCAGGCGCCGCTAGCTCAGTTGGTTAGAGCAGCTGACTCTTAATCAGCGGGTCCGGGGTTCGAGTCCCTGGCGGCGCACAGACAGCCGGAAGGCCCTTCGCGAGAGCGAAGGGCCTTCCGGCGTTTCCGGCCCGGTCGCCCGAGGCCCCGGGCGACCGGGCCGCCCGCGCCGGAGCGGACGGCCCGACCCGGGCTCAGCGGCCGCGCAGCGCGCGGTAGCGGGCGACCAGCTCGGCGGTGGAGCTGTCCAGCTGCTCGGCGCCCTCGCCGGTGAGCAGCACCGGCTCGATCCGCTTGGCGAGCACCTTGCCCAGCTCGACGCCCCACTGGTCGAAGGAGTCGATGTTCCAGATCGCGCCCTGGACGAACACCTTGTGCTCGTAGAGCGCGACCAGCTGGCCGAGCACCGAGGGGGTCAGCTCGCCGGCCAGGATGGTGGTGGTCGGGTGGTTGCCCTTGAAGGTCTTGTGCGGGACGAGATCGGCGGGCACGCCCTCGGCCGCGACCTCCTCCGGGGTCCTGCCGAAGGCCAGCGCCTGGGTCTGGGCGAAGAAGTTGGCCAGCAGCAGGTCGTGCTGGGCGACCAGGCCGGGGGGCAGGTCGGCGACCGGCTTGGCGAAGCCGATGAAGTCGGCCGGGATGACCTTGGTGCCCTGGTGCAGCAGCTGGTAGTAGGCGTGCTGGCCGTTGGTGCCGGGAGTGCCCCAGACCACCGGGCCGGTCTGCCAGTCCACCGGGGTGCCGTCGCGGGTCACCGACTTGCCGTTGGACTCCATGTCCAGCTGCTGGAGGTAGGCGGTGAACTTGGACAGGTAGTGCGAGTAGGGCAGCACCGCGTGCGCCTGGGCGTCGAAGAACGCGCCGTACCAGACGCCGAGCAGGCCGAGCAGCAGCGGGACGTTCTGCTCGGGCGGGGCGGTGCGGAAGTGCTCGTCGACCAGGTGGAAGCCGTCCAGCATCTCGCGGAAGGCGTCCGGGCCGATGGCGATCATCAGCGACAGGCCGATCGCCGAGTCGTAGGAGTAGCGGCCGCCCACCCAGTCCCAGAACTCGAACATGTTGGCGGTGTCGATGCCGAAGTCCTGCACGCCCCGGGCGTTGGTGGACAGCGCGACGAAGTGCTTGGCCACCGCGTCGGTGTCGGCGCGCAGCCCGGTGAGCAGCCAGTTGCGGGCGGAGACCGCGTTGGTGATGGTCTCGATGGTGGTGAAGGTCTTCGAGGCGACGATGAACAGCGTCTCGGCCGGGTCGAGGTCGCGGACCGCCTCGTGCAGGTCGGCGCCGTCGACGTTGGAGACGAAGCGGACGTCGAGGTCGCGCTTGGCGTAGGAGCGGAGCACCTCGTAGGCCATCGCCGGGCCGAGGTCGGAGCCGCCGATGCCGATGTTGACGACGGCGCGGATCGGCTTGCCGGTGTGGCCCTTCCACTCGCCGCTGCGGACCCGCTCGGCGAAGGCGGCCATCTTGTCGAGGACGGCGTGCACCTCGGGCACCACGTTCTCGCCGTCGACCTCGATCACGGCGCCGCGCGGGGCGCGCAGCGCGGTGTGCAGGACGGCGCGGTGCTCGGTGTTGTTGATCTTCTCGCCGCGGAACATGGCGTCCCGCAGCTCGGCGACGCCGGTGGCGGCGGCCAGCTCGCGCAGCAGCTCCAGCGTCTCGTCGGTGACCAGGTGCTTGGCGTAGTCCACGTGCAGGTCGCCGACCCGGAGGGTGTGGCGGCGGCCGCGCTCGGGGTCGGCGGCGAACAGCTCACGCAGGTGGGTGTCGCCCAGCTCGGCCCGGTGCTTGGCCAGGGCGGCCCACTGCGGGGTCCGGTCCAGCGGGGTGCGGGCGTCGGCGCGGGTCTCCGACATCGGTGGGTCCTCGATTCATCTGGGTGCAGAAACCGGCAGGGCCAGGCGTGAGGGTTCGCCGAGGTCGTGCGGGTACTGGTGGTGCGCCGACTCCGTTGACGGCCTGCCCGGGTTCAGCCTATGCAACCCCGGGGCCGGTCGCGCACATTCCGCCCCGCGGGCGCGGACGGTGCGCCCGCGGGGAGCGGACGCCCCGTCATTTCCGTTCGGAGCGCAGGTCGAGTCCGCGCAGCACCTGGTCGACCAGCTCCGGATCGGCGCCGAGCTCACTGCGGGCGGCGAGCATCTCGCGGCGGGAGGCGGCGATCATCTCCTGCTCGACGTCCCGGGCGGCGCGCCACTGGGCCATCCGCAGCTTGGCCTCGGCGGCCTCCTCCTCGGCGTAGTTCTCCGGGCAGAGCCGGGCCAGCCGGTCGTGCTGACGGTCCCGCAGGCGGTCGGCGACCTCGGCGGGCAGCCGGTCCTGCTCCTCCAGCTCGCCGAGCCGGCTGAGCCCGGCCTTGGCGGCCCGCCACCAGAGCTGGCGCACGGCCTGCTCGTGCTTGTCCTGGTCGATGTCCAGCTCGAACCGCTTGGCCAGCCAGGGCAGGGTGAGGCCCTGCACCAGCAGGGTGAAGAGCACCACGCTGAAGGCGATGAAGACCAGCCGGCCGCGCTCGGGGAAGTTCTCGCCGGAGTGCAGGGTGAGCGGGATGGCGAGCGCCAGGGCGACGGTGGCCACCCCGCGCATGCCGGACCACCAGAGGATCATGCTCTCCTTCCAGCTGAACGGCGTGTCCTCGTCGTCGCCGGAGCGCAGCTTCTTCGACAGCCAGCCGGCCGGCAGCAGCCAGAGCAGCCGGACCAGGACGACCACGGCGATGACCACGGCGGCGTCGCCGAGGAATCCGGTCCAGCCGCGGCCGGCCTCCTTGAGCACGGTGGCCAGCTCCAGGCCGATCAGGCCGAAGGCGACGCCGGTGATCAGGATCTCGACCACCTCCCAGAAGGCGTTGCCGACCAGCCGGTAGGAGACGGCGTCCGCGTCGGAGGCCCGCTCGGCGAGGTAGAGCGCGCAGACCACGACGGCGAGCACGCCGGAGCCGTGGATCTCCTCGGCCAGGGTGTAGGCGGCGAAGGGCACCAGCAGGTTGAGCGCGACCTGCTGGGTCGGGTCGTCCAGGCGCTCGGCGAGCCGGGTGTTGACCCAGCCGAGCGCGACGCCGACCACCACGGCCAGCACCGCGGACAGCACGAAGCGCAGCACCGCGTCGCCGGCCGAGAAGTCGCCGCTGACCATGGCCTCGATGGACAGCGAGTAGATGACGATCGCGGTGACGTCGTTGAACAGCCCCTCGCTCTCCAGGATCGCCACCAGGCGGCGGGGCAGCCCGACGCTCCCGGCCACCGCGACGGCGGCGACCGGGTCGGGCGGGGAGACCAGCGCGCCGACCGCGATGGCGGCGGCCAGCGGCAGGGTGGGCAGCAGCCAGTGCACGGTGCCGGCCACGGCGACCGTGGTGACCGCCACCAGGGCGACCGCCAGCAGCAGGATCGAGCGGGCGTTGGCCTTGAAGTAGCGCACCGAGGAGCGCCGGGCCACCGCGAAGATCAGCGGCGGCAGGACCAGCGGCAGGATCAGCTCGGGCTCGATGGTGACGTCCGGGATCTGCGGGACCAGCGCCATGACGATGCCGAGCAGGGTCATCAGCACCGGTTGCGGCACGCCGATCCTCCGACCGAGCGGCATGGTCACCACGGAGGCGAGCAGCACCAGGAAGAACAGGGGCAGCTGGCCCACGGGGAGGTTCCTCTCGACGACGGACGGCTGAGCGCCGCCCAGGATAAATCTGACAATGCGCCCATCGGTGTCGACACGCTGAACAATGACTTGACCTCAAGCACACTTCAGGTCGGATGATCGTCGACATCGGAGGGATCGAGAAGGGGCGGGAACAGCATGAAAGCGGTCACCGTGACGGGGAACGGCGGTCCGGAGGTCCTGCGGGTCGCCGAGGTGCCCGACCCGCGGCCCGGGCCGGGCGAGGTGCGGGTACGGGTGTACGCCGCCGGCGTGCAGCCGGTGGACCTCGCGATCCGCGAGGGGTTCCGCCCGCCGGGACTGGCGGTCGAGCCGCCGTTCGTCCTCGGCAACGAGTTCGCCGGGGTGGTGGACGCCCTCGGCCCGGACGCCGGGCACTGGCGGGTCGGGGACGAGGTGCTGGGCTTCCGGGTGCTGGGCGGCCAGGCCGACCTGGTCACGGTGGACGCCGACCGGCTGGTGGCCAAGCCCGCCGGGATGCCGTGGGAGCAGGCCGGCTCCCTCTCCGCCTCCGGCCAGACCGCGCACGTGGCGCTCACCGGGCTCGGCGTCGGCCCCGGTGACACCCTGCTGGTGCACGGCGCCGCGGGCGGGGTCGGCACGGTCGCCGTCCAGCTGGCCCGGGCCTGGGGCGCCACGGTGATCGGCACCGCGAGCGAGCGCAACCACGGCTACCTGCGGGAGCTGGGCGCGGTGCCGGTCACCTACGGCGAGGGGCTGGTCGAGCGGGTCCGGGCGGTGGCACCGCAGGGGGTGACCGCGGCCTTCGACGCCGCCGGGCGGGGCGCCCTGGAGGCCTCCGTCGAACTGGTCGCCGACCGGACCCGGATCGGCACCGTGGTCGACTACCCCGGCGCCGAGCGACTGGGCGTCCGGGGGCTGCGGGGCGAGCGGACGGCCGGAAGGCTGGCCGAGCTGGTCGAGCTCTGGGAGGCCGGCGGGCTGCGGCTGGAGATCGCGGAGTCGTTCCCGATCGAGCGGGTCGCCCAGGCCCACAAGCTGGTCGGCGCCGGGCACGTCCGGGGCAAGGTGGTGCTGACCATGTGAACGCGCCCGGCTCCCCGCCCCGGGCCGATTGTGAGTTTCGGCTGCTGACCAGGTAATGTTCTCCACGTCAGCAGGCGCCGCTAGCTCAGTTGGTTAGAGCAGCTGACTCTTAATCAGCGGGTCCGGGGTTCGAGTCCCTGGCGGCGCACAGACAGCCGGAA
>NZ_JBVJBI010000053.1:0-50577 GCF_055589745.1 Kitasatospora sp. NPDC041917 | reverse complement strand
GCGGCGATCAGGTACTTGTTGAGGTTGATGCCGGCCAGGCGGGCGGCGGTGTCGTTGCCGCCGATCGCGTAGATGTTGCGGCCGATGTCGGTGTAGGTGAGCAGGGCGTGCACGGCGACGGCGGTGAGGATCAGCAGCCAGACCATGGTGGGCAGGCCGGCGATCCTGCCGCGGCTGAGGAAGACGAAGACCGGGTCGTTGAGCACGTACCCCTGGGCGCGGCCGTCCGAGACGAGCTGGGCGACGCCCTTGTAGGCGGCCAGTCCGGCGAGGGTGGCGATGGTCGGGTTGACCCGGCCGTAGACGATGACGACGCCGTTGAACAGGCCGATGCCGGCGCCGATGGCCAGCGCGGCCCCGATGCCGAGGAAGGGGCTGGAGCCGGCGGACGTGAAGACCATGGCGCTGGTGACGGAGGCCAGGCCGGCCTGGGAGCCGACGGAGATGTCGAGGCCGCCGCAGATGATCACGACGGTCTGGACGACGGCCAGCAGTCCGGAGATGGTGGCGGCCTCGGCGATGACCTGGATGTTGTCCCAGCCGACGAAGTTGGGGTTGAGCGAGCCGAACAGGGCGACGACGGCGACGAGGGCGCCGATCAGGCTGAGGTTCTGGCCGCCGATCGCGGCGAGCAGGGCGCGCGGGCCGCCGGTCCGGACGGGCAGGGCCCCGGCGTCCGGCGCCGGGGCGGTCGGGGGAGTGGCGGTGGTCATCGGGTCTCTCCGGTCTGGGCGGTGGTGGTGGCGGCGAGGTCGTCGGCCATGGCGAGGGCGAGGACGGCCTCCTCCGTCGCCCGGTCACGGGTCAGTTCGCCGGTCGTGCGGCCGTTCTGCATCACCACGACCCGGTCGGCGAGGCCGAGGACTTCGGGCAGTTCGGAGGAGATGACCAGGACGGCGGTGCCCTCGCGGGCGAGGTCGGCGATGATCTGGTAGATCTCGGCCTTGGCGCCGATGTCGACGCCCCGGGTGGGTTCGTCGAGGATCAGCAGGTCGGGCTTGCGGGCGAGCCAGCGGGCGAGGACGACCTTCTGCTGGTTGCCGCCGGACAGGGTGCGGACCTCGGCCTCGATGGAGGGGGCTCGCACCCGCAGCCGGTCGGCGTACTCCTGGGCGAGGGCCTTCTCCTGGCGCTGCTTGACGAACCGCCATCGGCTGAGCCGGCGCAGGCTGACCAGCGAGGTGTTGTCGCGGATCGTGCGCTGCAGGAACAGGGCCTGGGCCTTGCGCTCCTCGGGGGCCAGGCCGATGCCGGCGGCGATGGCGGCGCGCGGGTCCTTCAGGCGCAGGACCTCGCCGTTGAGGGCCACCGTGCCGGAGTGGATCGGGGCGTCGCCGGCCAGGGCGAGGGCGAGTTCGGAGCGTCCGGCGCCGATCAGGCCGGCCAGCGCCACGACCTCGCCGGCCCGGACGGTCAGGCTGACTCCGTGCACGTCGTCGGTGGTGAGGTCGCGGACGTCCAGCACGACGCGGTCGGTGGCGACCTGCTGGCGGACGAACAGCGAGGACAGGTCGCGGCCGACCATGAGCCGGACGAGTTCGCTCTCGTCGGTGGCGGCGGCCTCCACCACCCCGGCGACCCGGCCGTCGCGCAGCACGGCGATGCGGTCGGCGAGCCGGAAGATCTCCTTCATCCGGTGGGAGACGTAGACGACGGCGATGCCCTCGTCGCGCAGCCGCCCGATCAGGGCGAACAGGGCCTCGACCTCGTGCTCGGAGAGCGAGGAGGTGGGCTCGTCGAAGGCGATCGCCCGCGGCGGGACGGCGCCGGTCAGGGCCCGCATGATCTCGACCAACTGGCGCTGCGCGGCGGTGAGTTCGGACCCCAGCAGGTCGGGGTCGAGGACCTTGTCGAAGCCGAGGCGGGCCAGGTCCGCGGTGATGCGGCGGCGCAGCTCGGCGCGGTCCAGGCGGCGGCCGGCCCGGCGGGGCAGCGAGCCGGCGTAGACGTTCTCGGCGACCGGGACGTGCGGGATGATCTCGGGTTCCTGCGGGATGATCCGGATCCCGGCGCGGCGGGCGTCCTGGGGGGACTGCAGGTCCACGGTCTCGCCGTCCAGCAGCACGCGTCCCTCGGTGGGGCGGTGGTCGCCGGTCAGGATGCGCAGCAGGGTGGACTTCCCGGCGCCGTTCTCGCCCATCAGGGCGGTGACCCGGCCGGGCGGGAAGGTGAGGGTGACGTCCTCCAGGGCCCGGACGGAGCCGAAGCGCTTGGACACGCCCTCGGCGCTCAGGCCGGGGGCGCCGCTCGCCGGCGGGACGGGTGACGGTGCGGGTGTGGTCATCGGGGCCTCGTTGGCAGTGCGGTGCGTACGGTCTGGGGGAGCCGTGCACACGGTCGGCGGTGCCGGTGGTCGCGGTACGGTCTCCGGGAGCGCGCCGGTGCGGCGGGCGGATTCGGCAGGTCGGTGCCCGCCCGCCCCACCGGCGGCTCGGCGAGGCGTCAGCTGCAGGACACGCCCGCGGACTGCCAGGTGGCGGCGTCGACCATCGTGGTCGGGGCGAAGGCCTCCTGGGGGAAGTCCTTGCCGTTCTTGAGCTTGTCGTACATGGTCTGCACGGACAGGGCGCCGACGTCCTTGCCGTTGATGAACAGGGCGGCCTTCATCCCGGAGGGCTTGCCGGAGGCCCAGTTCTTGCACGCGAGGTAGGCGCCCAGGCCGACGCCGTCGATGTCGTCGGGGTTGATCCCGGCGTTCTGCAGGGCGGTGACGGCGCCCTGGACGTTCTCGTCGTTGCAGCCCCAGGTCACCCAGTGCTTGACCCCGGGGTTGGCGGTGATGGTGGCGGCGACCTTGTCCTGCGCGCCGGTCGGGGTGTTGTCGGTCGCGACGTCGATCAGCTGCACGCCCGGCACGGCCTGGTCGAAGGCGTCCTTGGCGGCCTTCACGCGGTCGCCGCAGACGGTGACGTCCTGCTTCCAGGCGGAGATGATCCGGGTGTCGGCCGGGTTCCAGCCGGCCTTCTTGAACTCCTCGGCGGCGCGCTGGCCGACCTGCTGGCCCATCTGCCGGCCGGAGAAGCCGATCCGGGGCACCAGGTCGGTCGCCGCGCACTGGGCCGGGGCCGGTCCGCTCGCGCAGACCTGGTCGTCGGAGGTCAGCAGTGCGGCCTTCGCGTCCCGGGCCGTCTGGACCACCTGCGGGCCGACCGCCGGGTCGGGCACCACGATGATCAGGCCGTTGCTCTTCTGCGCGATCGCGGCCTGCACCTCGCCGACCGTCTTGTTCGCGTCGTTGCCCAGGTTCACCACCTTCAGCTCGGCGCCGAGCTCGGCGGCCTTGGCCTTGGCGCCCGCGGCCTCGTCCACGAAGTACTGCTGGTCGCCCTGCTTCTGCAGGTAGGTGATCGTCACCTTGCCGGACACCGGGGCGACGGGCGCGTCCGCGCTGTTCGAGGACGTCTGCCCGGTGGAGCAGGCGGTCAGGCCGACGGAGGTGATCAGGCTCAGCGCGGCGATCGAGGCCAGGCGGCCACGGAGGGGGAGGTGCATGGAGGGGGCTCCTGAGGGTGGGGGCCGATCGGCAAGAAGCAACAAAACCAATCAGAAAGCACCACGATCAAACGTGGTGGGTCAAAAGAAAACGCCTGGCCCCGAGCTGAGTCAAGCTCATGTTTCCGGATCGGAGCCATCGAGACCGTCTCGTTATCCCGTCGCGCCGCGGATGGGGGGCCGAAGCCGGCGGATCGGGCCGCGATCTTCCGGATCGGAGCAGGTGGTGGCGTGTTCATCGGAACTTACTGATTGGTAGGTTGTTGTCGTGGACAGCTTCGGGCAAAGCCGGGGCGGCGTCAATAGCGCCTGGCAGGGGCATGCCTGAGGGGTGGTGCTGTGCCCCTGTGGCAAGCCGGCTCGGCCGCTGCCTCCTGGTGGCGGCCGGCCGATCGCGTTGTATTTCATCTGAAGTTGTTGATTACTGTTGAATGTTGGGTCTACTGTCCTCCCCGGCATGTCGGCATGCACCCGCCAGTCCCGGCCGCCCCGGCCGGGCCGAGTCCTGGTGGGCCCCGCTCCGGCCGACCCAGCCCGAGGACAGGAGTAGTCGATGACCGAACCACCCCACCCGCTCCGCCGGGGCGTCACCGCCCTGGCGGCGCTCGCACTCGGCGTCGCCGCCGCCCTGGCCGCGCCGGCCGCGGTGGCCGCGCCGGCTCCCGCGACGAAGTCCGTGACACTGGACGGCCGTTCGCCGGGGCGGGCGTACGACGGGCTCGGCGCGATCAGCGGCGGCGGCGCCACCTCGCGTCTGCTGGTCGACTACCCCGAGCCCCAGCGCAGCCAGGTGCTGGACTACCTGTTCAAGCCCGGTTACGGCGCCTCACTGCAGATGCTGAAGGTCGAGATCGGCGGTGACGCCAACTCCTCGGACGGCCCCGAACCGTCCCACATGCGCACCCCCACCGAGGTCGACTGCGACCGCGGGTACGAGTGGTGGCTCATGGAGCAGGCCAAGGCCCGCAACCCCGGGATCACCTTCTACGGCCTGGAATGGGCCGCGCCGGGCTGGCTGAACGGCGGCGTCTGGTCCCAGGACAACATCGATTACCTGGAGTCCTGGCTCGGTTGCGCCCGGCAGCACGGACTGAACGTCGGCTACCTCGGCGGCTGGAACGAGCGCGGCTACGACAAGGCCTGGTTCGAGAAGCTGCGCGCGGACCTGGACGGCCACGGCCACCAGGGCACCACCCTGGTCGCGTCCGACAGCGACGACGAACACTGGTCGATCGCCGCGGACATGGCCGGCGACCCCGCCTTCGCCAAGGCCGTCGGCGTCATCGGCCTGCACGGCACCTGCTGGCACTCGACCCCCGTCTACACCGCCTGCCCGGGCAGCGACACCGCGACCGGGCTGGGCAAGCGGCTGTGGGCCTCCGAGGACGACAACGACAGCTACGGTGCCGACCCGGCCGCGCTGGCCCGCAACGTCAACCGCGAGTACCTCGACGCCCGGATCACCTCGGACATCAAGTGGGCGCTGGTCAGTTCCTGGCCCTCGAACCTGCCGTACGCGGGCGCCGGGCTGATGGCCGCCGACCAGCCGTGGTCCGGCAACTACGCGGTCGGCCGCGACATCTGGGTCATGGCGCACACCACCCAGTTCGCCAAGCCGGGTTGGCAGTACCTGGACGGGTCCAGCGGCTACCTGACCGGGACCGGTGCCAACGGCGACCCGCACAGCGGCAGTTACGTCACGCTCAAGTCAGGCCGGGACTACAGCACGGTCATCGAGGCCACCGACGCCACCGCCGCGCAGACCCTGACCTTCAAGGTCGCCGGCGGCCTGTCCACCGGCCAGGTGCACGTCTGGGCCACCGACATGAACTCCACCGACCCGTCGAAGTGGTTCGTCCACGCCCAGGACGTGACCCCGAAGAGCGGCTCGTACTCGCTCACCGTGCAGCCCGGTTACGTCTACACCGTCACGACCACCACCGGACAGGGCAAGGGCACCGCCGTGCCGCCTGCACCCGCCGCGATGCCACTGCCGTACCAGGCCGACCTCGGCGGCTACCGCGAAGGGGCCACCGCCCGCTACTTCCACGACTGGGCGGGCGCCTTCGAGACCGCGCCCTGCCCGTCCGGAGCGACCACCCCGGTGTGCCTGCGCCAGGTCATCAGCCGGGCGCCGATCCCGTGGCACGACGACATGAACTACACCCCGCTGACCCTCCTGGGCGACCCGTCCTGGGCCCACTACCAGGCGAGTTCGGACGTTGCCCTCGAACAGGCCGGCACCTCCGCCGAACTGCTCGGCCGCATCGACCACGTCGACCACGACCGCTCCGGCTACCATCTGAAGATCGACGACACCGGTGCCTGGAGCCTGTTCAGCGAGGACCGCTCCGGCGCCGACACCGTGCTGGCGAGCGGCAGCTACCCCGGCGCGGGGGCCGGAACCTGGCACAACCTCGCGCTGGCCGTCCAGGGCCAGACCATCACCGCGTCGATCGACCGCACCCAGGTCGCCTCCGTCGCCGACGCCGGGCACGGCATCGGCCAGATCGGCCTGGGCGTCGGCGGGTTCCAGCACGCCGACTTCGCCAACACCACCGTCACGCCGCTGGCCGCGCCGGCCACCCACACCGTGACCAGCGTCAACAGCGGCAAGTGCCTGGACGTCACGGGCGCTTCGAGCGCCGACGGCGCCGAGGCCGTGCAGTGGACGTGTGCCGCAGGCAAGGCCAACCAGCAGTGGACGCTGGTGCCGGTCGCCGGGACCGGCAGCGTCCAGCTGGTCTCGGCGAACAGCGGCAAGTGCCTGGACGTCACGGGCGCTTCGAGCGCCGACGGCGCCCAGGTCGTGCAGTGGACGTGTGCCGCCGGCAAGGCCAACCAGCAGTGGACCCTCGTCCCGGACACCGGGGCCCGCATCCAGCTGGTCTCGGCGAACAGCGGCAAGTGCCTGGACGTCACGGGCGCTTCGAGCGCCGACGGCGCCCAGGTCGTCCAGTGGACCTGCGCCTCCGGCCGCGCCAACCAGCAGTGGACCGTTTCCTGACGGGACCGAGACGCCCCTGCCCCGACGTCGTGCCGGGCGCCCCGACCGGGCGCCCGGCGCGGAGCAACACCGCCCCCACCCCCTCCCCACCCTCGGAGACGCCCATGGGCCGTCAACACCCCTCCTCGACCTGGCGCACCGCCCTGAGCGCGGCGCTCGTCCTCGCCGGCGCGCTCGGCGGCCTGGCCGCGCCGCCGGCCGCCCTGGCCGCGACGGAGAGCGCCACCACCCCCACCACCCCCACCGCCGCCACCTCCACCGCCGTCACCGTCGACGGCACCAAGCCGGGCCTGACCTTCGACGGGGTCGGCGCGATCTCCGGCGGCGGTGGCAACTCCCGCCTGCTGGTGGACTATCCGGAGCCCCAGCGCAGCCAACTGCTGGACTACCTGTTCAAGCCCGGCTACGGCGCCTCGCTTCAGGTGCTGAAGCTGGAGATCGGCGGCGACACCAACTCCACCGACGGCGCCGAGCCGAGCATCGAGCACACCAGGGGCACCGTCGACTGCAACCAGGGCTACGAGTGGTGGCTGGCCGAGCAGGCCAAGGCCCGCAACCCCGACATCACGTTCATCGGCCTGTCCTGGGGCGCCCCCGGCTGGATCGGGAACAGCGGCAGCGGCGGCAACTTCTGGTCCCAGGACTCCATCGACTACGTGATGTCGTGGATGGGCTGCGCCGGCCAGCACCACCTGAACGTCTCCTACCTCGGCGGCTGGAACGAGCGCGGCTTCGACAAGGCCTGGTACGAGAACCTCAAGAGCACGCTCGTCGCGCGCGGTTACGGCGCCACCAAGGTCGTCGCCGCCGACGACACCTGGGAGGTGGCCGACGCCATGGCCGCCGACCCGGCGTTCAAGAACGCCGTCGACGTCGTCGGCGTGCACTACCCCTGCGGGTACATGAGCTCCTTCACCGAGTGCCCGAGCACGCCGACCGCCCAGGCGCTCGGCAAGCCGCTGTGGGCGAGCGAGAACGGCTCCCAGGACCTCAACAGCGGCGCCCCGGCGGTGGCGCGCGGGATCAACCGGGGCTACCTCGACGGGAAGATGACCTCGTTCATCAACTGGCCGGTCATCGCCGCGCTCTACCCCGACCTCTTCTTCTCCACCGACGGCATGTCGATCGCCAACCAGCCGTGGTCCGGCAACTACGGCATCGGGAGGACGACCTGGGTCACCGCGCACACCACCCAGTTCACCAAGCCCGGCTGGAGCTACATCGACGCCGCGAGCGGCTACCTCGGCGGCGCACGCGCCAACGGCAGTTACGTCACGCTGAAGAGCACGAACAAGCGCGACTACAGCACCGTCATCGAGACCCTGGACGCCACCGCCGCCCAGACCGCGAACTTCACCGTCACCGGTGGCCTGTCCACCGGCAAGGTCCACGTCTGGTCCACCGACCTCGGCTCCACCGACCCGGCGCAGTGGTTCGTCAAGCAGAAGGACGTCACCCCGTCCGGGGGCCGCTACACGCTCACCCTCCAGCCCGGCCGGGTCTACACCGTGACCACCACCACCGGCCAGGGCAAGGGCACCGCCACCCCGCCGGCCGCCGCGCCGATGAAGCTGCCCTACGCGGACGGCTTCGACACCCCGGCCACGACCACCTCGCCGAAGTACTTCACGGACATGAACGGCGCCTTCCAGACCGTCGCCTGCGGCGGCGGGCGCACCGGCACCTGCCTGCGCCAGATGGCCCCGACCTCGCCGATCCGCTGGACCGACGAGCGCTACAACGCCCCGTACACGATGATGGGCGACGGCAGCTGGTCCAACTACACCGTCACCGCCGACACCATGTTCGAGCAGTCCGGCACCGTCGAGCTCCTCGGCCGGGCCAACCAGCAGGGCCGCAACAACAACGGCCTGAACGCCTACCACCTGCGGGTGAGCGACACCGGCGCCTGGTCCATCGACAAGAGCGACACCAGCTGGAACTTCACCACCCTCGCGAGCGGCACCACCGCCGCCCTCGGCACCGGCCGCTGGCACACCGTCGCGCTCACCCTCGACAACGAGACCCTCACGGCGAGCATCGACGGTGCCGCCGTGGGCAGCGCCACCGACGCGAGCTTCACCAACGGCCGCGCCGGCCTCGGCGTGACCGGCTACCAGACCGACCAGTTCGACAACTTCGCCCTCACCCCCGGCACGCCCACCACCCACACCGGCCCGATCGCCTCCGCCCTGCCCGGCACCTGCGCCCGTCCCGCCGCCGGCACCAGCGGCGCCGCCGTGCAGCTCTGGGCCTGCGACGGCAGCGCGCAGCAGGTGTGGACCCGCTCCAACGGCACCCTCACCCACAACGGCAAGTGCCTGGACGTCACCGGCGGCGCCACCGTCAACGGCTCCCCGGTCGAACTGTGGGACTGCACCGGCGGCGCCAACCAGCAGTGGACGCCCCAGCCGGACGGCACCCTGAAGAGCACCCAGTCCGGCCGCTGCCTCGACGACCCCGCCGCGGCCACCGCCGACGGCACCCCGCTGGAGATCTGGGACTGCAACGGCGGCGCCAACCAGCGCTGGACCCTGCCGTAGCCGATCGACCCGCGGGGATCCGGAAGACCCCGCACGCGACCGGCCGGGTGCCCGTGACATCGCGGGCGCCCGGCCGGTCGCGCTCCTGGGTCCGGTGGCTGCTCGGCCGGGCCGGTCCCCAGGGGCACTCGTGCTCGGACTTTGCATGTTGGGTGCGTGTTGCTGCTTATTTCGCCCGCCATCTTGTCAAGAACGAGCAGAGCCCCGTACAAATGATCCGGCTGGGACCACAGCAGCCACCCATGCCCTGACCCCGAGATCCCGTGAGGTCGAAGCGTGTCAACTGCCCTCCGCCGGTGGCTCCGTACCACCGTCGCCTGCTGACGGAACCGGCTACGACGTGCTGAGCAAGCCGCTGGCCGGCGGGGACCGCGCGGTCGCGCTCTTCAACTCCTCCGACACCGCGCAGACCATCACCACGACCGCCGCCCGGGCCGGCCTGCCCGCTGCCGCCGGCTACAGGCTCGACGACCTGGTGACCAAGCAGGTCGTCGGGACGACCGGCGTGATCTCCGCGAACGTGCCGCCGCACGCCACGGTGCTCTACCGGGTCCACCCCGGCGCGACCCACGGCCTGGCCCCCGCCACAGCCGTCACCTGGCAGGACGTCAGCACGGCCCAGGAGCCCGGGACGTACCGGATCACCCTGGCCGACCACGGCGCCGTCGCGCTGAACGACACCAACCTGCGGATCAGCGCCCCCGCCGACTGGACCGTCACCCCGGCGACCGTCGCGCTCCCGCGCATCGCTCCGGGCGCAACCGCGTCGGCCACGGTGACGGTGCACGGCCCCCAGGGCGCTCCCGGGACCACGGTCACGGCGATCACCGCCACCGCGAGCTACCGGGCCCGGCCGGCCGGGGTCGACACCGTCAGCGGTGAGCAGACGATCGTGCGGACCGTGCCCTACCCGTCGCTGGAGGCCGCGTTCAACAACGTCGGCGCCACCTCCGAGAGCGACACCGCTCCCGGCAACTTCGACGGCGCCGGGAACAGCTACTCGGCGCAGGCCCTGGCCCGGGCCGGCGCCACCGCGGGCGCCGCGATCAGCGCCAACGGCCTCAGCTTCACCTGGCCGTCCGCGGCCGCCGGCGCCAACGACAACGTGTCGGCCGCCGGCCAGGAGATCACCTTCGGCGGCCAGGGCAGCGCGCTGGGCTTCCTCGGCGCCGAAGCGGGCTTCGCCTCCGGCACGGTCACCGTCGCCTACACCGACGGCACCACCAGCAGCGGCCAGTTGGGCTTCCCCAACTGGTGCTGCACCCCGACCGACGCCTACGGCGCGAAGACCGCGTTCACCACGGACCACCGCAACACGCCCACCGGACCGGGCAACTTCGGCATCGGCTACGGCGTGTTCACCAACACCGTCCCGTTGACGCCCGGCAAGACGATCCGTTCCGTCACGCTGCCCAGTGCCGCAGCGATCCACGTGTTCGCGCTGGCCGTCCAGCCGTGATCCGCGCCGCCCGGCCCACCGGACCGGTTCCCGTGGGCCGGGCGGTCGGCGTTCCCCTGCCCGGGACTCCGCCCCTGTTCCCCTGCCCGGGACTCCGCCCCTCCCCGCGAACGGCATCCAGGACCCACCCATGACCGTCACGAACCGCATCGCTCTGGCCGGGGCCCGCCTGGTCCTGCCCGGCGGCGTCGTCGACGGCGACCGCCTCGCCGTCGAGGGCGAGCGCATCGCCGGCCCCGGCGGCGACACCGAACCCGGCGACCTCGACCTGACCGGGTCCACCGTCGTCCCCGGCTTCGTCGACCTGCACGTCCACGTGGCGCTGTCGTGCGAGCCGATGGTGAGGGCGACGGTGCCGGTCGAGCGACTGGTCCGGTGCGCCCACAGGTCGCCGGTCGGGGGACGGCCCGGGCGGCTCACGACCTCGAAGGGGCGGTGGCCGGCGGCGTCGAGCGCGTCGTCCGCCACCCGTACCGCGCCGGCTTCCACGCCCGGCTCCGCGGCGCGTCGTCGTCCGCCGCCGAGCGCGTGATCGAGGCGGATGCCCCGTGCGATCCACTCTCCCCGGCGGGCGGGAGCTCGATCCGCTCCAGGATCTCGGCCGCGATCTCCGTCCCGGGTGCGGTGACGCACCCCCAGGACCGCGCGACCGCCGAGGCCGTGGACCCGTCGTCCTTTCGCTGCTCCGGCACGGGCTCAGCCGGTTCCGGCGAGGTTCTTCTCGAACGCGGCGAGGTAGTTGGGCAGGTGGTGGTCCTTGATCGCGTCGGTCTCGGGGGCGAACATGTCCTGGCGGTAGCCCTTCACCCGGTCCTGCAGGCCGGCGATGAGCGGCATGGCCTCGTGGAGCTTTCCGTCGGCGTCGAAGTAGCGGAGCGCGTCGACGTGGGTGTAGGCGGGCTCGGGCGGGAGCCGCGGAACGATGTCGTTGTTGTTGACGAAGCGGTAGCAGCGGTCTCTGAAGGCCGCGTTGTGGGCGCCGGCGAGGAGGCGTTCGCAGGTGCGGGGCTGGCCGAAGGTGTAGACGCCGTCGGGGAGTCGGCGGGGCTCCTCGAAGTACCAGCGGGCGCCGGCCAGCATGGCGAGGGCGCCGCCGAGGCTGTGGCCGGTGAACCAGACGCTCTGCCCGTCGCTGCGCAGTTCCTGGACGGTGTCGCGGATCTGGGGGTAGACGGACTGCAGGGCCTGGTGGAAGCCGTAGTGGACGAAGCCCTTGTTCGCCGGCCCGGGGACGGGCGGGGTGTCGACGTCGGTGAGCCAGTCGTAGATCTTCAGGACCTCGGTGCCCCGGAAGCCGGTGACGATCATGCGGTCGCTGGCCATGGTGTAGGCCTGGGTGTCCTCGATCGGGAACGGCATCCGGTGTGTCGACTCGAAGTGGCGTACTTCGTCGAAACCCCAGGCGTGGGCCCGGTCCTCGATGCCGGCGCGGTCCAGCACGGCCAGTCCGGCGGCCCGCGCCATCCAGTAGGCGTGGGGGAGGGAGTAGCGGGTCGTCGAGTGGTCCAGGGCGGGGATGGCCATCGGTGTCCTCCGAAATGCGCCGGCGGGTCGTCCAGCACCGTAGTGCTGTGTGCGAACGAAGAGGAGCCGGCGGCACTCGAGGTCACCCGGACGGACGCGATCGCTGCGGAAACCGGTGCCGTCGGGGCTTGTGAGGACCCGATCGCCGTAGCTCGGCGGGTCGGGGATCAGGTGGCCGGCCTCTCTCCCTCCGGCGGGTGCCGTCGCCACCCTGCCGGGCCTGCCGGAAGGGTGACCCGGTGCGACCACCGGCCGGTACTTGCGGTGCCGGTGGCAGTCCTCCGGTCGCCGGAGGACTGCCGGGCCCCTACGGTCGTGTTCTGACACGGGCCCGTCGTCGCGGAAGGCCAGGATCAGGATGCGGTACTACCGGTGGATTCTTGAGACGCAGGACGACGGCGGCCGCTGGTCCCGGCAGGACGGTGCTCCCATGCCGGACCCCGTGGAATACGAAGGGCCGCCCCAGCAGGCGGCCAATCATCTGCGGGACGTGTTCGTCCGTACCCTCTCCAGGCCCGCGCCCGGCCCCCGGGCGATCAGGCTCCGGGTCTGGGAGGGCCGGCACACGGTCGGCGAGCCCCAGGCCGAGACCGAGTGGTCACGCGAGTAGCCGGACCGGCCGCGGCCGTCGGGTGTCAGGGAGAGGAGGCCCGGTCGGTCCGGTGAGCCGGCCCGTCGGGGGAGGGGCGCTACGCGGAGAGGGCGGCGCGCCGGGGTGCCCGGCGTCGGTCGGAGGAGCCCTGGTTGTCGCGGCCGGAGGTGGCCCGGGTGTTGCCGCCGGTGGTGGCGGGGCCGCCGCGGCCGCGGCGGCCCCGGCTGGTGGACGTGCTGCGGCGCGGCCGCTCGACGACGGGGTCGGGGATCACGACGGGCACGCCGGTGGGCACCCGGGCGCCGGTGATGCGGACGAGCTCCTCGTCACCGGCGGTGACCCTGGTGGTGACGGGGGTGATGCCGGCGGTGGTCATCATGCGGGCCATCGCGCGGCGCTGGTTGGGCAGGACGAGGGTGACGACGGTGCCGGACTCGCCGGCCCGGGCGGTGCGGCCGCCGCGGTGCAGGTAGTCCTTGTGGTCGCCCGGCGGGTCGAGGTTGACGACGAGGTCGAGGCCGTCGACGTGGATGCCGCGGGCGGCGACGTTGGTGGCGATCAGCGCGGTGACCTGGCCGGTGCGGAACTGTTCCAGGGTGCGGGTGCGCTGGGGCTGGGACTTGCCGCCGTGCAGGGCGGCGGCCTTGACCCCGTTCGCGAGCAGGTTCTCGACCAGGCCGTCCGCGCCGTGCTTGGTGTCGGTGAACATGATCACCCTGCCGTCACGCGAGGCGATGTGGGCGATCGTGGCGTTCTTGTCGTAGTTCTGCACCTGCAGCACGTGGTGCTCCATGGTGCTGACCGTCGCCGCGGACGGGTCCACGGAGTGGGTGACCGGGTCCTTCAGGAAGCGCCGCACCAGGCGGTCGACGTTGCGGTCCAGCGTGGCGGAGAACAGCAGGGTCTGGCCGCCTTCGGCGACCTGTTCGAGGAGTTCGGTGACCTGGGGCAGGAAACCCAGGTCGGCCATCTGGTCGGCCTCGTCGAGCACCGTGATGTCGACCCGGTCCAGCCGGCAGTCGCCGCGCTGGATCAGGTCCTTGAGCCGGCCGGGCGTGGCCACCACGACCTCCGCCCCGCGGTTCAGCGCCTGGGCCTGGCGGCCGATCGACGTCCCGCCCACCACGGTCGTCATCCGCAGCCGTACCGCGTGCGCGAACGGGGTGAGGGCGTCGGTGACCTGCTGGGCGAGCTCGCGGGTGGGGACCAGCACCAGGGCCAGCGGCTGGCGGGGGTCGGCCTTCCGGCCGGCGGTGCGGGCCAGCACGGCGAGGCCGAACGCGATGGTCTTGCCGGAGCCGGTGCGGCCCCGGCCCAGGACGTCGCGTCCGGCCAGCGAGTTCGGGAGCGTCGCGGCCTGGATCGGGAACGGCGCGGTGACGCCCTGCCGGGTCAGCGTGGAGAGCAGGGCCTTGGGCATGTCCAGTTCGGCGAACGCCTCGACGGCCGGGAGTGCCGGGGTGGTGCTCACCGGCATCGCGAACTCGTGCTGGGCGGAGGAGCCCTGGCGGACGGTACGGCCGCCGGAGGGCCGGTCTCCGTAGAAGGAGCTGCCACCGGCGCGGGTTCCGTGGGCGCGGCTGGAACGGGAGTTGGCGTTCTGGTACGAGGAGCGAGTGGAGCGGTTCATGCGGGAGACCTTCCTCGGGGCGGCACGTCACGGGGAAGGCTCCGGGGCGCGGTGCGCCGACGGAGACCGCAAGGGAACGGGCCGAGAGCTGTGACGGGTGGGGCGTGGACGGGGCAACCGTGCGGCACGCCACCTGCGGTCGGCGCCCACCGGCATGGGCGGGAGCGAGGACCTCGAATTGAGATGTCACGGCAGGGGGGTGATTCGGACGCGGCGCTGTGCGTCTCGCGTGGGGGCGACCGCCGGTGGCGGTGCTTGTCAGGGGGCCCGATGGCCGGGGGCGCGCCCGGGGCAACGCCGAGGGGCCCGCACCGGGCATTGTGTACGCGGTGCGGGCCCCTCGCTGCTTGGCGGGTGCCGTGGCAGAAGAATTACAGCGGGCGAATGTTCTCGGCCTGCGGGCCCTTCTGGCCCTGAGTGACGTCGAACTCCACCTTCTGGCCCTCGAGCAGCTCACGGAAGCCGTTGGCGTTGATGTTCGAGTAGTGGGCGAACACGTCCGGGCCGCCACCCTCCTGCTCGATGAAGCCGAAGCCCTTTTCCGAGTTGAACCACTTCACGGTGCCATTAGCCATTAAAAATCTCCTTCAAGGGGCTTTCCGAAGCACGCACAGCGCGAGCTCCGAGTCGCCGCGATGAGCACCCACCCGGGGAAGAGCCGGGAAACAAAAATGCGCCTGCGGAATACATCAGCAGGCGCACACAAAGTTCATGGGAACCACTACTGCAACTGAAACGACTCTAGCAGGCCCGGGCGGGCAACGGGCGGATATTTCACCTCCGGTTTCGGGGCAGCCTCGTCCGGGGCCGCCGGTCCCGAGCGAGGCAGGGACCCAACAGGCTTTGAGGGCAAGATGGTTGGCATGACGAGCACGGTCCGTGGCGGCGCCTCCCACCGGGGTGAATCCTCTGGGCGCGCCGTGTCCGACCGCGCACCCCTGCGCCCTGGCGCACTCCGAACGGGACACGTCGCCGTCGGCGACCGCTTCACCCGCGACACGTACGGGGACCGGGCCGTGCCCTACCCTGGGAACCATGTCGAACCCTGATGGGCTGCTCGTCGACATCGCCGCGATGGTGGAGTCCGAGCACAGCAACCAGATGGCCTTGACCGTGGTGGTCCCCGGCGCGGTGATCACCGGCAGACTCGCACCGGTGGCCCTGTGGTGGGAACGGGTGGCGGAGGTCCTCCAGGCCTCGGATCACCTGAAGCCGTTCGCCGCCCTCTTCGCCCCGCCCACGGACGGTCCGCCCGCACGGCCCACCCACCTCCACCTCCACCGGGCGAAGATCCTGCAGGGCGACTTCGCGCTGCCCCACACCGGCGGCATGTACCGCATCGCCATCGAGGACATCAGCAGTTGGACGATCGGGGACCTCAGCTATTCCGACACCTGACAGCCCCGGCAGGCCGAGTGGTCGCAGGGCTTTGCCCCCTACACCCACATGCCTCCGTGCCCGCCGCCCCGGCACTGCGCCGGGGCGGCGGGCGGTCCGGCCACTCCTCGGGCTCCTCCGGAGGGTCGGTGGGGCCACGGGGCCACGAGCTTCGCTATCACCGTCGCCACGTCCAGGACCCTCGACTACGTCCGTGAACGGCGGCGCTCGATGCCGCGGCTGCGTCCCACCCGGCTCAACACCCCGAGCTGCTCCGCGTCCAGCGCCGACAGCGGGGCGTCGGGGCTCGGCGCCCCGCCTTCCTGGGCACTGCCACTGTCGCCACGGCTTGTACTTGACACGGGACACAGTGTTACGCACGGCGCCCCCGGCCCGGCGCAAGGCACACCTCAAGCCGCCACACGCTCGGCAGGGCGTGCAAGGGGCTTCGTGCACGTCCCTGCGGTCATGGGATGCTGAGCCGGTCCTCGAAGAAGAGCGAGAACCGGTTCGGCGCGCGGCGGACGGGCGCCGCGGTGCTCAGCTGTCCAGGCGGCGCCGGCTGAGCCAGGCGACCATCTCGGGGTCCCGGTGGTCGAAGAACAGCGTCGTGCCGGTGTCGAGGGCGGCGACGGCGGACATCTGGTCGTCGGTGAGTGCGAAGTCGAAGACGTCGATGTTCTGCGCCATCCGGTCGGGGTTGACCGACTTGGGAATGGTGACGATGTCGCGCTGGATCAGCCAGCGGAGCACGACCTGCGCCACGGACTTGCCGTGCGCCTCGCCGACCCCGGCGAGGACGGGGTTGGTGAACAGGTCGTTCCTGCCTTCGGCGAAGCCGCCCCAGGCCTGGTGCCGGACGCCGTGCTCGCGCATGAGGGCGTGGTCGGCGGCGCGCTGGAAGAAGGGGTGGGTCTCGATCTGGTCGACCGCCGGGGTGATCTCGTTGTTGAGGACCAGGTCGAGGAGTCGGTCGGGGTGGAAGTTGGCGACGCCGATCGCTTTGGCCAGGCCCTCGCGGTTGACGGCCTCCATGGCGCGCCACTGGCCGTACACGTCGCCGTAGGGCTGGTGCATCAGGTACAGGTCGACGTGGTCCAGGCCGAGCCTGGCCAGGGACGTCTCGAAGGCGCGGCGGGTGTTGGCCTCGGCGGGGGCGTCCTGGACCCAGAGCTTGGTGGTGACGAACAGCTCCTGGCGGGGGATTCCGCTGTTCTTGATCGCGTGGCCGACGGCTTCCTCGTTGCCGTAGGCGGCGGCGGTGTCCAGCAGGCGGTAGCCGGCGGCGAGGGCCTCGGTGACGGCCTGCTCGGTCCGGTCCGCCGGGATCTGGTAGACGCCGAAGCCGAGGATCGGCATCCGGACGCCGTTGTTCAGGGTGACGTGCTGCACGGGGGCTCCTGGAGAGGACCGGATGGAAAGGGGGGCGGTGGTAGGTCGGCCGGTGGCTTCGGTGATCGCCGCCAGGACGCCGGTGGAGCGCCGTCCGGCGGCCTGCTGCTCCGCCCGGGTGGCCGTCCGAGGGTCCGTGCACGTCGGTGCCGCGCCATGGTGGTTCGCACTCTATCCATGACTCGTGCGATGCGCGCCCGCGCGTCGTTTCCGCGCCGACGGAGGCGGAGCGAGCACGGGAACGGTCACCACGGACGGTGTCGGGCAGGGACTGCCCGACAAGGTCACCGGATCACCCCTCGGCCGGGGCGGCGCGCGAACCGAGGAGCTGTGCGACCGGATCGGCGCTGCCCGTGGCGCTCAGCTCCTGCACCAGCTCGCAGTTCCTGGCGATCCTGGCGGCGATCCACTCGCGCAGCCACGCGGACAGCTGGGGGAGCGGCAGGTCGGACGGGGCCAGCCCGGTGAGTACGCAGCCGGTCGCCGCCGCGCCGCCGACGTTGACGACCACGTCCGGCAGGACGGTGTGACCGGCCTCGCGCAGCAGCCGGCGGGCCGGCGCGGTGCAGCTCAGGTTCCCGCCCTCGACCACCAGGCGGGCCCGGACCGCGGGCACCGCCTCCTCGTCGACCGCGGAGGCGGAGGCCGCCAGCACCAGCACGTCGGCGTCGACGTGCAGCCACGCCTGCCCGGGGCCGTGGACCGTGGCCCGGTCGGGCAGCCGGTTCCGGTCGATCGTGCCGTCGCTGCTGGTGAGCGAGGCGAGTTCGGCGACGGGCAGTCCGCGCTGGTCCTCGACGGTGCCCCGGACGTCGGCCACGGCCACCACCCGGTGGCCGTGGGCGGCCAGGTGACCGGCCACCGCGCGCCCGACGGTGCCGAAGCCCTGGATCGCGATGCGCTGCGGGGTCCGCGCGCCGGAGGCCCGTAGAGCGCCGAGTACCGCGACGGCCACGCCGAACCCGGTGATGTCGGCCATGTGGTCCCACAGTTCGGCCCAGCCGACGGTGAGGCGGGTGGTGCCGGGGAGGCGGGTGACGTCGTACCCGGCGGCCTCGAAGGCCAGCCGCCGGTCGGCGTAGGTGGTGCCCTGGTCGCACCCCAGGTACACCCCGCCGTGCAGCAGCGGGGCCGCGGCGCGGCCGAACTCCCGCATCACCGCCTCCCGTTCGACGCCGGCGCCCGGGTCGGGGGCGATGCCGGCCTTGGCGCCACCGATGGGCAGGCCGACCAGCGCCAGCTTGTGGGTCATCGCCCTGGCGAGCCCGGTCAGCTCCTGCTCGGTCACCGTCCGGGTCATCCTGGTGCCGCCCATGGCGAGGCCGTCGACCATGGAGTCGACGACGACCCAGCCCCGGGCCCGGCACTCCGGTAGGTCCAGGGCGGTGGAGAGCACGGGCCCGGTCGCCCCGCGCGCACCGTGCGGTGCGAGCGCCGGGTTCACTGCGCACCGTCCTCCGGGACGGACCGCAGGCGCAGGCTGCGGGGGCGCATGTCGGTCCACACGCGGTCGACGTGCGCGAGGCATTCGTCCTTCGCGCCCTGTACGCCGACCTCGTGCCAGCCCGCCGGCGACTCGCGGTCGGCGGACCAGATCGAGTACTGCTCCTCGTCGTTGACGACGACCTTCCACTGCTCGGTTGCCGCGCTGGTCATGGCGTTACCTCCGGATGTCGCTGGTGGGTGGGGGGTCCGCCGGGCGGCGGACGGGTGGAGCCGGTTCGGGGCCGGCGTCGGGACGGGTGCCGAGGCGGGCGTCGAGGCCGTCCAGCCATCCCGGCAGGCTGGCGGTGCGCAGGAGGCCCGTCCCGACGAGCACACCGGCGAAGCCCTCCCCGAGCAGGCGGGCGGCGTCGTCGGGGCAGCGGATGGCCCCGGCACTCACCGGGCACCGGGTGCCGCTGTTCAGCACCGCGGGCAGGAGCGAGGAGCTCCGCCCGAGGTCGCCCGCGCCGCGTTCGCGGGTGGCGATGTCCTTGTTGTTCACCGCGACCACGCAGTCCTCGGCGCGTGGCACGCGGCTGATCTCCTCCTCGGTGGTGACCTCGACGAACGGCGTCAGGCCCAGGCGCAGGCCGAGGTCGACCAGGTGGCCCAGGGTGGCGCGGGGCAGCAGCGCGGCGGTGAGCAGGACCGCGGACGCGCCGCTCTCGCGGGCCTGGTGCAGTTGGCTCCGGCGGGTGATGAAGTCCTTCTGCAGCACGGGCAGGTCCGTCGCCTCCACGACCTCGCGCAGCAGGTCCGGGGTGCCGCCGAACCACCGCCCGGTCACCACGGACAGGCAGGGTGCGCCGACGTCCCGGTAGTCGGAGACCAGGCGGGCGGCCGACCTGTCACCGAACAGGTCGTTTCCTGCGGCGTCCTGCCGCTTGAGCTCCATGATCACCGGTCGGCGGGCGTCCAGCAGCGCCTCGATGAACTCGGCCGTCATCCGGGCACCCCGCTGCCGTCCGTCGCTCGCCAGCCGCGCCGCAGGGCCGTGACCCGGTCGCTGCTCAGCCGTCCGTCGGGGTCCCTGGCCGCCGTGTCCACGTCGATGCCCAGGAACAGGGGGTGGTCGACCACCTCCCGGTAGTCCTCCCGGTTGCCGGCCGTGATGCCGCCGGCCAGCAGGAAGGGGCGCGAGAGGCGGTCCGCGATCCCGAGGACGGCCGCGCGGTCCGCCGGTTGCCCGGTACTGCCGATCCGGCCGTCCCCGGCCACCGCGTCCAGCAGGAAGAGGTCCGTTCCCGCCCGCTCGTACGCCGCGATCAGGGACCGCTCCGCGCGGGTGTCGGTACCGAGGTGCAGCACCTTGACCACGGTGAGGTCCGTGGTGCTCTTCAGGGCGCGGACCAGGCCCGGCGGCTGGTAGCCGTGCAGTTGGACCCACGGCACCCGGGCCGCGTCCGTCGCCGCACGCAGCGCCCCGGCGTCGTTCAGGAAGGTCACGAGGACCGGACGCAGTCGCGCCGTTCGGTGCACGGAATCCGCCAGCGAAGTTAGTTGACGGGGCGTCAGATTCGTGCGACCCCCCGGTACGCCGTGCCACAGGCCGACCAGGTCGGCTCCGGCCCTGTCGAGCGAGGCCACGTCCCCGGCCGAGGCGGCTCCGCAGATCTTGACCAGCATCAGGCGTCACAGCCCCAACATGGCGGCGACGCGGTTGCGTTGGATCTCCGAGGTGCCCGAGTAGATCGGGCCGGCGACCGCGTCGCGCACGTCCTTCTCCAGCCCGTACTCGGCCAGGTACCCGCTGCCGCCGAAGATCTGCACGGCGGCCAGTGCGGAGGAGAGGTTGCTCTCGCTGGCGACGAGCTTGCTGACGGCGATGTCCCTCGTGACGTTCTCGCCCTCCGTCAGCCGAACCGCCGTGTCGTAGAGCCATTTCCGTGCGGTGTCCAGGCCGATGCCCATGTCCACGAGCTTGTGGGAGATCGACTGGTACGAGCCGATCGGATGGCCGAACTGGACGCGCTCCTTGGCGTATTCGACGCAGCGGTCGAGCCGGTACCGCATCTGCCCGGTGTTGATGACGAAGGAGCAGAGGATCTCCCACTTCATCACGTGGTCCAGGACCAGGAACCCGGATCCGACCCGGCCGATCACGGCGGACGCCGGGACCCTGCAGTCGTCGAAGTGCAGTTCACCCAGCGGAGCGGTCCGCAGCCCCATGGTGGCGACGGGTGGCCCGACGACGAGCCCCGGGGTGTCCCGCTCCACGACGAAGGCGGTGATGCCGAGCGGGCCGCCGTTCGGGTGGGTGCGCGCGTAGACCACGAACACGTCGGCCACCGGGCCGTTGGTGATGAAGGACTTGCCGCCCCGCAGCACGAAGCCGTCGTCCTCGCGGGTGGCCGTGGTCCTCATCGCCAGCGCGTCGGAGCCGCTCTCGGTCTCGCTGATCGCGTGCGCCCCGATCGTCTCTCCCGAGCAGATCCCCGGCAGGTAACGCGCCTTGAGCTCCGGTGAGCCGAACCGTTGCAGCGGGACCCCGGCGCCGACCAGGTGGGTGGCGACCGAGAAGTTCAGTCCGCCGTCACGGCATCCGGTCCCGAGCTGTTCGAGCACGTGCATGGTGGTGAGCAGATCCTGGCCCAGCCCGCCCCACCGCTCGTCGAACGGCAGGCCGAGGATTCCGGACCTCCGGATCAGCTTCCACTTGTCCCACGGGAAGGCGCCTTCGGCATCCCCTTCGAGATGGCCCGAGCTGAGTTCCTCGCACCACTGGGCGATCCCCTCGCCCAGGGCGATCTGGTCGGCGTTCCACCTGATCATCTGTCGGTCCCGTCAGTCCTGTCGGTCCTGTTAGTACTCGGAGAAATCGGCTGAGTCCAGGTTGTGGCGTTCGTCGCCGCGCAGCGCGGGCGAGAACACGCAGACCAGGCGGAGGTCCTCGTCCTGGCTCGCGATCAGGAAGTGGGCGTCGTGCCGGTCGAGCGCGTACAGCGTGCCCGGCTCGATCGGGTGGGACGTGCCGTCGGCGTCCACGACCTCGCCCGTTCCCTCGATGCAGTAGCAGGCCTCCAGGTGGCGGCGGTACTCCAGCCTCGACTTGGTGCCGGCGCGGACGGTGGTGTCCGTCATCGTGTAGCCCAGGCCGTCGGATTCGAGAAGGAACCTGCGGCTGAGCCCGTTGCCCCAGTCCACGGTCTTCGCTTCGTCAAGGCGTCGGACGATCATCGGGTGTGCCTCCTAGTGGTTGGCTGAACACGGCGAAAGGGTGTGCACGAAGGTGTGGAACTCCTCGACCACGTCGGCCCCTTCGGCGAGGGCCTGTTCGATCCGGGCGACCCCGGCGCTGCCCACGACCGCGGCGTCGGCGCCGAGGTCGTGCAGCAGGGCGATGTCCGCCCCGGAGCGGACGCCGAAACCGACGGCGATCGGCACGGCGGTCGCCGTCCGCAGTTCGGTCAGCGCGGCGGCCAGCTCCCGGCGGTCGGCCGTGAGCCTGCCGCCGCTGCGGCCGTAGTGGGCCACCAGGTACAGGTACGCGGTGGCGCACTCGGCGGCCGCGGCCTTCACCTCGGCCGTCGACGCGGCGTAGCAGGTGGCGACCATGGGCAGCCCCGCCTCCCGCACCGCTTCGAGGCAGCCGGCCCGTAGCCGCGGTGGCAGGCCGTGGACCAGCAGCCCGTGGACGCCCGAGTCGGCGACCCGCCGCACGAAGCCGGGCACGGTCAGGTCCCTGACCGTGTGGCTCCAGTCGGCCAGCAGCGCCACCCGCAGGTGGCGCAGCCGGGGCAGGATCCCGCCGAGGAAGTCGAGCACCTCGTCGAGTCCGCCGCCGTCGGCCAGGGCCCGCTGCGCCGATCGGCGGATGACGGGCCCGTCGGTGACCGAGTGGGGAAAGGGCACCGCCAGCTCCAGGCAGTCCACCCGGCAGTCGTCGAGCATCCGCATGACGTCGGCCAGTACGGGCAGCGGCGGGTCTCCGGCGTTGAGGAACATCGCCAGGCCGGGCCGGTCCGGCGGCCGGTGTGCGAAGAACCCGCTCACCGCGCACGCGCCGTGGCCGCCGTGCGGCGCGCCGGTCGGGCACGGAGGCGCTCGACGAGCTCGCGGGCGGCGCCGCCGCGCAGGGCGTCATCGGCCGCCCCGATCGCCTCCGGCCACCCGTCGATCAGCCCGCTCGCGACGGCCAGTGCGGCGGCGTTCAGGCGGACGGTCCGCGTCGCGAGACCCGTCCCCTCCCCGGAGAGCACGCCGAGGAAGTGGTCGACCACGTCCTCGCCCCTTCCGGCCGGCCGCAGTCCGGCGATCGCGTCGGTCCCGGTCCCGGTCCCGCTCCCGGTCCCCGGAGCCTCGGCCGGCAGCCGGATGCCGTCGGTGCCGTCATTGGTGAGGACGACGTTGTCGACGGAACTGACGAGCTCGTCGATGCCCAGCTCGTTGGAGCACAGCCAGATCCTCCGGCCGGCGACGGTGGCGGCGACATCGCCCAGAGTCGGCACCAGCGAACGGTCCGAGACGCCGACGAGCTGGGCGGAGACCGGCACCGCGGCCAGGAAGGGGCCGACGGAGTTGATGAATCCGCCGATCATCCGCAGGTCCATCGGCACGATGCTCCGGGCCAGCAGCGCGACCTCCCGCGGATAGACGAAGTTCCCCGGAAACGCGATCCCGAAGCGTTCCAGCAGGTCCTCGGTCTGCTCGTACGAGGTGGTCCTTCCGATGCCGAGACGGTCGAGCAGATCGTGGGAGCCACAGCTGCTCGTATAGGCGCGGGACCCCGTCTTGACGATGCGCACGCCCAGGGCCGCGGCGACGAACGCCGCCGCGGTGGAGATGTTGAACGTGGCCGGCCCGCCTCCGGTGCCGACGATGTTGGCCGCGCCGTCCAGCCGCGCGGGGACGGCCGGCCGCCGCTCGTCCAGCGAGCGGAGCATCGCGACCAGCGTGTCCCGATCGGGCATCCGGGTGGACAGCGAGGACAGCAGCGCCACCGTCTCGCCGGACCGCAGCGCGCCGTCGCGCAGCTGGTCCCAGAAGGACCCCCACAGCTCCTGGTCGACGGTGCGGTCCCGATCGATCAGCGCTCGCAGTACCTCGTGCATGACTAGTGGGAGTCCGTCCGGTGCGGCTGGGCCTCCTCGATGAACCTGCTGATCGAGGCGACGGAGCGGAAGCTGTCCGGGTCGAGGTCGAACTCCTCGACGCGCAGGTCGAAGCGGTCCTCCAGCCAGGCGATCGTCTTGAGCAGGCCGAGGCTGTCGATGACCCCGCCGTCCACGAGGTCGTAGTCGGAGTCCAGCTCGTGCGCGCCGACGTCCGGCAGGAACTCCTCGATGATGAACCGGGTGACTGTCGCGGCGTGCTTCACGTGGCCGTTCCTTCGCTGGACTGGGACTGGGACTGGAGTTGGGACGGGGAGCAGGTGCGCTCGATGGGCGTGCGGTCGGTCTTTCCGGTGGACGTCCTGGGCAGCGGGTCGTCCACGATCAGCAGGGTCGAGGGGACCGCGGTGAGCGGAAGCCGTTGTGCGCAGTGCCGGCGCAGTGCCAGCGAGTTCAGCCGACTGTCCGGGGCGCGACGGACCACGCTCCGCAGCAGGCGGCCGGCCACCGGGTCGGGCACGGCCAGCACGGCCGCCTCGACCACGTCGGGATGGTCGAGCAGCACCTGTTCGACCTCATGGGTGTTGACCCGCACGCCGCGGACCTTGACCTGGTGGTCGTTCCGGCCTTCCAGGGTGATGCGGCCGTCCCGCTCGCGCCGCACGAGGTCGCCGCTGCGGAAGTAGCGCCGTGTCTCCCCTGCGTGGCGGTGGGTCGCGAACCGGTCGGCGTTCTGGTCCCGGTCCAGGTAGCCGGCGGTCTGGAACGGCGTCGCGACATGGAGCTCGCCGGTTCCCGGCCCGGTCACGATCCCGCCGTCGGCATCGACGATCACCGCGTGGACGCCGGGCAGCGGGCGCCCGATCGGCACCGGGCCGTCCGCCGGCTCGGTGCCGTCGACCTCGTGCAGGAAGCTGTCGTTGGTCTCGGTGCAGCCGTAGACGTTGTAGAGCCGCGCGCCGGTGAACAGACGCGGCAGTTCGGCCAGGCAGCGGGCGGGCAGGCTGTCACCGGTGAAGACGACGTGCTCGACCGTGTCGAGCCGCCGGCCGCTCGCCGCGGCCGCGTCGACCAGCAGCCGGTAGAACATCGGTACCGCCTGGACGAGTTGGACCTGGTGGCGGGAGACGAGGTCCAGCAGGTGGCCCGGGTGGGTGGCCCGGGCCGGATCGACCAGGACGACGCGGCCGCCGTACTTGAGCGTGGTCCAGATGTCCAGCAGGCACAGGTCGAAGGTGAGCGGGGCGTAGTTGAGGACCGTGGTCCCCCGACGGATGCCGAACCGCTCGCCGGCCCAGGTGGTGAAGCGGTCCACCGCCCCCGTACTCAGCGGCACGATCTTCGGCCGCCCGGTGGAACCGGAGGTGGTGAACATGAAGGAGATGTCGGCGGGCTCCGTATCGCGCGGCGCCCTCGGTTCCGCAGGCCGGTCCACGGTGCCCGGTCCGGGCGCCGGGGCGCTGTCCGGCGTCAGGACGTGCCGGATTCCGGCCCGCTCCACCAGCGCGTGGGACGTTCCCCCCTCCGGCGTGGGTGCCGGCAGCAGCAGAAAGCGCCGCCCTTCGAGCAGGCAGGCGAGCACCAGGGCGATCGTCGAGGGCGACTTGGCGGCCGGGATGCCGATCGGCTCGTTCTCGTCCGGGGCGAGCCGGCCGATCCGGACGCGCTCCCGCTCTGCCAGTCGGTGGAGTTCACCGTAGGTCGTCTCTTCTCCGCGCCACACCAACGCCGGATCACCGGGGTGGCCGGTGGCGTGCGAGACGAATGAACCCACCAGGCTCTGCTGCTGCGTCATGCCTTCTCCGAGTTCATGCAAACGAAGTGGGTTCATATTCAACGGATGAGTTCATGCAACGGGTTCACCGATCTCATTCGGAACAATGAGGGGGTCGGCACGAAAGGGGCTCACCCGGCCGTCCACCTGGTGAAGGAAGAATTATCACGTGGCGCCCGCCCACGGAAGTGGGTTGGTCGACCGGAGTCATGACGGCACGTCAGAGACGGTTTCGCGGCCGGTCGCGCCGATGCTAGCCGTCGAGCGTGTTCGATCTACATAAGGAATCCGGTGGACTGGCGTAAAGATTGTCTTGATGCCTGCAACCCCGTTTCCTGTCTTGCGGAGTGAGACGGGAGCTGCCTACTATCCGCCGTACTGATCGCGATGTAGCGAATCGGCGAGGGGATTTCCGGGGCGTTCGAGCGTTCCCGATCGCCGTGAAAGGTGGATCCGTCATGCCTGGCTCCGATCGGCGCGCGCACGCTCCGACCCTGTTGTCCTTCGCCCAGCAACGGCTGTGGTTCCTCGACCGGCTGCGGCCGGGCCGGCCGGACCACAACGTCCCGACCGCGGTTCGCCTGCGCGGCCGGCTGGACCAGGGCGCGCTCGTCCGGGCGCTGACCGAAGTCGTGCGGCGCCACGAGGTGTTGCGCGGCAGGATCGTCGACACCGACGACGGCCCGCGCCACGTCACGGACCCGGTCGAGACCTTCGTGCCGACGATCACCGATCTGACGCACGCCCCGGCGGAGCAGGCCCGGCAGCGGGTCCGGGAGCTGGTGGCCGCCGATCTGGCGACCCCGTTCGACCTCGGGACCGCTCCGATGCTGCGGGCCCGGCTGATCCGCACCGCCCCGGACGACCATCTGCTGCTCCTGGTGATCCACCACATCGCCTGTGACGGCTGGTCGTTGTCGGTGCTGTGGCAGGAGATCTCCGCCGGATACGGTGCCGCCGTCGAAGGCCGGCCGATCGCCCTGGCGGACCTTCCCGTCCAGTACGCCGATTTCGCGGACTGGCAACGGGGCCACCAGGACGGAACGGCGCTGAAGGACCAACTCGCCTACTGGTGCGAGCACTTGGCCGACCTGAGCCCGTCGGTGCTCCCGACGGACCGGGCCCGCCCCGCGGTGTGGTCGGGCCGGGGCGACCAGGTCGAGATCGAGATCCCCACCGAACTCGCCGACCGCATCCGCGCACTGGGGCGCGCCCACGAGGTCACGCCGTTCATGACGCTGCTGGCCGCCTTCCAGGTCCTGCTCGCGCGCTGCACGGGACAGGCCGACGTGACGGTGGGGACGCCGATCTCCGGACGGACCCGGATCGAGCTGGAGCCGCTGATCGGCTTCTTCGTCAACACGCTCGTCCTGCGCACCGACCTGTCCGGCGACCCCGGCTTCACCGACGTGCTCGCCCGGGTGCGGCGGTGCGCGGTGGAGGCCTACGCCCACCAGGACGTCCCCTTCGAACGGCTGGTGCAGGAGCTGCGGCCCGAACGCGATCTCGGCCAGCACCCCCTGTTCACCGTCATGTTCCAGCTGGAGGATCCGCCGGCGCTCCCGTCCGGCCTCCCGGGGATCGAGGTGAGCGACCATCGGATACCGAACGAGGTGGCGAAGTTCGACATCGAGGTCTCCCTGACGGACCGCGGAGACCGCATCACCGGTGTCATCCGCTACGCCACCGACCTCTTCGACCGCGACACGGTGCGGCGACTCTCCGAGGGTTTCGAGGCGCTGCTCGACCAGCTCGTCGGCAGTCCCGAACGGCCGATATCGGCGTGGGAGACCCCTCCCGGCCTCCGTGCGAGCCGTTCCGCCCCCGCCACTCCCGCCGTGCCGCCCGCGGCCCCGCAGTCCGATGCCGACCGGGCCGGCGCTCCCGTCGCGAGGACCGCGACCGAGACCGAGCTTCTCGTGCTGGAGACCTGGGCCGAGGTGCTCGGTGCCGCCCCGGACGACGTGCACGGCGACTTCTTCGAGCTGGGCGGCCATTCGCTCCTCGCGTCGAAGATCATGTCCCGACTGGGCCGGGCACTCGACCTCGAACTGCCGGTCACCCTGCTGTTCTTCCACCCGACCGTCGCCGAACTCGCCGACGCCGTCGACGCGGCGTTGCTGGCGGACCTCGGCGCCGCCGAAGCGGAACCGCGCCCCGCCGAAGCCGCACCACTTACCGCCGAAGCCGCACCACTTACCGCCGAAGCCGAACCGCTCCCCGCCGGAAAGGCCCGTCACCCGTGAAGGCACCGCACAGTCGATCCGAGCCCGGCCGACCGACCGGCTCCACGCCGGCCACGACCCGGGCCCTGCTGGACCAACGCGTCCGCGCGGCCCGGAGCAGGGCCGCCGAGGGCGAGCCCGGGGACGCGGTCCCACGCCGCCCGGTGGGCGCGCAGGTGACCTCGTTCACCCAGGAACGCATGTGGCTGATCGAGCGGCTGTCCAACGGCCCCGCGATGTACAACGTCCACGAGGTCTTCCGGCTGCACGGCCCGCTGGACGTGGCCGCCCTCGGCCACAGCCTCACCGAGCTGGTGCGGCGCCACGAAGTCCTGCGCACCGCCTTCCCCGAGCAGGACGGGCGCCCCGTCCCCTCGGTCGAGCCGGCCCGGCCGCTCGACCTGCCCGTCACGGACCTCCGGGCCGAGCCCGCGGACCGCCGGACGCAGCTGGTCCTCGATCTCGTCCACGCCGAGATCCTGCGCCCGTTCGACCTGGCCACCGCCCCGCTGCTGCGCGCGGCACTGCTGCGGGTCGACGAGGACGAACACGTCCTGGTGGTGGTCGTCCACCACATCGCGGTCGACGGCTGGTCGATGCCGCTGCTGTGGGACGACCTGTCGGCGATGTACCGGAGCCGGCTGGAAGGCCGCGAGCACGAGCTGCCGCCCTTGCGGATCCAGTACGCGGACTTCGCCCACTGGCAGCGGGCCCGCCTCTCCGGCGAACGCCTGCAGCGCCAACTGGACTACTGGAGCGCACAGCTGTCCGGGCTGTCGCCGCTGGACCTGCCCACCGACCGCCCGCGCGGACCGGTCCGCGCGGGCCGGGGCGAGCGGATCACCTTCACCGTGCCCGAGGAACTGGCCGGGCGGTTGCGGCTGCTGGGCCGGCGGCACGGCGCGACGATGTTCATGACGCTGCTCGCCGCGTTCCAGGTCCTGCTCGCCCGCTACAGCGGACAGTCGGACGTGGCGGTCGGCACCCCGGTCGCGGGCCGCACCCGTCCGGAACTCGACCCGCTGGTGGGCTCGTTCATCAACACCGTGGTCATCCGCACCGACCTCGCGGGCGACCCGAGCTTCGCCGAGCTGCTCGATCGGGTCCGCCGGACCGCCGCGGACGCCTACGCGCACCAGGACGTGCCGTTCGAACGGCTGGTGCAGGAGCTGCGGCCGGCCCGCGGTCTCGACCGCAACCCGCTGTTCCAGGTGATGTTCGCCGGCCTGTCCGACCCGACCGCCTCCCTCCGGCTGGTGGGGACGGAGGTCGAACGGATCGAGGTCGACAACGGCACGGCCAAGGTCGACCTCAGCCTGGTGATCGCCGACGGGCCGGCCGGCCCGGGCGGGACGACCGGGACGGTGGCCTTCGACACCGATCTGTTCGACCGCGCGAGCGTGGAGCGCCTGGTCGGCCACTACCTCCGGCTGCTGGACGCCGCGTCCGGCGATCCCGACCGTCCCGTCTCGCGCCTGGAGCTGCTCACCGAGGCCGAACGCGAGGCGCTGCTGGTGGCCGCCAACGCCACCGACGAACCCTTTCCCGCGGACCTCTGCGTGCACGAGCTGGTCGAGGAGCGGGCCCGGCGGACCCCCGACGCGGTGGCGGTCCGCTGCGGCGCCGAGCGGCTGACCTACCGGGAACTCGACCGCCGGGCCAACCGGTTGGCCCGGCACCTGCGAGCCCGGGGAGCCCGGCCGGAACGCCTGGTCGGCGTCTGCCTGCCGCGCTCGGCGGACCTGGTCGTGGCCCTGCTGGCCGTCCTCAAGTCGGGCGCCGCCTACCTGCCGCTGGACCCGGACCTCCCGGCACGGCGCATGTCGTTCATGCTCGCCGACGCCGACGTGCCGCTGCTGCTCACCCAGGACTCCCTGGCCGACCGGCTCCCGAGCCACGGCGCCGCCACGGTGCGGATGGACACCGAGGCCCGGGTCATCGCGGCCCAGCCGGAGGACCCGCTGCCACCGCTCGCGACGCCCGCCAACCTGGCGTACTCGATCTACACCTCCGGTTCGACCGGCCGCCCCAAGGCCGTGCTGGTCCCGCACGAGGGCGTGGTCAACTACCTGGTGGTCCGCGGCCGGCAGCTGGACCTCGGCGGGGACGACGTCGTCGCCTCGGTGGCCTCGATCTCCTTCGACGTCATCGTCCCCCAGGTGCTCATGCCCCTGGCCTGGGGCGCGAGCGTGGTGATCGCCCCGTCGGAGGTCGCGGTCGACGGCCCGCGCCTGACGGAGATGATGCGCGAGTTCGGCGTCACCACGCTCATGGCCACACCCGCCACCTGGCTCCTGCTGCTGGACGGCGGATGGCAGGGCGGCCGGTTCCAGGCGATCTGCGTGGGCGAACCGCTCCAGCCCGCCCTGGCCCGGCGGCTCCTCGACCGGGTCTCCACGCTGTGGAACGGCTACGGTCCCACCGAGGCGTCCGTCGGCTGTGTCACCCGGCGCGTGGACGCCGAGCGGGACCTGGCCCGGCCGGGCGGGTCCGTGCCGATCGGCCGGCCGCTCGGCAACCTCCGGATCCACCTGCTGGACCCGGCGGGCGCCCCGGTGCCCGTCGGCGTACCGGGGGAGATCCACATCGGTGGGGTCGGCGTCACCCGCGGGTACGCCAACCGGCCGGGGCTGACCGCCGAGCGCTTCGTGCCGGATCCCTTCGGTGCGGCCGGCGGCCGGCTGTACCGGACCGGCGACCTGGCGCGGTACCTGCCGGACGGCAGCCTCGTCTTCCTCGGCCGCACCGACGAGCAGGTGAAGATCCGGGGATACCGGATCGAGCTGGGCGAGATCGAGGCCGCGCTGTGCGCGCGGCCCGGTGTCGCCAGGGCCGCGGTGACGGTGCGCGGCGGCGGGACGGACGCCGAACTGGCCGGCTACCTGGTGTGGCAGGACCGGCCCGGTGACCTGGGGGACCTGCGGCGCTCCCTGCGCGAGACCCTGCCCGAGTTCATGGTGCCGACGACGCTGACCGCACTCGACCGGATCCCGTTGACCACCAACGGCAAGGTGGACCGCGGGGCCCTGCCCGCGCCCGCCCGCCACGGCCACGAGGCGGGCGCGCTACCGCCGCGGGACCTGCCGGAACTCCTGATGACCGGGATCTGGGAGCGTGTGCTGGGCACCCCGCGGGTCGGCGTCCGGGACGACTTCTTCGCGCTGGGCGGGCACTCCCTCAGGGCGGTCGAGCTGGTGGAGGCGATCCGGCGGGAGTGGGGGGTCACCGTGCCGCTGAACACGGTGTTCCGCCATCCCACCGTCGAGGGCCTGTGCGCGGAACTGCCCCACGCGTCGCGGGCCCTGCGCCGGCTCGTCGTCCCGCTGGCCGAAGGTGACCGCCGCCGGGCGCCGCTGATCCTGGTGCACCCGCAGAGCGGCGACGTGTGCTCCTTCCTCCACCTGGCCGGACAGCTCACCGGGCGCCTCGCCGAATCCCCTGCGGGCGGCCGGCCCGTCCACGGCCTGGAGGCCGTCGGCTACAACACCGACGAGCCGCCCCTGGCCACCGTGGAGGAGCAGGCGCAGCGCTACCTGCGGGAGCTGCGGTCCGTCCTGCCCGACGGCCCGTACCTGCTGGCCGGCTGGTCCTTCGGCGGGCTGGTCGCCTTCGAGATGGCCCGCCTGCTGGAGGAACAGGGGAACCCCCCGGGATTCCTCGGGATCATCGACGTCGGAGCGCCCGCGTCCACCGCTGGAGCCGCCGACGGGTCGGTCGGGGACCTCCACGAACTCGACGAGCAGGACGCCCTCTCGCTGCTGCTCCACGACGCCGACGCCCGTGAGCGCCTTCCCCGGCGGGGGCGCACCGAGCAACTGCGCCGCATGGTGCGGGTCTTCACCACCAACGGCGACGCCGCCCGACGCTACCGGTCGACGGCACGGCTGCGGACACCGATCCACCTGTTCACGAGCGCCGAGGCCCACCCCTCGCTGACCGGCCCGGTCGTGGTCCCCGCCCGGTGGCGGGAACGCACCCGGGGGGCGTTGAGCGTGGTCGAGGTACCCGGCAACCACCACGACATGCTCTCGCCGCCCCATGTCGCGCCCTTCGCCGACGCGCTGTCGGCCGTCCTGGAGGAACTCGGATGAGCGACGGACACGAGTTGCCGCTGTCGTCGGCGCAGTCCGGCATCTGGTTCGCCCACCACCTGCGCCCCGGCAGCCCCGCCTACAACACCGGCGAGTACGTGGACATCCCCGGGCCGATCGACCCGGAGCTGTTCGAGACGGCCGTGCGGCGCGTGGTGGACGAGACCGAGTCACTGCGGGTCCGCCTCACCGACGGCGCCGACGGCCCCCGGCAGGTCGTCACCCCGGCGCCCGACTGGACGATGCACCACGTCGACCTCACGTCGGCACCGGATCCGCTGCGGGCGGCCGAGCGCTGGATGCGCGCCGACCTGTCCACACCGGTCGGGCTCACCCGGGACCCGCTGTTCCGCCAGGCCCTGTTCACCGTCGCGCCGGACCGCTTCCTCTGGTACCAGCGCGTCCACCACATCGTGGTCGACGGCTTCAGCATGTCGCTCATCGCGCGCCGCGTCGCCAGGACCTACACCGGACTGGTCGAGGGCAGGGGCGGGACAGGACCGGCCTTCGGGCCGCTGAGCCTCCTGCTGGCGCACGACGCCGCCCACCACGCGTCGGAACAGCCCGAACAGGACCGGGCGTTCTGGGCGGCCCGGCTGGCCGGCCGACCGGATCCGGTCAGCCTCGCCAGCCGTTCGGCGGCCGCCTCGGACGGCTTCCTGCGCCGTACCGGCAGCCTCGACGCGCCCACCCTGGCCGCGCTGCGGCGGGCCGCGCGACCCGCCGGGGCGAGCTGGCCCACCGCCTTCACCGCGACGGTCGCCGCGTACCTCCACCGCCTCAGCGGCGAACGGGACATCGTGCTCAGCATGCCGGTGACCGGGCGCACCGGCTCCTCCGCGCCGGCCGTCCCCGGCATGGTGGCGAACGTGGTGCCGCTGCGGCTGAGCGTGCACCCCGAACAGGGTCTGTCCGCCCTCGCGCGACAGGTGGCCGAGGAGGTCGCCGCCCTGCGCCCGCACCAGCGCCACCGCAGCGAGGACCTGCGCCGGGAGCTGGATCCGGCACGTTCGGAGCGGGTCCTGTTCGGGCCCGTCGTCAACATCATGTCCTTCTACTACCACCTGGACTTCGCGGGGGTCCGGGCCACCGTGCACAACCTGTCCAACGGGCCGGTCGAGGACCTCTCGTTCTCCGTCTACGACCGCTCCGACGGCACCGAGCCCCGGCTCGACGTCGACGCGAACCCCGCGCTCTACTCCGAGGCCGAACTCGCCGCCCACCAGCAGCGGTTCCTCCGGTTCCTGAACGCGGTGGCCGCCGACCCGGACCGGCCGATCGGCCGGCCCGACCTCCTCACCGAAGCGGAACGGCACCGGACCGTCGTGGCCGGCAACCGCACCGCGCGGCCGCTGCCGCACCCGACGGTGCCGCTGGCCTTCGCGGCCGAGGCCGCGCGCAGGCCCGATGCGCCCGCTGTGGTGTCAGGGCAAACCACCCTGTCCTACGCGGAGTTGAACGCCCGCGCCAACCGGCTGGCCCACCGGCTCATCGCCCTGGGTGTCCGCTGCGACACCACGGTGGCCGTGCTCATGGAACGCTCCGCCGACGTGGTGGTGGCGGTCCTGGCGATCGGCAAGGCCGGCGGCGCCTACGTGCCGCTGGACACCCGGGCCCCGACGGCCCGCCTGCGGCGCGTCCTGGACGACACCGGGGCGTCGGTGCTGCTCACCCACCGGGCCACCCGGGAGCACGAACTGTCCCACGGCATACCGGAGGTCGTCGTCGACGCCGACCCCGGCCTCGCCGACGAGCCGGCCACCGATCCCGTCGTGCCGCTGCGCCCGGACCACCTGGCGTGCGTGCTGTACACCTCGGGGTCCACGGGCACGCCGAAGGGCGTGGCCCTGAGCCACCGCAACGTCATCAGCCTTACCGCACAAGGCTGTTGGCGCGAACAGGACGGCCCGCGCGTGCTCGCGCACTCCCCGCACGCCTTCGACGCCTCCACCTTCGAGTGGTGGGTACCGCTGCTCAACGGGGGCCGGGTGGTCGTGGCCCCGCCCGGGGAGCTGGCGCTCTCCGACCTCCACCGGCTGATCGTCGACCACCGGGTCGGTGCGCTGTGGTTGACGGCCGGGCTGTTCCGGGTGTTCGCCGAGGAGTCGCCCGGCACGCTGGCCGGGGTCGGCCAGGTGTGGACCGGCGGTGACATCGTGCCGGCCGACGCGGTACGGCGCGTCCTGGCACGGTGTCCGGACTCCGTGGTGGTCGCCGGGTACGGCCCGACCGAAGCCGCCACGTTCACCACACGCCGGGTGCTCCGCCCCGGTGAGGCGGTTCCCGACGTCGTCCCCCTCGGCCGGCCGATGGACAACAGGCGGGTGTACGTCCTGGACGAGGCGCTGTCGCCGGTGCCGCCGGGGGTGGCCGGCATGCTGCACGTCGCCGGTGCGGGCGTGGCGCGCGGGTACCTGAACGACCCCCGCCGGACGGCCGGCCAGTTCCTGCCGTGCCCGTTCGGCGAACCGGGGGAGCGGATGTACCGCACGGGCGACGTGGTCCGCTGGAACGCGGAGGGGGAGCTGGAGTTCCTCGGCCGCGCGGACGAGCAGGTCAAGCTCCACGGCTTCCGCATCGAACTGGGCGAGATCGAGGCGGTGCTGGCCGGGCACCCCGCCGTCGCCCAGGCGACCGTGGTCGCCGGCCCGGGTGCCCCGCCCGGCCGACGCCTGATCGGCTACGTCGTCCCGGCCGGGGACCCGGCGCTCGACCCGGCGTCGGTGCGGGAGCACGCCTCGGCGGTGCTGCCGGACTACATGGTGCCCTCGGTGATCGTCACGCTCGACGCCTTCCCCCTGACCCCCAGAGGGAAGATCGACCGGGGTGCGCTGCCCGTCCCGGACCCCGCACCGGCGCCGTCCGGCCCCGGGCCGCGCACCCCGGCGGAGCGGACGATGTGCGCGCTGTTCGCCGAGGTGCTCGGCCGGCCCACGGTGGGCGTCGACGACGGTTTCTTCGCGCTGGGCGGCAATTCCCTGCTCGCGACCAGGCTGGTCAACCGGGTGCGGGTGAGGTTCGGCCGCGAACTCACCCTCGGCGCCCTGTTCCAGGCGCCCACGCCGGCGCGCCTGGTCGACGCGCTCGACGACGCCCCGGACGCCGCGGCCGTACCGGACCTCTCACCACGTACACGACTCTGACGACTCTGACAGCTCTGACAGCGATCACAGGAAGCACCTCGGCATGGCCCACACCCTCTCCCAGCCCGACGAGACACCGGCAGCGCCGGCACCACCCGAAACCCCGATCACGGCAGCACCCCCGACGGCCCCGGACCTGGGAGTGTCCCAGGTCCGCCGGTACTACCAGCTCGTCGACGCCGGGGACGTGCCCGCGCTGGTCGCCCTGTTCACCCCGGACGCCCGCTACCACCGCCCCGGGTACCGACCCATGGTCGGGCATGCCGAACTGGAACGCTTCTACCGCGACCAGCGGGTGATCCGCACCGGCGTGCACACCCTGGCCACCGTGGTCACGACCGACGACGAGGTGGCGGTGCACGGCCTGTTCCGCGGCGTGCTGCACGACGGCGGTGAGGTCGAGCTGCGGTTCGCGGACTTCTTCCGGATGACGCCGCAGGGCCGCATCGCCGCGCGGGACACCTTCTTCCACGTGCCCGCGGTCTGAGCCGCGGCTCCAGCGGCGACGGCCCACGCGGTCGCGCGTTCAACCCCGACGGGGAAACTTCAGCACAGGAAAGCGGGAAGCAGTTGACCAAGACCGTCTTCACCTCCGACATCCCGGCGTTCGTCGGCAGCGGACGGCCACCGTTCGACGCCCGGGCGATCCACGAGCTGGTCGCCGAACAGGCGGAGCGGGCCCCGCACGCGCCCGCCGTCACCTGCGACGGACGGACCCTGACCTACCAGCAGCTCAACGACCGCGCCCACCGGCTCGCCGGGCGACTGCGAGCGGCCGGACTGGCGCAGGAGGACGTCGTGGGCGTGCTGGTGCCGCGCTCGCCGGAGCTGATCGTGGCCCTGCTCGCCGTCCTCGTCGCGGGCGGGGCGTACCTCGGACTCGAACCGGACGACCCGGCGAGCCGCCACGCGCTGCTGCTCAAGGACGCGGGCGCGGGCATGGTGATCACCGAAGAGTCCCTGCGGGAGCAACTGCCCGGCACCGTCGTCACGGTGACGGAAGGCCGCCCGGCGCAGGATCCGGCCACCGGGCCGGCGGCTCCGGCCCGCCCCGGCGATCCGGACCGGCTCGCCTACGTCAGCTACACCTCGGGCTCCACCGGCGAGCCCAAGGGCGTCGGCGTGCCCCACCGGGCGATCGACCGGCTCGTCCGGGGCGCGGACTGGATGGACGTCCGCGCCGAGGACGTCTTCTTCCACCTCGCGCCGGTCGCGTTCGACGCGTCCACGTTCGAGATCTGGGCCCCCCTCGTCAACGGCTGCCGGCTGGTCCTCTTCCCCCCGGTCGCCATCACGCTGGAGCACGTTGCGCGCGTCGTCCGGGCTGAGCGCGTGACGGTCCTGCTGCTGACCACCGGGCTCTTCCACCAGATGGCGAGCTCCCACCCGGAGGCGTTCGCCGACGTGCGGCACGTCCTCACCGGGGGCGACGTGGCCTCGCCGAACCACGTCCAGCACCTGCTGGCCCGCCACCCGGAGCTGCTCTTCACCAACGGCTACGGACCGACCGAGAACACCACGTACACGACCTGCTGGACCAGCAGCACCCTCCCGGAGCTGCGGAGCGTGCCGATCGGCCGCCCGATCAGCGGCACCAGGGTCGCCGTGCTCGACGGCGACCTCGGCCCGGTGCCCGTCGGCGAGTGCGGGGAACTGTACGTGGCCGGGGCGGGCCTGGCCCGCGGCTACCTGGGCCGCCCGGCCGCCACGGCCGAACGGTTCCTGCCCGACCCGTTCGGGACCGAGCCGGGCGCCCGGATGTACCGGACCGGCGACCTCGTGCGATGGCTGCCCGACGGCACCCTGGAGTTCGTCGGACGGGCGGACGACCAGGTCAAGGTCCAGGGCTACCGTGCCGAACCGCGCGCCGTCGAGGTCGAGCTGGAACGGCTCGCCGGGGTGCGGCACGCGGTCGTGCTGCCGCAGCCCGACCCGGCGGGCGGCACCCGGCTGCTGGCCTACGTCGTGCCCGCGGAACCCGAGCCGGCGGGCAACGCCGAGCTCGGCCGGCGGCTGCGCCACGAACTGCGGGACCGGCTGCCGGGTTACCTGATCCCCTGGGCGATCCTCGTCCGTCCCGAGCTGCCGGTGAACCGCAACGGCAAGATCGACCGCCGGGCCCTGCCCACCGCCACCCGGGTGCCGCGCAACGTGCCCAACGAGTTCGTCCCGCCCCTCACCGAGGTGCAGACGCGACTGGCCGAGTTGTGGGGCGACGCCCTCGGCGTCGAACCGGTCGGCGTCGACGACGACTTCTTCGACCTCGGCGGACACTCCCTGCTGGCCACCGACCTCCTGGTCGCCACCCAGCGCGAGTTCGACGTGGACCTCCCCGCGCAGACCCTGTACCTGTCGCCGACCGTCGCCGAGCTGGCGACGGCCCTCACCGCCCGGATGCGGACGCCGGGCCCGGACGGCCCGACGGACGGCCCGATGGGGGACCCGGCCGACGGGGCGGGGGAGGGGCAGCCCCGATGACGGCGGTTCCCCCGACCACGCGCTGCCCGGTCCTCGCCCCGCGGCCGGTCGATCTGATCGACCCCGACCTCTACCTCTCGGGCGGGGCGCACGAGGCGTGGCGACGGCTGCGCCGCGACGCCCCGGTGAGCTGGCAGCCGGTCGGCGACATCGGCTACTGGTCGATCGTCGCTCACGCCGAGGCCAACCGGGTACTGCGCGACCACGACACGTTCACCTCCGAACAGGGCACCCTGCTCAACCTCCTCGGCAAGGGCGACCCCGCCGGCGGCCGGCAGATGGCCGTGACCGACCCGCCCCGGCACTCGCGCCTGCGCGGCCCGCTGCAGCAGGCGCTGTCGATCAAGACGGTGGAGAACGACCGGGAGGCGATCCGCCGGGCCGTCGTCGAACTGCTCCGGCCGCTGGCCGACGGAGGCCCGTACGACTTCGCCGCCGCCATGGCCACCCTGCCGATGGCGGTGATCGGCACCATGATGGCGCTACCGGAGCAGGACTGGCCGCGGCTGGTCCGGCTCGCCCACGCCTGCATCGCCGCGGACGACCCCGAGTTCCAGCTCGCCGCCGGACCGCGGGCCACCCTCGTGACCGCCCACCGCGAACTGTTCGCCTACTTCCAGGACCTCGTCACCGCGCGTCGGCGCGCACCGGGCGGCGACCTGATCAGCGTGCTGCTCACCATGGAACTGGACGGACGCCGACTGTCGCCGGGCGAGATCGTGTCCAACTGCTACAGCCTGCTGCTCGGAGCGACCGTCACCACCGCCCAGCCGCCGATCGCGGCGATGGCCGAACTGGCCGGGACCGCCGTCCTGGACGACTGGGCGGCCCACCCGGAACTGCTCGGCAGCGGCGTGGAGGAGGCACTGCGGTGGGCCTCGCCCACCCAGCACTTCATGCGCCACGCCACCCGCGACGTCGAGATCCGGGGCGTGCCGATCCGCGCGGGGGACGCCGTCGTCGTGTGGCTGGCGTCGGCCAACCGCGACGAGACCGTGTTCGCCGACCCGGACACCTTCGACATCCGGCGGCGGCCCAACAAGCACATCGCGTTCGGCGTCGGCGCGCACTACTGCATCGGACACACCGTCGCCCGGGTGGCCCTGCGGATCCTCTTCGCCGAACTGCTCGGCCGGTTCACCGGCTTCGAACTCGCCGGGACGCCGCGGCGCATGCGCTCGAACATCATCGCGGGCTTCACGCACCTGCCGATCACCGCGCGGACCCGCTAGGAGCCGTCACCGCGGCCGCTGTCACCGCCGCTGCCGAACCCGAGAAGAAACCCCCCACACGGAAGGTCATCAGTGGACGCTCCGACGGCCCGTACCCGCAACAAGTGGTTCCTGCGCGAGCCGTCGCCGGTGGCACCGGCGCGGCTGTTCTGCCTGCCCTACTCCGGCTGCGGTGCGAGCATGTACCGCCAGTGGCCGTCACAGGTCGACGGCGTCGAGGTCTGCCCCGTGCAGCCGCCCGGCCGGGAGAACCGGATGCGCGAGCCCGCCCACACCACCTACGAGGCGCTGGCCGACGACCTCTGCGAAGCGCTGCGCCCCCACCTGGACCGTCCGTACGCCCTGTTCGGCCACTGCGGCTCCGCGCTGGCGGCGTACGAGACCGCCGTACGGCTGGTCCAGCGGGGCTGTCCCGCCCCGACCCGGCTGTTCGTCTCCTCCGAGGTCGCGCCGCAGGACGGCCCCTACGGCCGCTTCCTCGGCATGAGCGACGACGAGCTGGCCGACGAACTGCGCCGGCTCGTCGCGGAACTGGGCGGCACCCTGGAACCGAGCCTGCTCGCGCTCTACCTCGGCGTCCTGCGCAACGACGTCGACATGAACAAGCGGTACCACGTGGCCGAGCCGGTCCGGCTGCCGTGCCCGGTCACCGCCATCGGCTGGACCGAGGACACGGGCATCGCGCCGTCCCTGATGACCGGATGGTCGGCCTGCGGCGAAACGACCTTCGAACTCCTGGAAGGGGGCCACTACCGCTTCATCGAGGCGCCGGCGGACCTGTTGGCGCTCCTGGTCGCGGACCTGACGCCCACCCGCTCCCGCACGCCCTGATGGGATGCGTCGGATCCATTCGCCGCCGGCTACCGGGTCTACGCGGTCCATCCGAAGCGGGCCGCCCGGTTCAAGGAGCGCTACGGCACCTCCGGGGCCACGAGCGACAAGGGCGACGCGCACGCGCCGGCCGACATGGTCCGCGTCGACCGCGACCAGCTGCGGCCGATCGCCGGGGACAGTGACAAGGCCCAGGCCGTGCGCATCGTCGCCCGCACGCACCAGACCCTGATCCGGGAGCGCACCCGCACCTTCCAGCGGCTGCGGAGCACGCTGCGCGAGTACTTCCCCGGCGCGTCGGCCGCCTACGCCTCCCTGGAGCTCACCAGCACCGACGCACTCCATGACGAGGCCACCGCCTGGTCACACCACGCGACCATCCCGGCCGCAGCATGACACCGCTACGGCATGGGATGTCTGACACCGGATCCGAGCGCGAGCAGCGGGGAGCGGCGGAGCCGGCACGGCGCCCTCCCGTTCGTGCACCCGGGCGGCCCCGGACGCGCCCGCCGTCCGACGCGGCGCCCTCCGCCCGACGCGCCGTCCGAATGCCGCCAGCACGCGGCCCCGTCCAAGGGCGACGATCGGAACAGCCCGACCGTGCGCCGCCCGCGGCCCTCCCGGTCTGCGGGCCCCTGCCCTCGCCCGTCCCCGCCCGCCAAGGATCCCTCCCGTGAACGACACCCTCCTCGCCACCGGCGCGCCCACCACCGCGGCGCCCGCCCCGGGCCCGGCCGTCCTGCCCGCGCTCGACTCGCTCGACTGGCAGGGCGTGCACGAGCAGTTGGACCGGGACGGTGCGGCGCTCACCGAGCCGCTGCTGTCGCCCGCCCAGTGCCGGGAGCTCGCCGCGCTCTACGACCGGCCCGAACTGTTCCGCACCACCGTCGACATGGCCCGCCACCGCTTCGGCTCCGGCCAGTACCGCTACTTCACCCACGACCTGCCCGAACCCGTCGCCGCCCTGCGCGAGGCCCTCTACCCCCGCCTGCTCACCGTCGCCCGTGCCTGGGCCGACAAGCTCGGCCGCCCCGCCCCCTGGCCCAACACCCTCGCCGAGTGGACCGCCAGGTGCCACGCCGCCGGTCAGGACAAGAGCTCCCAGATCCTGCTGCGCTACGGCCCCGGTGACTGGAACGCCCTGCACCGCGACGTCTTCGGCGACCTCGTCTTCCCCCTCCAGGTCGTCATCGGCCTCGACGCCCACGGCACCGACTACACCGGCGGCGAGTTCCTCCTCGTCGAACAGCGCCCCCGCGCCCAGTCCCGCGGCACCGCCACCGTCCTTCCCCAGGGGCACGGCCTGATCTTCACCACCCGCGACCGCCCCGTCCCCTCCGCCCGCGGCCACCGCGCCGGCCCCGTCCGCCACGGCGTCAGCACCGTGCGCACCGGCCGCCGCCACGCCCTCGGCCTCGTCTTCCACGACGCCTGAACCCCGCCGCATGGCCGCCACCGGCACGCCCGCGCCCATACCCACACCCGCGCCCACCGTCGCCACCGCCCCGGTCCTATCGCGCCGCTACACCCTGACCGGACCCGACAACCGCCCCTACTCCAGCACCACGCCCGGCACCCTCGGCGGCCACCGGCGAGGCCGCCGCTACGGCCGCCTCGACTGCCCCTCGGCCCTGCGCGCCATCGCCGCCGGCGGCTACGTGCGCCACCGCGTCTTCTTCGCCGACGAGGCCACCGCGATCGCCGCCGCCTACCGGCCCTGCTCGGTGTGCCTGCCCGGGAAGTACCGGCAGTGGAAGACCCGCCAGAAGGACCGCACCCCATGAACCCCCGCCCCGCACCCGACCGCTCCCCGCTCCTTCCCGAACCCGGGCCCACCGCCTACGGCGACCTCCCCGCACCCGCCCCCCACACCGCCCCCGAACTCGCCGCCCTGCTGCGCCTGCTCGCCGAGCACCGCCGCCCACCCCTGCGCAGCGTCACGATCGGGCACAGCCGCGACGACGCCTCCCGCACGGCCGCCGCCGCGTTCGCCGACGCCTGGCACGCCGCCGGCAACGCCGTCCTGGCCGTCGTCGACTGGCCCGAACAGGCCGCCTCCTGGCTACGGCCCGCCCAGCGCCTCACCGACCGGGAACCCGACGCCCTCGTCATCGCCGCCGCCCCGCTCGGCTGGGCACAGCTCGCCCGACGCCTGCGCCACAGCACCTCCTGGCGCCCGGACCGCACGTTCGGCTTCGCGTCCCTCGCCGAGCCGGTCGCCGCTGCGCTCGCCGGGCCCGGCGTCCTGGACGGCGTGCGCGGCGCGAGCGCGGACGGCGGCACCTGGCGCATCGAATCCGGCTGGACCGCCTCCTTCCCGCCCCTCGCCCCGGGCGCCGCCGTGTGAACAGCACCCCCGCGCTGTTCGGCCCGCCGCCCGCCGGCTACGAGCGCCGCGAGATCGCGCCGGGCGCCGTCCACCTGCCCGGCTGGCTCACCCCCGACTGGCAGCGCGAGCTCGTCGCCGCGTGCCGCGCCTGGGCCGTCGGCCCCGTCCCGATCCGGCACACCCGGCTGCCGGGCGGTGGCGTCATGTCCGTGCAGACCGTGTGCCTGGGCTGGCACTGGCAGCCCTACGCCTACACCCGCACCGCCGACGACGTGAACGGCCGCCGCGTCGCCCGCCTCCCCGACCGGCTCGCCGACCTCGGCCGCCGGGCGGTGGCCGACGCCTACCAGGACCCCGACCAGGGCGCCGCCTACGAACCCGACGCCGCGCTGGTCAACTTCTACGACGCCGACGCCCGGCTCGGCATGCACCAGGACAAGGACGAGCGCTCCCTCGCCCCGGTGGTCTCCCTCAGCATCGGCGACACCTGCCTCTTCCGCTTCGGCAACACCCGCAGCCGCAACCGGCCCTGGACCGACCTGACCCTCGCCTCCGGCGACCTCCTCGTCTTCGGCGGCCCCTCCCGCCTCGCGTACCACGCCGTGCCGAAGATCCTCCCCGGCACCGGCGACCCCGCCATCGGCCCCGCCCGGGGCCGCCTCAACATCACCCTGCGCGTCACCGGCCTGACCGACCCCGCACCCGCTCCGACCGGATCGGCCCGGTGACCGCCCCCGCCCGGTGACTGCCCCCGCCCGGTGACTGCCGCCGCCCGGTGACTGCCGCCGCCCGGTGACTGCCGCCGCCCGGTGGCTGCCGTCGCCCGGCCACCGGCCGGGATCAGGGCGTTGAGGCCGCGTCAACCCCGGGCGCGCCGAATGTGAACGCCGCATTAACCCAAACTGGTCAGTGTGTGACATATTCTTCCTCGGCGGATGAATTCGGACCAATCGTCCTGAACCCGCCCGGAGGGCATCCCCTCACCCTCCCGTACCCTCAAGCACTCCCAGGAGACCTACCTTGAGCGACCGCATACCATCCGTCACGAACGCGGTGCGGCCGATACCCGGACCCCGGGCCCGGCGCGTGCCCGGTCGTGCCGTACTCGGGGCTCTCGCCACCACGACGCTCGTGCTCGCGTCGTCCGTGCCGTTCGCCGTGCACGCCGCCGCGGCACCGCCGGCGAAGGCCGGTACGAGCGGGGCGCAGCGGCCGATCGGGCCGAAGCCGGCGCTGGATCTGCTGGCGCACGGCAACCTCACGATGGCGTCCAACTCGGTGGTCTCCTGCGACCCCGAGGACAGCGACTGCGACCTCAACGCCTACAACAACAACCGGGTCAACTGGGTCAAGACCGACCCCAAGGCCCCCGGCAACACCGCCTCCGCGGCCACCCTGACCGTCCCGCCGGGTGCCAAGGTGCTCAACGCCCGGCTGTACTGGCAGTCCAACCCCGTCGGAACCTCGCGGCTGTCCACCTCCGGTGACGCCTCCAAGGCCGACCAGGTCGAGTTCAAGGTCCCCGGCGCCACCGGCTACCAGCGGCTCACCGCCGACACCTACGACTGGTTCGACCAGAAGACCGGCGGCACGCCCCCGGCCCCGCTCACCGCCCACGCGGGTGTCAAGGACGTCACCGACCTGGTGCGGGCGGCCGGTTCCGGCGAGTACACCGTGGCCGACATCCAGGCCTGTCAGGGCCGCTCCTCCACCTCCGACTTCGGCGGCCAGAACGTCGGCTGCTGGGGCGGATGGTCCCTGGTCGTCGCCTACGAGGACGCCAAGGAGCCGCTGCGCTACCTGCAGATCTGGGACGGCTACCAGCTCATCCGCCCGCCCGAGCCCAGCGTCACCATGACCCTCGACGGCATCCGCACCCCGGCCGGCCGCGCACCGGCCGCCACCATGGGCGTCATCGTCGGCGACGGCGACGCCCCCATCGCCGGGGACTCCCTGGAAGTCGGCCCCGACGCCGGCCGGCTGACACCGCTGCTGATGCCGACCGCCACCGGACCCGCCCCCGACAACGCCTTCACCAGCCGCATCGACCGGGTCGCGCCCGACGGCACCGGCACCAACCTCACCGACCGCAACCCGAACACGGTCAACAACGTCGGCTACGACGCCCGGACGATCGACGTCACCGGCAAGCTGCCCGCCGGCAGCAAGCAGGCCGTGGTCAAGGTCACCGGCCAGGGCGACGCGCTGCACCCCCAGGCGGTCTGGCTCGCTGTCGAGGCCCTGGAACCCGACCTCCAGGTCGTCAAGGCCAACACCCCGGCCGGTACCACCACGAACAGCCCGCCCGGGCTCGTCGACCCCGGAGCCGAGATCACCTACACCTTCACCATCGCCAACCGGCACCCCGACGGCACCACCGCCGACCTCGACACCGCCAGCGGCGTCACCCTGACCGACGTGCTGCCCCAGGGCACCAGTTACGTCGACGGTTCCGGCACCGGCTGCACCGCCACCGGACGCAACGTCAGCTGCCCCACCGCCGACCTCGCACCGGGCGCCGAGACCACCGTCTCCTTCCGGGCCAAGGTCGACGCCGGCCTCGCGCCGGGCACCAGGCTCGACGACACCGCCTCCCTCGCCTACCGCGGCACCCAGACCGGCCGCGAACAGCACCGCACCAGCAACACCGTGCGCAACACCGTCGCCGAGCACACCGGCTACCGGGTCACCAAGACCGCGGACAGGAGCCAGGCCGCCCCCGGCGACACCGTCACCTACCACGTGGACGTCACCAACACCGGGAACACGCCCCTCACCGCACTGACCGTCACCGACGACCTGAGCGCCGTCCTCGACGACGCCACCTACAACGGCGACGCCACCGCCACCCTCGGCACCCCCTCCTCCACGCAGCCGGTCCTCACCTGGACCGGCGACCTGCCGGCCGGCGGCAACGCCCGGCTCACCTACACCGTCAAGGTGAAGGACCCCGCCGCCGGGGACCACACGCTGCGCAACACCGTGGTGGCCGACCGGCCCGGCGGCAACTGCCCGCCCGGTGCGACGGCCGGGGAATGCACGGCCACCGTGACGGTGACCACGTCCTCACCGTCCCCGACGGCCTCCCCGACCACGTCGCCCTCCACCACGCCGACGTCCTCGCCCTCGCCGACCGCGACCGACGGCAACGGCGTCGACCCGGCGCCCACCGGCAAGCCGCAGCAGCCGGGCGGTGGCGGCGGTCTCGCCGCGACGGGCAGCCAGGTCGCGCTGATCGGCGGCATCGGCGCCGCCGTCCTCCTCGGCGGTGCGGCCCTCGTCCTCGCCTCCCGCCGCCGGCGCCACCGGCACTGACACCCCGTCCGACCCCTGACGTGGGGGCGGCCACCGACCCTGTCGGAGGCCGCCCCCACGGCTGCCCGGCAGCGCCCGTCCACCGGCCCGGCACGGCGCCGGCGGGCGCCCATACCGGCGCGCGGTCCGGCTCAGCAGGGGCTGAGCCACCAGACCCAGTCCCAGGAGGCTTCAACGTCCCAGCTCAAGCCACCGGGTGAAGTCCAGCCGAGATTCCCGTTGCGGTCGTAGAACGTGGCGTGCAATGCGGCCCGCTGATTGTTGATCCACGATCCGGTCCCGGTCCAGGTGATGCGATTCAGCTGATTGCAGGTGAAGAACTGCAGGGACGTGCCCCAGAAGTTCGGCAAGCTGAAAGCGCATACCTAGGTGTACGGGCAGAACTCTTCAGGACCGTCCGGCGCGGAGAGGTCACGAGACAGCCCCAGGTCCCCGGCGGTGAGCGGGCGGAGCCGAACGAGTACGGGCCCGTCGTGGAGAATCACCTCCATGCGCATCCTGATCGTCACCACCGGCTCCCGCGGGGACGTCGCACCGTTCACGGGCCTGGGCCGGCGCCTGATGGACGCCGGGCACCGGGTCGCCGTGGCCGCCCATCCGACCTTCACGACACTGATCGAGTCCTGCGGCCTGGAGCACCGGCCGCTGCCGGGGGACCCGGAGGAACTCATCCGCGCCAGGGCCCGCGCGACCTCCCCGGAGGAGACCCGCGCGCTGATGACCGCGTTCGTGGACGGACTCGCCGACGGCGTGGCGGACGCCGTGGCGGGCGGAGCCGACCTGCTGCTCACCGCCTTCGCCCCGTCGCCGCTCAGCCGCACGGCCGGGGAGGCCCACGGCGTGCCCGTCCTCGGCACCTACCTCACGCCCGCCTTCGCCACCAGGGAGTTCCCGCTGCCCGGCCCCGCCGGCAGCGAGGACCTGGGACCGGAGGGCAACCTGGCCGCCGGCCAGGAACGGCTCCGGAGCGCGGACCGGCTGTTCTCGGGCGCCGTGGCCCGGATGCGCGAGCGCCTCGGCCTGCCCGGCACGACACCACCGCCGCCGCTCGGACACACCCGACCGGTCGTCCACGGCTACAGCCCCCTGCTGCTGCCGCGCCCGGCGGACTGGCCGGCCCCGGTCGACGTGGCGGGCTTCTGGTGGCCCGCCCGGCCGCTGGACTGGCAACCCCCGGCCGAACTGCTCGACTTCCTCCACGCCGGTCCGGCCCCGGTGTTCATCGGCTTCGGCAGCATGGCACCGGGCGAGGGTGCCCGGCTCGGCGAACTGGTGACGGCGGCCGTGCGGCAAGCCGGCGTGCGCGCAGTCGTCCAGGCGGGCTGGGCCGGCCTGGAGGCGGCGGGCGACGGCATCCTCTCCATCGGCGACCTCCCCCACGACTGGCTCTTCCCCCAAACCGCCGCCGTTGTCCACCACGCCGGAGCCGGCACCACCGGCGCCACGCTGCGCGCCGGCGTCCCCGCCGTACCGGTGCCCGTCATGGTCGACCAGCCGTTCTGGGCGGCACGGCTGCACCGGCTGGGAGTCGCCCCGCAGCCCGTGCCGTTCGCGGACCTCACCGCCGAACGCCTCGCCGCCGCCATCACGGCCGCGCTGGCCGAGCCGGTCCGCCGCCGTGCGGCCGTCGTCGCCGGGCTGATGGCAGCCGAGGACGGCGCCGGCGCCGTCCTCGACCACATCGCCCGGATCGACGAGAACCCCGGCCGCTGAGCCCCGCCGCCCGCCGACGGCCCGACCGCCGACGGCCCGACCGGGGCGGCGGAGCCGAGCCGATCATGGGTGCTTCGCAACGCACAAGATCACGCCGAGGCCGTACTGCTGTCCGGTGGACGACCAGGCCGTGACGGTCTCAACAGGCGGCCCGAAGAGGGGTGTTGGCGGCACGGGTCAGCTGCGTCGGCCGGCCCTGATGTCGCAGCGGGTGGACCAGCCGCCGACGGGAACCAGCCGCTCTCCGCTCACCCGCACGACGACCGGCTTCCCGTCCTCGAAGCCGATTCGATCGCCGACGGCCAGGAAGAGCGGTCTTGCCGGCTCGAAGGCGTAGCCGTTGTCGGTTTCAAAGTCCTCCACCAGGACCAACCGCGAGGTCGGCGTGGCCCCATCGGCAATCAGTCGCATGCCGAGATGGTCCCACGCCGTGCGATGCCACCACGGGCCAATCCAGCAGGCCGGCAGGCCAGAGGGACTGCCGGCACTAGCATGCGTGGATGGACCTTTCGCATCTCGGCACGCCGATCGGGCCGATGACTCGCGTCCACGGCGGGTTCGCCAACCGGATGTACCGGCTCGACACCGACCAAGGGTCCTTCGCGGTGAAGGAGTTGAACCTCGTCGACCGCCGCTGGACCTATCGTGTCGAGGACGTGTTCAGGTTCGAGCGGGCGGCCTTCGCCGCCGGCATCCCGATGCCGGAGCCGATCTCGGCCGGCCACCGCACGCTCGTTCATCGATGGGTCGAGGGAGAGAAGGTGCCGGAGGCACCGGTGTCGGCGGCGTACGCGTTCGAGATCGGTGAGATCCTCGCGCGCATCCACGCGCTCGACGTCGCGTGGCCCCATGAGTCGATCGAGGAACCGACGTCACGGGACTGGCCCGAGCTCGCCGCGCGGGCGGCGGCGACCGGACAGCCGTGGGCCGACGAACTCGCCTCTCACGTCGAGACGTTCCTCGCGATCGCCCACTTCGTCGACACCTGCGAACGGCCGGGCCCCGTGGTGCTGACCCACAGGGACATCCAGCCGTGGAACCTGCTCGCTCGGGAGGGGCGGCCGGTGGTGCTCGACTGGGAGCTCTCGGGGATGCTCGACCTGTCCGGCGAGCTGGGCTCGACCGCGCTGAGCCTCGCGAAGGGGCCCGGCTTCGACGGCATCGAGCCCGCCGTCTTCCGCTCGGTCCTCGACGGCTATGTCACGGGGGGCGGAGCGCTGCCGCCGTCTGGTCCGAGCTGGTTCGTGTTCATGGTCGCCGGCTGGCTGGGGCACACGAGGTGGAACATCCTCCGGTGCCTCGCCGGTGTCGAGGCGAGCACCGGCCCCGGCCTCGCGCTGTCTCACGAGTCCGTGCGCAACGGCGTGCGCGGCCTCCCCGACCTGTTCGGCCGGCTTCCGGAGCTCGGGGCGCTACTGGTGGGCTCGCGTATTCAACCGTCGCGAGTCGACCCACCTGACTTCGGCGCTGCTGGTGAGTGTGACAGCCGTGGGGGAGATCCTGGGTGTCAGGGGCATCCGCTTGGATGAGCACGTGACTGTCCATGACGTAGCCCGCCGGCTCCCTTCGATCGCCGACCTGCGGAACCTGTGCCGCTCACTGGCGATGCTCGATGCGATCTTGAGCCCGGACTGGGAAGGCCGGTACTACTCCTGCTTCGCCGAGGACTCCTACGAGGTTCCCGTGGACCTGGAAGCGGTGCGCGACGTCTATGCCTTGCGACCGCTGAGCCGGAAGCTCGTGTCATCGCTGAACTCGGAGCTCAGCCTCGTGGACCTGGCCGAGGACATCGCCGAGATCGGCTACCCGCAGCCGGTCCGGGGCGTGATCCGAGCTTCGTGAAAGCGACGGGCCCGATATCGACGGAGCGGTGTGAAACGACCCCGGCGGCCGTCAGGCCGCCGGGGTGGGTCCCACGATGTTGAGGGTCGGGCCTTCGCCGTCCGGGACTTCGGAACCGAAGACGACGCCGGGTGCCGGGCGGCGCCCGTTTCAGCTTTCCGGACCGCCGAACCAGCGGTCCGCGGCCCGCTCGAACGCTTCACGATCAGGTGCGCGATCGCCTGCCCAGGCGACCACGCCGTCGGGCCGGACCAGCACGGCACCCAATCCGAGGTCGTCCTTCGCCGGACCGGCCGCGTACCGCATCCGGCTCTCCCAGCCCCTCGCCGGACCGTGCAGGCATCGGTCGGCGCTGAAGTCGAGCGTGACGCCCCGTCCGTCCCGCATCAGGTCGCCAAGACGGGTGCCGTCTTCCAGGCAGAAGTCCGGGGCGCTGCGGCCGGCCAGCGGGTGCTCGCTGCCGAGGTCGTAGCGGATGGACGATCCCGATATTCGCTCGAACACGTAGGTCGTTCCGTCACGGGTGTTGATCAGGTCGCGAATCACCCCTTGGACGGCTTGGCCGTGCGGGTCCGGCCGCATGGCCGCCACCTGTGCGCGCGACCAGTCGAGCACCGCCGACCCCACCGGATGGCGCTCGCGGCCGTAGGTGTCGAGAAGTCCGTCCGGCGCGTGTCCGTGCACGGCCGCCGCCAGCTTCCAGCCCAGGTTCAGGGCATCGCCGATGCCGGCGTTGAGTCCCTGCCCGCCCAGGGGCGAGTGGATGTGAGCGGCGTCGCCCGCGAGCAGGACGCGTCCGTGCCGGTAGGCCGTCGTCTGCATCGCCCGATCGGTGAAGCTCGACGCGAGACGGACCTCGCTCAGTGTCACGTCGGTGCCGGACACCCGGCGCAGAACCGTCTGGAGATGGTCGCGCGTCGGCTGCCGCGAGCGATCGAACGCGCCGCCGTCGAAGTCCAGCACGGCGATGTAGTCCCCCGCGGGCTGGAGGTACATGCCCGTGGGTGTCAGATTGAACCCGGGGCTCAGCTTCTCGGGGTCGGCGACGGTGGCGAGCATGGTGTAGCCGGTGCACAGCGGCTCGGTCCCGACGAAGTCGAAGCCCGCGAGCCCGCGTACGGTACTGCGTCCGCCGTCGCAGCCGACCAGCCAGCGTGCCGTGTACGCGTGTTCGCCCGCCTGCGCGATCACGCTCCCGTCGTTGTGCGCGATGGCCGAAACCGTGACGCCGCGCCTGACGTCCACGCCCAGCTCGGAGGCCCGCTCGGCCAGCACCGCCTCGATGGCTTCGACGTGTGTCGGCATGCCCTCCGGTGCCGGGTTGGGCAGCCGGTACGGCAGGGCCGCGGAGTCGATCCTGGCCGGATCGAGCATCATGCCGGCGAAGTGGCCACCGCGACGGGGAACCGACGGCGCGTCCGGTCCCGGGTGCGCGCCGGGCTCGTCGTCGACGCCCGATGCCTTCACCAGCCGTTGCAGCATCCCGCGGCGGTAGAACGCCTGGACCGAGGCGGAGGACAGGCCCCGGATGCCGAGCGGCAGCGCCTTGAACGGCGAACGGGGTTCCGGATCCCGTTCGAGCACCAGGACCGAGCAGCCCGCGAGGCCGAGCTCGCAGGCGAGGAACAGCCCCACCGGACCGGCGCCCACGATCACTACGTCATGCACAAGAGATCCCCTTCCCCTGAATCCGCAGCCGGATCGGCACCCGGCGGGACCTCTTGAAGGTCCCAGAGCCCACCTGCATCTGACCGGCGCATCACCGACAGGCCGCTGACACCCGACCGGCGGCCTGCCGGGCACGCCGCCCTCCGCGCCCCCGGTCCGTGTCCGGTCCCGGGGTTCCCGCGGGGCTGCCCGGTCAGCGGAGCGCGACGGCGTCGCGGGCGGCCCACTCGGCGAAGGGGTGAGGGACGTGGCCGAGGACCCGCCGGCGACGGCCCCACCACCGTGCGTGCGGTGTGACGTCTACGGGCGGGTGCCCTTGACGTTGGGCTGGGTCTTCTGGTTGTAGATCTCCTTGCCGTCCGCGTTGTAGGCGTGGACGTAGGG
>NZ_JBVJBI010000052.1:0-51608 GCF_055589745.1 Kitasatospora sp. NPDC041917 | reverse complement strand
CATCGCCGAGCATCGACCTCAGATATGTCCCCACCCATGACAGGAGCAACGACCGACCTGAACAACCGTCACGGTAGGCACCGTTGCAGTACTAGACGGGGGCGGTCCCGTGTCACCTGCCGAGGAGCCCCGTCCCTCTGCCCCCAGGCGGCGCCGGATCTACGGACCATCCACGGCTGCCGCCACCACGGCCATCCAACCTCCTCCTCACAGCGCCGATCCGCCTGTTCGATTTCTGACCTCGGCAAGCACCGCTAGGACCTTTGAACACAGGCACTCACTGCGGACCGGGACGATTCGCCCGTGCTGAAGGCGTATCTCTCCTGGCGCGAGGGGCGCGGCGCGGACTATCCGGTGTCGCTGGTACCTCTGCTGAATCTGAGGCTGCGCCATCTGGTCGTTCGTGGACTTCAGCGCCCGTGCCGACGCAGGAGGCCCTCGACCGCGTCGACGGGGACGCCCGGCGCCTCAGGCCGATCCTTCGGGAGTCCCTGCGGAAGCTCGCCACCGAGGCGGGGCTGAACTCCTAGGAGGTCCCGCGGGACCTCCTCGTCGAGACCGAGCCGTTCACCCAGGAGAACGGGCTGCTCTCCGGGGTGCGCAAGCCGCTGCGCACCCCGGAGAGCAGCCCGTGACGAAGCGGTACGGCGAGCGTCTCGAAGCGCTGTACACCGAGTTGTCCGACCGCGAGGCCGAGGAGGTCCGGACGCTGCGTCGCACCGGCGCCGACCCGCCGGTACCGGCGACCGTGCTCCGGGCCGCGCAGTCGCTTCTGGGGTTGGAGGAGGGTGCCGTGGAGCCCGGCACACGCTTCCTCGAACTCGGCGGTGACAGCCTCACGGCGCTGTCGTTCTCCCGGCTGATGAAGGAGATCTTCCACGTCGACGTCCCCGTCGACGTGAGCATCAGCCTGGTCGACTCGCTGCAGCGGGTGGCCGATCACATCGAGCGGGCGCTCGCGGCGGGACACCGTCGTCCCACCGCCGACAGCGTGCACGGCTCGGACGCGACGCGGCTGGACGCGGCCCAGCTGTGGCTGGACGCGTTCCTCGACGCGCGGACCGTCGAGCAGGCCGAGGGACGCAGGCCGGCCGGTCCGCTGCCCGAGGCCCGGACCGGCCTGCTGACCGGCGCCAACGGCTACCTGGGCCGCTTCCTGTGCCTCGAATGGCTGGAGCGCGCGGCGGAGCGCCGTGGCACGCTGGTCTGCGTGGTCCGCGGCTCCTCCGCCGAGGAGGCCCGGGCACGGCTCGACGCGGCCTTCGACAGCGGCGACCCGGAACTCATGGCGCGCTACCGCGAGTCCGCCGCGCCCGGCATCTCCAGGTGGTCGCCGGCGACATCGGGGAACCGCGTCTCGGACTCGACGAGGAGACCTGGCAGCGGCTGGCCGACACCGTGGACCTGATCGTCCACCCGGCGGCACTGGTCAACCATGTCCTGCCCTACGGCCAGCTGTTCGGCCCCAACGTGCTGGGAACGGCCGAACTGATCAGGCTCGCGGTCACGTCCCGGGTCAAGCAGTTCACCTACCTGTCGACGGTCGCCGTCGTGCTCGGGAACGCGGCGGCCGCCGACGAGTCGGCGGACATCCGCACCGCCTGCGGGGCACGCGACCTCGACGGTGATTACGCCGACGGTTACGCGGCCAGCAAATGGGCCGGCGAGGTGCTGCTGCGCGAGGCGCACGAGACCTTCGGCCTACCGGTCGCCGTCTTCCGCTCGAACATGATCCTCGCGCACCCGCGCTACCGCGGTCAGCTCAACGTCCCGGACGTCTTCACCCGCCTCGTGCTGAGCCTGCTGGCGACGGGCATCGCACCCGGCAGCTTCTACGCCCGGGGCACCGGCGACGGGCGCGGACACTTCGACGCACTCCCGGTGGACTTCACCGCGCGGGTCGTCACCGCGCTCGGTGACGACGCACGAGAGGGCTACCGGACCTACAACGTGGTCAACCCGCACGACGACGGCATCTCGCTCGACACGGTCGTCGACTGGCTGATCGCAGCCGGGCATCCCCCGACACGCGTCCAGGACCACGCCGAGCGGACCGAGCGCTTCGAGACCGCCCTGCGCGGCCTGCCCGACCGCCAGCGGCAGCATTCGCTGCTCCCGCTGCTGCACGCCTTCGCCGAGCCGGCACCGCCACTCGCCGGATCCGCCCTGCCAGCGGGCCGGTTCCGTGCGGCGGTCCGGGCCGCAGCCCTCGACGAGGACAGCGACATCCCCTGTCTGTCACCGGACCTGATCACCAAGTACGTGGCCGACCTCCGGGCGCACCGCCCGGTATGACACCACCCCCGGCGGCTGCGGCGCACGCGAGCTGTCCGCTGCCGGCACCCTCCCCGCCGTCCAGGTAGTACCTCGCCGTGGTGGAGTGGATGGTGGCCAACGGATGCTCCTGCGCGGGGTTCCTCTGGTCGAACTGCACATGCACGGGGTGAAGCGGCGGGGGCTGGAAACGGAGCGTCAGCCACCGCGCCAGTCCCGACCCTACTCAGGCGTCCCGGACGGCGAAGTTCCCGAGGGGGCTCTCCAGGCGGTCGTAGGCCCGGAGGGCCGAGGGGCGGACCGCGGCGGCGATCGCCGCCTGCTCCTCGCCGGCCAGGGTGCGGCGGAACACCTCGGCGAACACCGCACGGTCCACGGCGGCGAGCAGCGCGGCGGCGACCCGGCACTCGAAGCCGACGGGTCTCTCCTGCACCGCCTCGGCCAGCGCCTCGGCGAGTGCCGTCTCGCTCTGCTCGTGCAGTTCGCGCAGCCGGGCGCCCAGGGCGGGGCTGTCGAAGACGGTGCGGGCGAACTCCGGGCCGGAGAAGCCGAGCCGGGCGTCGTGCCGGTCGAGCCCGGCGAGGCAGTCGCGGCGCAGCGCGGCGAGCGCGGACTCGCCCGATGCGCGCTCGGAGACCGTTGCGGCGAGCCGGACGACGAGCTCCTCGTGCAGGTCGAAGAAGAGGTCCTCCTTGCGCGGGAAGTGGTTGGTGACGGTCATCTTGGCGACGCCCGCGGCGGCCGCGACCTCGGCGATGGTCGTGCGGTCGAAGCCCCGCTCGATGAAGAGCCTGGTCGCGGCGTGCGAGATCGCCTCACGGGTGCGGCGCTTGTTGAGCTCGCGCAGGTTCGGAGTCGTCCCGGTCTCGGTCATGCCGGGAGCCTAGCGCAGGAAGCTGGGTCGAGTACAGAAATTAGATTTGACCTAATCGATGTGTCCGTCCTAAGTTCTTTCCGGGGCGGCCGGAGCGGCTGCCCGGGTGGGCGTCCGAGAGTGTGCCGGGTGAGCGTCGAAGTGGCGGCACGCGGATTCGGGGGCGACTCGCCCAAGGGCGACCAGGGGAGGGCGCATGACCGCATCCGTTGCTGCGAAGGGCCGGTCGGGAGGAGTCCGGGAGGGGGAGCCGGAGCCGATTCCGCCGGGCCTGTGGAAGATGGGCGGGGTGCTCGCGCTGGGGCCGGTGCTCGCGCTGCTGGACAGCACGATCGTCAACGTCGGCATCGACTCCGTCGGGCGCGATCTGCACGGCTCGATCGCGGAGATGCAGTGGGTGGCCACGGGGTACCTGCTGGCGATCTCGCTGACCATGCCGCTCTCGGGTTGGGCCGCCGGCCGCTTCGGGGGGCGGCGGGCGTGGCTCGCCTCGGTCGTCCTGTTCGTGCTCGGATCGGCGTTGTGCGGCCTGGCCTGGTCGACGGGCAGTCTGATCGCCTTCCGGGTGCTGCAGGGGATCGGCGGCGGGATGATTCAACCGCTCGGCCAGGCGATCATCATACAAGCGGCCGGGCCGTCCAGGGTCGGGCGGGTGATGGGCACGCTGATGCTTCCGATCAGCCTGGCCCCGGTCCTGGGGCCGATCCTCGGCGGGCTGGTGCTGGAGCACTTCGACTGGCGCTGGATGTTCCTGCTGAACGTGCCGGTGGGGCTGGTGATCCTGCTGCTCGCCGCCCGCTGGCTGCCGTCCGACGAGACGTCGGACGCACCGAAGCCCCGGCTGGACGTGACCGGTCTGGTGCTGCTCTCGCCCGGCCTGACCGGGCTGGTCTACGGGCTCGCGACGATCGGTGACGGCGCAACGGCCGGCTGGGTCGCTCTGGCGGCGGGCGCGGTGCTGGTGGCGGCCTACGGCTGGTACGCGCTGTGGGTGGGGCGCGGGGGCGTCCGGACGCCGCTGATCGACCTGCGGCTGTTCGCCCGGCGCGGCTTCAGCGTGGCGACGGCGAACAGCTTCCTGCAGGGCGCTGCGCTCTACAGCTCGATGTTCCTGGTGCCGCTCTACTACCAGCAGGTGAAGCACGCCGGCGCGGTGGAGGCCGGTCTGCTGCTGGCGCCGCAGGCCCTCGGCACGGCGGTCACCGCCATGCTGGCCGCCCGGATGACCGACCGCATCGCGCCGCGTCCGCTGATCATGATCGGCATCGGCTGCTCCCTGGTCGGCACGATCGCGTTCACCCAGCTGGGCAGCGGCTCCGAACCGGCCGCCTGGCTGATCGCCGGCTCGCTGGCACTGCGCGGCGCGGGCATGGGGATGATCGCGATCCCCGGCCTGGCAGTGGTGTACGGGAGCGTCGAGAAGGACCAGGTGCCGGCGGCGGCGGGTGCGGTCAACGTGCTGAACCGGGTGGGCGGGGCGCTCGGCACGGCGGTGCTGACGCTGGCGCTCCAACAGGCGCAGGACGGGCACCCGGGCCGGCCGGGTGCGGCCTTCGGCGAGACCTTCTGGTGGGTGCTGGCCCTGTCCGCGCTCGCCATCGCTCCGGCGCTGCTCTACCCGAACACCCGCCGATCCGGCTGACCACCGGCCGGCTCCCGACCACCCGGACCTGGAGGCACCCGTGTCCATCCGTCACCCCGACGGCCTTCGCCTGCTCAGCGTCCATGCGCACCCCGACGACGAGTCCAGCAAGGGTGCGGCCACCCTCGCCCGGTACGCGGCCGAGGGCGTGGACGTCCTGGTCGCCACCTGCACCGGCGGCGAGCGCGGCTCGGTGCTCAACCCGGCCATGGACCGGCCCGAGGTCCGGGCCGACATCGCCCGCGTCCGGCGCGAGGAGATGGCGGCCGCCCGGGAGATCCTCGGTGTGCGCCAGAAGTTCCTCGGCTTCGTCGACTCCGGGATGCCCGGCCCGGACGAACTCCTTCCCGAGGGCTGCTTCGCCGCCCGGCCGGTGGAGCTCGCGGCGGCGCCGCTGGTCGCACTGATCCGGGAGTTCCGCCCGCAGGTGGTGATCACCTACGACGAGACCGGCGGCTACCCGCACCCGGACCACGTGATGACCCACCGGGTCACGATGGCGGCCGTCGAAGCCGCCGCCGACCCGGAGCACGATCCCGGGCCGGGCGAGCCCTGGCAGGTGTCCAAGCTCTATTACCACCTGGCGCTCTCCCGGGCCTGGTTCCGGGCCCTGCACGAGGCCATGACGGAACGGGGCGTCCCCTCGGGGATGGGCGAGCTGCTCGCCGGCTGGCCCGACACCCCGCCGGCCCTGGCCACCACCACCCGGGTGGCGTGCGCCGAGCAGTTCGCCGTACGGGACGCGGCGATGCTGGCACACGCCACCCAGGTCCAGCCGGGCGTGGCCTTCATGGCCCACCCGCGGGACATCGAGCGCGAGGTCTGGCCGACCGAGGACTACCACCTGGCCCGGAGCCTGGTGCCGGTGGTGGGTGCGGCGGTCGGGGAGGGCACGATCGAGACCGACCTGTTCGCCGGGCTACGGGCGGAGGCAGGGGTGGAGGTGGGGGCGGGGTGAGCCGGACGACGGGTGCGGCGCGGGCGCGGCGCGGGCGTTCGCGGCGTCACCCGGTGGCGCGGTGGCCGCCGTCCGCTCGGCAGCGGCCGTCCGCTCAGCACTGGCCGTCGGCGAGCACGTAGTAGCCCGGTCCGGTCTGCTTCAGGGTGTGGGTGACGAAGGTGTTCCAGAGCCCCATGCTCTGGCCCGAGCCGAGCGCGTAGGTCTGGCCGCCGGTCTGGGTCGCACGGCCCGCCGAGACGTGCGCGTAGTTGCTGGCGGTGAAGCACTGGGGGGTGCCCCCGCCCGGAGTGGTCGCCGTCACCGCCGCCGACCGGGGGCCGGCGGCGCCCGACCCGTCGACCGCCGCCACGGTGTAGCGGTACGTGGTGCCGGCCGCGAGTCCGGTGTCGGTGAAGGCCGTGCCGGTCGTGCTGCCCACCTGGGCGTCATCGCGGAAGACCTGGTACGAGGAGGCGCCGCTGACGGACTGCCAGCCGAGGGCGACCGACCCGGCGGCCGCGGTCGCGGTCAGCCCGGTCGGGGCGGGCAGCCCGGGGTCGGTGGGGCCGGAGCCGCCGTCCAGCCCCCAGAACCGCGCGGTGTAGTAGCCGGAGCAGATCGTGTCGAGGAAGTAGGCGCCGGTCGCCCCGCACTGGTCGGCCCCGGAGCCCGGGTCGACGGCCAGGCCGTGGCCCATCCCGCTGATCGTGAACACGGCCACCGCGGGCCTTCCGTTCGCATCGGCGTAGAGTTCCTGGGTGGTGCCGCCGGGCAGGCTCCGGGTGCCGGTCGGCTGACGGCCGAGGCCCTGGACGTTCGTCCACTGGTCCCGCAGCTCGGCCGCGTTCACCGGCCTGACCACGGTGTCGGCGGTGCCCTGCCAGATCGCCACCCTGGGCCACGGCCCGGTGTAACCCGGGTACGCGGCCCGGACCTTGTCGCCCCACTGGGCCGGAGTGAGCCCCTGGTCGGAGTTCTGGCAGCCGGAGGCGGCGGCCTGGGTGGTGGCGCAGTGTGCGGGCAGCCCGGAGTCGATCGCCCCGCCGGCGAACACGTCGGGGTAGTCCGCCAACAGGTCGGCGGCCATCCCGCCGCCCGCCGAGAGCCCGGTGACGAACACCCGGTGGGCGTCCGAGCCGTACAGGGACTCGGCCTTGGCGACCATCTCGACCACCGACCTGGCCTCGCCGACGCCCCGGGCGGCCCGGCTCGCGTCGAACCAGCTGAAGCAGGAGAGGCTGTTGTTGACACTGCTGGTCTGCGGGAACACCACCGCGAAGCCGTACTGGTCGGCGAACTTGGTCCAGCCCGAGTTGCGGTAGTAGTCGGTGGCGCTCTGGACGCAGCCGTGCAGCGCGACCACCAGGGGCGCGCCGCCGGGCAAGCCGGCGGGCGTGTAGGTGTACATCGCGAGGTTGCCCGGGTTGGTGCCGAACCCGGTGACCTGCTGGAAGCTGCCGCTGGTGGCCGCCGCCACGGAGGATGCGGCGGAGGCCGTGACAGGGGAAACCGTGGTGGCAGTGGATGCGGTGGGGGAGGCGACGGCTGCGGAGGGCGCGGCGGTGCCGAGTGCGAGAGCGACGGTGGTGAGCAGCGCCGCGGCGGTGGGGCGCAGTGGCATGGGGACTCCAACGTGGGGGAGGAGTGGGGGCCGGTCCCGTGCAGCGTGGCGCGCCCGCAGGCCCGGTGCCATGTGACGGTCATCCGGGGTCCACCGCCCGGGCATGGCGCAGGCCGCCATGCTCCTGCGGCCCGCGCCCCGCGCCGTGGTCCTGCGGCCCGGCCGGGCGTCTTGCGGAGCGCTGAAGGCCGTACCTGCCCCGCACCGGAACGCACTTGAGGCGAGGTGACGTCGGGGACGGCGGTGTTCCAGGGCGAACCCGGGGACCATCTCCACAACCCGATGACGGATGGAAAAGAACCGGCCCCGGCCGCCGGAGCGACCGGGGCCCGCCCGGGTGGGGGTCCCGGGGCGGCTCACAGGGCCGCGAGCACTCCGCAGAGGGCGATGAAGCCGCAGATCCCGAAGTTGACCAGCTTGTGGGACAGGAAGATCGCGGCGAACTCGCGGATGGTGGCGCTCGGCCAGTAGTACCGGGCGGTGGGAGAGCCGAAGACGTGGCCGTTGACGCCGGTCTGGCGGGCGAGCAGTGCCGCCCGGAAGGCGTGGAAGTTGTTGGTGACCACGACGCAGCGGTAGTCGGGCTTGGCCTGCTCCATGATGGCCTTGCTGAACAGCAGGTTCTCCTCGGTGGTGCGCGAGCGGTCCTCCCGCTCGATGTGCTCCTCGGGGAAGCCGCGTTCGACCAGGTAGTCGGCCATCGCGTGGGACTCCGGCAGCTTCTCGTCCGGCCCCTGGCCGCCCGAGGTGATGAGCACCGGCGGGTTGCCGCGGGCGGCCTGCTTCTCGTACACCTCGCGGCCCCGGTTCAGTCGGCTGGCGAGCAGCGGCGGGACGCGCTCGCCGCCGATCAGCCCGGAGCCGAGCACGATCACGAAGTCCACGTCCCGGCACGGCCGGTGACGGCTGTACAGGAAGGCGTAGCCGACGAAGCAGGTGAACAGGAAGGAGACGTAGCCGACCACGAGGACCGCGGTGCCCGCGAGCGCGGCCAGCGGCCGCGAGTGGACGATGAGGGCGGCGACCAGCAGTCCGATGACGCCGAGGATGCCCAGCCCGGCGAGCAGTGACAGCAGGTTGGCCGGCCGTCTGCCCTCCTTGCGGATCATGGTCAGGCCGTTGGCGAGCAGGAACCAGACCAGGGCCGCCGTGCCGAGGGCCGGGAGGAGGACGATGACCGCCGCCGCGAGTGTGATCACCATGCTGGGTGCCTTGCGGAGCTCGGCGAGCAGGGCGAGGGACAGGAGGGAGACGGCGATGCCGAGCAGGACGGCGTTGCTGAACTGGCGACGGTCGCGTACTACCCCGATTCCGAACAACAGGAAGAACAGGGCGGCTGGGGCATAGGCGATCATGCGTCGTATCGTAGGGGAATCCCACCTGTACGAACCGGCCGGGCGTTCGGAGGAACCGAGGGCCCCGGTGAGCGCCCGGTGGGTGCCCCGGACGCCCGGCCGGGGTTCAGGCGAAGCGCTCGATCGCGGCCAGGATCGCGTCCCGCATCCGCGGGCTGCCGGTGTGCCCGGAGTCGTCGATGACCGTCAGCCGGGCGTCCGGCCAGGCCTTGACCAGCTGCCAGGCCGTGTCGACCGGCCCGCCGAGGTCCAGTCGGCCGTGGATCAGTTCGCCGGGGATTCCGGACAGTCGCCCGGCGTCGCGCAGCAGTTGGCCGTCGGGCAGGAAGGCCCGGTGCGAGAAGTAGTGCGCGGTGATCCGGGTGAAGGCCATCAGCGCGTCGGAGGGCCGGTCGGTGTACGCGTTCGGCTTGCCCAGCCTCTCGTGCGAGATGACCGCGTCCTCCCAGGTGGCCCAGGCGTTGGCGGCGGCCCGCCGGACCGGCTCGTCGGTGCTGTCGAGCAGCCGGCTGTAGGCGGCGAGCAGTTCGAAGGTGTCCCCGTCGCGGTCGGCGGGCGGAAGGAAGTCCCGGAACGCCTCCCAGGCCGCGGGCAGGAAGCGGCCCACGCCGCGGTACAGCCAGTCGGTCTCCTCGGGACGGGTCATGGTGACCCCGCAGATCACGATCGCGGAGACCCGTTCCGGGTGGGCCTGCGCGTAGGCGAGGATCAGCGTGGAGCCCCAGGAGCCGCCGTAGAGCAGCCACTTGTCGATGCCGAGGTGCTCGCGCAGCCGCTCCATGTCGGCGATCAGGTGCGCGGTGGTGTTGTGCTCCAGGCTGGTCGAGGGGTCGGCGGCGGCCGGGCGGCTGAGCCCGCAGCCGCGCTGGTCGAACTGGACGAGGTGGTAGCGCTCCGGGTCGAAGTACCGCCGGGTGCCCGGACTGTGGCCGGAGCCGGGCCCGCCGTGCACCACCACGGCCGGCCTGCCCGCCGGGTCGCCGGAGGCGTTCCAGTGCATCAGCTGCCCGTCGCCGACGTCCAACAGGCCTTGTGCGTACGGTTCGTAGAGGGGGTATGGCTCGGGCATCGGTGACTCCTCCGTGGTCGTACGGGGTGGGCCCGGCGAGCCTACCCCGGTGTCGAACCCGAGGAGGGGCTCAGCGGTGCTCCGGCGGGAGCAGGGCGGCGAGGCCGTCGAGGACCCGCTGGAGGCCGAACTCGAAGCGGGCGTCCATGTCCGGCGCGGTGAGGTCGTCGGCGAGGGCGACCAGGTTGGGGAAGGTCTCGGCGGGCAGGGCGCGGAACAGGTCGCCGGCGGCGTCGGCGATGTCCCGGCGGCTGGTGCCGAGCACCTCGGCGGCCGAGATCGGCGACTGTTCCTGGAGCACGAAGCCCTGGACGAAGGCGCCCAGCAGGTAGCTGGCCATGGCGGCGTCGGCGTCGGAGAAGCCGGCCGCGCGGAGCCGGTCCAGCTGGTCCTCCATCAGCCCGAGCAGGTGGGGCCCGGGGGCGAGCCGACCGGCGACGACCTTGGCCGCGTCCCGGGTGTCGAGCAGCAGGCGGCGGTAGCGCCAGCTGTACGCGTGGAACTGTTCGCGCCAGCCGCCGGTGCGCGGCGGGGGCTCGGCGGAGCCCAACAGCGCGTCGGTGAGCAGGTCGAGGAGCTCCTGCTTGTTGCGGACGTGCCAGTACAGCGAGGCCGCCTTGACGCCGACCTCGGCGGCGACCTTGCGCATGGACAGCCCGGCCAGGCCGTCCCGTTGCAGGATGCGCAGGGCGGCCTGGGCGAGGGCGTCCCTGGTCAGGGCGGGTGTCGTGTCGTCGGTCCCGGGCGTGTCGGGGTGGTTCTGCGGCATGGGTGTGCGGACGCCTCCGGCCGTGTGGTGGATTCCCGCTTGCAATCTAACACCGTTAGGTGCACTCTGTGGCTGTCGCGCCGACTCCTAACAGTGTTAGGGGCTCATGACCGGGAGGGAACCCATGGAGGAATCGAGCGCCCGCCGCCGACGGCTCGCGCTGCTCACGCTCTGCGTCACCATGTTCATGTCCATGCTGGACAACGTCATCGTCAACAACGCCCTGCCCCGCATCGGCCAGGAACTGGACGCCGGGATCAGCGGCCTGCAATGGGTCGCCGAGGGCTACAGCCTGGTCTACGCGGCCTTCGTGCTGACCGGTGGCGCACTCGGCGACCGCTACGGCCGCACCCGGGTGTTCCGGCTCGGCCTCGCCCTCTTCACGGTCGGATCGGCCCTGGCCGCGCTCGCCGACACGATCGGCGTGCTGGTCGGCGCCCGGATGCTCCAGGGCGTCGGCGCCGCGCTGCTCACCCCCGGCAGTCTCGCCCTGCTGCGGCACGTCTTCACCGACGAGCAGGAGCGGGCCAAGGCCATCGCCACCTGGTCCGGGGTCTCCGCGCTCGGCCTCTCGGTCGGACCGGTGGTCGGCGGCCCGATGGTCGAACACCTCGGCTGGGCCAGCGTGTTCTGGATCAACGTGCCGATCGGCGTCGCCGGACTGCTGCTCGCCGCCCGGGTGCTCCCGGACATCCCGCCGCGAGCCCGCCGGATCGACCTCGGCGGCCTCGCCCTGTCCGCCACCGGACTCGGCCTGCTGGTCTACGCGCTGATCGAGGGCCCGTCCCGGGGCTGGACCGACGCCCGGGTGCTCGGCTGCGGCGCCGCGGCCGCCGTGCTGCTGATCGCCTTCCTGCTGCTCGAACTGCGGCTCGCCGAACCGATGCTGGAGCTGCGACTGTTCCGCGACGGCATGCTGGGCGGCGCGCTGCTCAGCGGGTTCATGGTCAGCTTCGGGATGTTCGGCGCGCTGTTCTTCCTGCCGCTGATGATGCAGGGCACCCTCGGCTGGTCCCCGGCCGCCGCGGGCTACGCGGGGCTGCCGATGACCGCGATGCTGGTGCTCGCCGCGCCGCTCTCCGGCCGGCTGACCGCCCGCCACGGGCCCCGGCCGCCGCTGGTGCTCGGCCTCGTCCTCTGCGCGGCGGGCCTCGGCGGCCTGTCACTGTACGGCGACCACGCGCACTACCTCGAATACCTGTGGACGCTGTTCGCGATGGGCCTCGGGATGGGGCTCACCTTCACCCCGGTGTCGATCGGGGTGATGCAGCGGGTCGCCCCGGCCCAGACCGGGATGGCCTCGGCCGCCATCAACACCCTGCGCGAACTCGGCGGGGTGCTCGGGATCGCCGTGCTGGGCGCCGTCCTGACCGACCGGCTGACCGACTCCCTGACGGCCGCCCTGCACCGGCTCGGCGTCCCGCCGGACGCCGTCGGTCCGATCGCGGACGCGCCCACCGGCGCGGTGCACGGCGGTGGCGCAGCCGCGGCGGCACTGCCCGGTCCGCTCCAGGAGGCGGTGGACGGCGCCTTCATCGACGGCATCCACCTCGCCGTGCGCTGCGGGGCGGTCGCGCTCGCGGTCACCGCCGTCCTGGTCGCCGTCCTGCTCGGCCGGGCCCGTCCGATCGCCCCGCCGGAGGCCGTCCGTCCGCGGCCGGCGGAGCCGGCCGAGGCCCGCTCCGCCTGATCGGCGAACCAGTCGGCGATCCGGCCGGGGCCCGGCCGGGCGCACGGCATACCCGGACGTGCCCGTCGCACGGGCCGCCGCACCGGCGGCCCGTCAGCGGATGCCCTCGATCGCCGCCTGCGCCCTGTGGGCCAGCTCGCGCCGGGCGCCCGCCCGGGCGGGCTGCGGGCCGGGCGGCGCTATCGGCGGCAGGAAGGTCACGTCGGCGACCAGCCCGCGGGCCGCGACCACCCGGGCGAGCGAGGTGAGCAGCCCGTCGTCCCCGATGAAGGCGGGCACGCTGGTCGGCCGCCCGTCCGCCAGCCGGTAGCGGATCGTCACCGGCTGGACGTCGGCGCCCGCCTCCACCGCCGCCTGGAACAGGGCGGGCCGGAACCGGCCGCTCTCCCGCCCGCACCAGGTCGACCCCTCCGGGAAGACGATCACCGGTTGCCCGGAGCGCAGCACCCCGGCCACCGCGGCGACGGTGTCCGGCAGCGTCCGCAGCCGGTCGCGGTCCAGGAAGACGGTGCCGCACCCGGCGATCAGCGGGCCGAGCACCGGCCACTGCCGGACCTCGGTCTTGGCCAGTGACCGGCCCGGCCGACCGGCCGCGAGCAGTGGTATGTCCAGCCAGGACACGTGGTTGGCCACCACCAGCACCCCGCCGTCCGCGCCGGGACCCGGCCCGTCGGGCCCCGCGAGGTGGACGGTCACCCCGAGGGCGCGCAGTACCGTCCGCGCCCAGAGCCGGACCAGCAGGATCCGGGCGCGGTACGGGAACAGCCGGACCGGCAGGCCGAGCACGACCCCCGCCAGCACGGCGGTCAGACAGGCCGCCAGCCGCAGCGCCCGCCGGGGGTGGGAGACCTCCGGCGAGGCCTCGGCCAGGCAGGTCTCGGGCCGGCAGGTCGCCGTGGGCAGCCACACGCTCATGACGAGGCGCCCGAGGCGGGTACGCCGGACAGGAAGTGCCGCAGGTAGCGCGGGTCGGTGCGCTCCAGCGACAGCAGCACGTACAGGTCGGCGCAGTCGAAGTCCGGGTCGTACGCGGGCTCGCCGCAGACCCAGGCGCCCAGCCGCAGGTAGCCGCGGAGCAGGGCCGGCAGCGCGCCCCGCTCGGCGCGCGCCACCCCGGTGGCGTCCCAGCGGCGGTGCGGGGTGACCCGGTACTCCTCGGGCGCCAGGTGCTTGGCGCTGACGGTGTCCCAGACCCGGGCCGCGGTGGCGCCGCCGTCCGCCAGCTCGATCGAGCAGCAGCCGCCGACCCAGGTGTTGCCGGTGTCGGCCAGGTAGCGCGCGATGCCGCCCCACATCAGGTTGATGACGGCGCCGTTGCCCCGGTGGTCCGGGCGGATGCAGGAGCGCCCGAGCTCGACCAGGCCGGGGCGCACCGGCGCGAGCGCGGAGAGGTCGAACTCCCCGTCGGAGTACAGCCGGCCGGCCCGGCGGGCGGCCTCGGGGCGCAGCAGACGGTAGGTGCCGACGACGGCGCCCTGCTCGCCCTCGCGGACCAGCAGGTGGTCGCAGTACTCGTCGAACGGGTCGACGTCCAGGCCCTCGACCGGGCTGTGCAGCACCGCGCCCAGCTCGGCGCCGAAGACCTGGTGACGCAGCCGCTGGGCGGCGCGCACGTCGTCCTCGTCGCGGGCGAGGGAGACGGTGTACGCGGCCGGGGCGGCGGGCCGGGGGCGGCGCGCGGGGACCGCCTGGGCGTCGTGGGTGGGGGCGACTGCGGACGGAGCGTACGTGGGGACGGTGGTCATGGCGGACCCTCCAGGGCAGCACGATCGGCGGTGCCGTGGATCACCAGGGCACCGTCCCGGTCCGCAGGCGGTTGGGCATGGACGCGAACCGGTCCCCGTATGTCTCTCCGAGCCGGTTGGCATTTATGTTGCGGCCCGGCGGAGCGCAGATGTGCACCTGTTGAATGGGAACACCCGTGGCCCGGCGGTCACTTGTCCGGCACCCGGCGCTCGCCCGCCGGGGGTGGACAACTCCCGCCGCAGGGGCGTACGGCCGCATCGTGCGCCCCTGCGGCGCGATCGCTACGCGCGGCTCAGAACGTCCGCCAGCCTTCCGGGTCGACCCCGCCCGGGACGGCGCCGGCCGGGCCGTACGGCTCACGGGTGTGGACGAAGGAGCCGATGTCGAGGTGGCTGACCGTGCCGTCGGGGTGGCGGACCACCCGCAGGGTCTCGCCCGCGTAGTAGTTCTCCACGCCGGTCCAGGTGCCGTCCGGTTCGGGCCGGAAGCGCGAGCCCCGGCCGGCGCCGGTGAGCGGGGTGAGCTCCAGTACCCGCCCGGGCCGCAGCCGCAGGGTGGTCGGCGCGGCGCCCCAGTACCAGGGGCCGGTGAGCTCCAGCAGCTCGGCGTCCACCGCGGGCAGCGGGCGCCACGGTTCGGGCAGCCGGGGCTCCAGTTCGGCGGTGAGCGCGATCAGCTGCGCCGCCAGGGCCGAGGCGCTGGCGCCGCTGGTGGCGTTGGAGAGGGCGTAGGCGGCCAGGCCGTCGGCCTCGCTGATCCACAGGCCTGCCGTGAATCCGGGCATCGAGCCGGTGTGCCCGTACAGCAACCGGCCCTCGTGGCGGCGCAGTTGCAGGCCGAGGCCGTAGCCGCTGGTCCACTCGGCGTCGTCCGGGGCGACGGCCGGGCAGCGCATCTCGGCGAGGGAGTCGGCGGACAGCACCTTGTCGTCGCCGGCCGTCAGGAAGGCCGCCCAGCGGGCCAGGTCGGCGACGGTGGACCAGAGTTGACCGGCCGGGCCCATCAGGCCGGTGTCGGTGAGCGGCTCGGGCAGCAGGACGTCGGCCCAGGGATGGACGGCGAAGCCCCCGGCGTGCGGGTGCTCGGGCAGCAGCGTGGTGCGGTCCATGCCGAGCGGGGCCAGCACCTCGCGGCGCAGCACCTCGCCCCAGGGCTCGCCGCGCAGCTTCGCCACCAGCGCGCCGAGCAGCGCGTAGCCGGGGTTGGAGTAGTGGTGGACCCGCCCGGCCGGGTGCTTCAGCGGCCGTTCGGCCTCCAGGAGGTCGCCGAGGCCCGGCCGCAGCGAGCCCTCGGTCCGCTCCCACCAGGGGCCGGGGGTCTCGGCGGTCAGGCCGGAGGAGTGCGCGAGCAGCTGGGCGACGGTCGCCTCGTCGGCGGGCGTGCCGGGCAGGTGGCGGGAGAGCGGGTCGGCGAGGTCGAGCAGGCCCTCGTCGCGCAGCCGCAGCACCAGCACGGCGACGAAGGTCTTGGTGAGCGAACCGATGCGGTACTGGACGTCCGGGGTGGGGGCGTGCCCGTCGACTATGCTGCGGGCTCCGCTCCACACCGGCTGCCCGTCGCGCAGGACCCCGGCGACCATGGAGGGCGTGCGACCCTCGGCCTGGGCGACGGCGAGCCGGTGCAGCAGCGCGCGGCGGGTGGCGGGCAGCAGCTCGTCGGGCAGGTCGGTCATGTGGGCTTCTGGACTCATCGACATATGCACGGACAGTAGCCCAGCCCGGGCCCGGGGCCGACCGATTAATCCGGTCCCGGCCCAGGCCCATGCCCACACCCAGGCCCACGCCCCGGCCCAGGCCCGCGCCCCGGTCGCTGGCGAACCGCGCGGCGCCGGGCCGGGTGGAGCGCTCAGTCCGGCAGCGGCGGCAGTTCCGGCCGCTCCAGCCAGGCCTCGAAGAGCGGGCCGAGCGGAGCGGTGGTGTACCGGGCGGCGTGGGCGCGCAGGTCGGAGGTGGCGACCACGCCGTGCCGGTTGGCGCCCGTCCAGTCCCGCAGCATCGCGAAGAACGCGTCCTCGCCGAGCGTTTGCCGCAGCGCGTGCACCACCAGTCCGCCGCGCTGGTAGAGCCGGTCGTCGAACATCAGCTTCCGGCCCGGGTCGTCGAGCCGGAGGTCCTGCGGCAGCCCGGCCAGCAGCCGGTGCGCGGCGGCGGCGTGCACGGCCGCGCCCGGGCCGCCGGCGTGCTCGGACCAGAGCCACTCCGCGTACTTGGCGAAGCCCTCGTTGAGCCAGATGTGCCGCCAGTCGGCGATCGTGACGCTGTTGCCGAACCACTGGTGGGCCAGCTCGTGCGCGATCAGCCGTTCGCGCTCCCAGCCGCCGCCGAGGTGGTTGGTGCCGAAGGTGGCGACGCCCTGCGCCTCCACCGGGACGTCCAGTTCCTCGTCCGCGATCACCACCGCGTACTCGCCGAACGGGTACGGGCCGAAGACCTCGCCGAAGTACGCCGTCATCTCCGGCTGCCGGGCGAAGTCCCGGGCGAACGCGGCGGCCAGCCGCTCCGGGACGTAGCCGGTCTGCGGCACCGCCGGTCGCACCGCCAGCGGCACCGGCCGGTAGTGCCCGATCGACACCGTCACCAGGTACGTCGGGGTGGGCGCGCTCTGCTCGTACACCCAGGTGGTGCTGGACGCCCTGGTGGTGCGGGTCAGCAGCCGGCCGCTCGCCACCACCGTGAACGGGGACGGCGTGGTGACGGCCAGCTGGTAGGTGGCCTTGTCGGCGGGCCGGTCGTTGCACGGGAACCAGGACGGGGCGCCGACCGGCTGGCTCGCCACCAGCGCGCCCTCGGTCAGCTCCTCCCAGCCCAGACCGCCCCACGGGCTGCGCACCGGGCGCGGGTTGCCGGTGTAGTGCACCTCGACGGTGAACGCGGCGCCCGGTGCGAGCGCCCTGGCCGGGCGGATCCGCAGCTTGCCGCCGCGGTGGGTGTAGCGGGCGGCCCGGCCGTCGACCAGCACCCGGCCGATCCGGAACTCGGCGAGGTCGAGCGCGAACTCCGCCAGCGCCGCGTCCGCCACCGCGCTCAGCCGGGCCGAGCCGGCCAGCCGGTTGGGGCCGGGCCGGTAGTCCAGCGCCAGCTCGTAGCGGTGCACCCGGTAGCGGTGGTCGCCGCTGTTCGGGAAGTACGGGTCCGGGGCACCGGCGGCCGCGGGGACGTGCTTGGGCTTCACGGGGGCGTGCGCTTCCTGCGGGCCGGGACGGGGGACGGGGAGGTGGTCACGACGTGGTCTGCCACGCCTCGATCGGGTTGCCCAGCCACCGCGTGTCGGCGGGGACGGACTCGGCGCGCATCACCAGCGAGGCCGGGCCCAGCGTGCTGCGCGCGCCCACCGTGCTGCCGGGCAGCACGATGCCGCCCGGGCCCAGGGTGGCGCCCTCGCGGAGGACCACAGTATCCATCCGCATGATCCGGTCGTGGAAGAGGTGTGTCTGCACCACGCAGCCGCGGTTGATGGTGACCCCGTCGCCGAGGGTGACCAGGTCCGCCTCCGGCAGCCAGTAGCTCTCGCACCAGACGCCGTGCCCGACGTGCGCGCCGAGCGAGCGCAGCCACAGGTTCAGCACCGGGGTGCCGGGCACCGCGCCGACCAGCCACGGCACGGCCAGCATCTCCACGAAGGTGTCCGCCAGCTCGTTGCGCCACACGAAACCGCTCCACAGCGGGTGCTCCACCGCGCGGAACCGCCCGACCAGCAGCCACTTGGCCGCCACCGCGACCGCGCAGGCCACCGCGCCGGCCGCCAGCAGGACCAGGCCGGACAGCAGCGCGGCGGTCAGCGGCGAGCCGGCCGCCAGCCAGGACAGCGCCGCCACGGTCAGCAGACCCAGCGCCGCCGAGGCCAGCACCGGCACCAGCCGGCCCACCTCGACCAGCCCGCGCGCCCACAGCAGCCGGGCCGGCGGCTCGTAGGTCAGGCTCTGGTCGGCCTGGTCCGCCGAGCGCGGCAGCCGCATCGGCGGCATGCCCAGGTACGACCCGCCCTTCTTCGCCTTCGCCGGCGTCGCCGACAGCACGCCCACCAGGCCGCGCTTGGGCACCGAGCGGCCCGGCGCGGTCATCCCCGAGTTGCCGAGGAACGCCCGCTCGCCGACCTTCGCCTCGCCGAGCCGCACCCAGCCGCCGCCCAGCTCGTACGGGGCCATCAGGGTGTCGTCGGCCAGGAACGCGCCGTCGCCGACCGTGGTCAGGCTGGGCAGCGCCAGCACCGTGGACACCTCCGCGCCCCGGCCGACCCGCATCCCGAGGGCGCGCAGCCACAGCGGCGTGACCAGTCCGGCGTAGAGCGGGAACAGCACCTCGCGGGCCCGGTCCATCAGCTGGGTGACGGTCCACGCCTGCCAGCCCACCCGGCCGTGCAGCGGGTGCGTCCCGGGCACCAGGCCGATGCTCAGCAGCCGGACCAGCACCACCAGCTGCGCCGCGTACACCGCGCCGAACGCCAGCGTGGCGGGCAGCAGGCCGAGCAGCGCGCCGCCGAGCGCCGGGCCGAGGGCCGCGCCCTGGTCGACGAAGCGGGAGAGCACGGCCAGCGCGGCGAGCGAGGGCAGCACCGGGAGCAGGCCGAGCACGGCACCGCTGGCGCCGTACAGCGAGGCCCAGCGGGCCCGGCGGACCGGGCGGTCCTTGGGCCAGGTGCGCTCGGCGCGGCCCAGCTTGACGGCGGGCGCGCCGCCCCAGCGCTGGCCGGTCGGCACCTGGCCGGTGACGCTGGAGCCGGCCGCCACCTGGGCGCGCTTGCCGACCCGGGCGCCGGGCAGCAGGGTCGAGCGGGTGCCGACCACCGCACCGGAACCGATCTTGACCTGGCCGATCAGCAGCCGGTCGCCGTCCAGCCAGTAGCCGCACAGGTCCACCTCGGCCTCGACCGCGCAGCCGCGGCCCAGCTTCAGCATCCCGGTGACCGGCGGCAGCGAGTGCAGGTCCACCTCGGGCGCCACCTTGGCGCCCAGCACCCGGGCGTAGCGCACCAGCCAGGCGCCGGACAGCGAGTCCGCGCCGCTCAGCTCGGTGAGCCGCTCGGCGGTCCACAGCCGCAGGTGGACCGAGCCGCCGCGCGGGTGGCTGCCCGGGCGCACGCCGCGCAGCAGCAGCCGGGCGCCGCCCGCCGCGAGGGCCAGCCGGCCCGGCGGGGTGTACAGCGCGAGCGCGCCCGCGCCGACCCACCACCAGGAGGCGGTGGGGGCCCACGGGAAGTCGCCGAGGTGGGTGAGGAGGTTCCCGGCGGCCAGCAGGGCGACCGTCCAGCGCAGGCCGACCACGGTGAACAGCGGGACCAGCAGGAACAGCTGGAGCAGCTTGGCCCTGGTCGGCACCAGGGCGACGGTGCGGGCCTCGGTACTCTCGCCGGCGGTGCGCTCCAGGTGTCGGGCGAGCTTGCGCAGCGTCGGGTGCTGGTAGATGTCCAGCACGGCCGCGCTCGGGTAGCGGGTGCGCAGCAGGGTGGTCAGCCGGGCGGCGGCCAGGCTGCCGCCGCCGATCGCGAAGAAGTCGTCGCGCGGGCCGCCGACCCGGACGCCGAGGATCTCCGACCACTGCTCGGCCAGCCAGGCCTCGGTGCCGTACAGCTCCTCGCTCGGGCCGGCGTTCTCCAGCTCCGGCAGCGGCCAGGGCAGGGCGTTGCGGTCGACCTTGCCGGAGGTCCGGGTGGGCAGGGTCTCGACGGTCGCCAGCAGCGGCACGAGGGCGGCCGGCAGCTCGGCGCGCAGCCGCTCGACGGCCTGCTCGCGGTCGAAGCCGCCCTGGACCACCAGGTAGCCGACCAGCAGCTGGTTGCCGCCGCGCGCGGTCCGCACGGCGGCCGCCGCGCCCGCCACACCGGGCAGGGCCTGCAGGGCCGCGTCGACCTCGCCGAGCTCGATCCGGCGGCCGCCCAGCTTGATCTGCTCGTCGGTGCGGCCGAGGAAGAGCAGACCGGCCGGGTCGGCCTGGACCAGGTCACCGCTGCGGTAGGCGCGCTCCCAGCCCAGCGAGGGCAGCGGCGCGTACTTCTCGGCGTCCTTCTCCGGGTCGAGGTAGCGGGCCAGGCCCACGCCGCCGATCACCAGCTGTCCGGTGCCGCCGGGGGCGACCGGCACACCGGCCTCGTCCACCACGGCGAGGTCCCAGCCGTCCAACGGCAGGCCGATCCGCACCGGGCCCTCGCCGGTCAGCAGGGCGGCGCAGGCGACCACGGTGGCCTCGGTGGGGCCGTAGGTGTTCCACACCTCGCGGCCCTCGGTGACCAGGCGCTGCACCAGCTCGGGCGGGCAGGCCTCGCCGCCGAAGATCAGCAGCCGCACCTCGTTGAGCGCCTCGGCCGGCCACAGCGCGGCCAGGGTCGGGACGGTGGAGACCACGGTGATCTCCTGCTCGGCCAGCCAGGGGCCGAGGTCGGCGCCGCTGCGCACCTGGGAGCGGGGAACCGGCACCAGGCAGGCGCCGTGCCGCCAGGCCAGCCACATCTCCTCGCAGGAGGCGTCGAAGGCGACCGAGAGGCCGGCCATCACCCGGTCACCGGGGCCGATCGGCTCCTCCTGGAGGAAGAGCGCGGCCTCGGCGTCCACGAAGGCGGCGGCGTTGAGGTGGGTGACGGCCACGCCCTTGGGCTTGCCGGTCGACCCGGAGGTGAAGATGATCCAGGCGTCGTCGGCCGGGGTGGGGCGGCGTTCCAGGGCGGGAGCGCGCTCGCCGGTCGTCGCCAGGCCGCGGTCGGTGCCGAGCACGGCGGCGACGGCGGCCTCGCCGAAGACCAGCTCGGCGCGCTCGTCCGGGTCCTCGGCGTCCACCGGGACGTAGGCGGCGCCGGCGGCGAGCACCGCGAGGATCGAGACGTAGAGGTCGTTGGTGCCGGAGGGCACGCGCACGCCCACCCGGTCGCCCGGGCCGATCCCGACGGCGGCCAGCCGGCGGCGCAGCTGCTCGACCTCGGCGGCCAGCGCGCGGTAGCTGAGCACGGTGTGCCCGTCGTCCAGGGCGGGCTCGTCGGGGTGGGCGCGCACGGTGGCGTCCAGCACGTCGACCAGGGTGCGCGGGGCGGCGGCCGGGCGGCCGGGGAACAGGGCGTGGGCCTGCTGGGGCTGCGGCTCTGATTCCGGTTCCGGCTGCGGTGGCGCGGGCGGTGCGGCCTGGGTGGGCTGCTGCGGTGGCGTGGCGTACTGCTCAGGGTGGCTCGGTTCAGCTGTCATGGCAGCCGTGCGCTCCTCGTCCTCGCCCCGTTCCGACCGATGCCCGGCCCCTGGGGCGGTGGGAGCACCGCCTGATCGGGTGACCCCACTCCGGGGCCGGAGCGGACAACCTGACCGATGGTAGTCCCGGGGCGGCGAGCGGACAGGAGCGGACACTCGGCCCAACTGGCGCCCAAATGGCCGAATCTGACAGAACGTCAGCCAATAACTGACGCCTCTTGATGTGGAAGTGATGGGGCGTCAGCAGAATTGACGGATCGTCAGGTCGATTTTCCAACCGTGATCCATGCCACAGCGATTCCTGCTCCCTTCGGGTGGCGGGAGGCGGCGGGCCGGGTCTCCCGGGCCGATTTCTCCGGTCCGGGCCCGGCCCGCCGTCCTGCCCGGTGGTCAGCGGAACCGGTGCAGGTTCTCGCCGAGGAAGGCCTCCAGGGTACGCGGGGCGCGTCCGGTGAGGCCAAGGAAGGAGCCGTCCGGGGTCTCCTTGCGGACCACCGCGAGCTGCTGGATCTCCACCACGTGGGTGGCGAGCCAGGGCGGCATCCCGGCCCGGCCGACCAGGTGGTCGTGCAGGTCGGACGGGCTCAGGTCGAGGTAGCGGACCGGCCGGCCGAGCAGCTCGCCCAGCAGTGCGGTGAGCTCCGGGTAGCTGTAGGCCCGCCCGCCGGTGAGCGGGTAGGTGCCGCCGGCCAGCTCGGGACGGGTGAGCACCTCGGCCGCGGCGTCCCCGATGTCCCGGGCGTCCACGTAGTTGCACCAGGCCTGGCCCATCGCGCCGTGCACCACCCCGGCGGCGGCGATGCCGGGCGCCAGGAGCAGCAGCTTCTGCATGAACGCGTACGGCCGCAGGACGGTGGTGGTGATGCCGCAGGAGCGCAGCCGCTCCTCGATCAGATGGTGGCCGCGCGAGACGGCGACGGGCGAGTCCGGCTCGGCGGCGGGCGCGGAGACCTTGACGATGTGCTCCACGCCGCAGTCCACCGCGGCCTCGATCGCGTTCAGCTCGTACTGGACCTGCTGCGGGCCGTTGGCCATGGTGAGGAAGAGCTGGTGCGCACCGCGGAACGCCGTACGCAGGGAGGCCGGGTCGGCGGCGTCGGCCGGGAGGGTGGCGGTCCGGGTGAGCGTGTGCTCGTCGAGGGCGGCGGCCAACCGGGCGGGGTCGCGGCTGAGGGCGCGGCTCGGTGCGCCGAGGGCGGCGAGGCTGCGCAGGGTGGCGCCGCCGGTGGCGCCACCGGCGCCCATGATGACGATCATGACGTCTGCCTTTCGGGATGGGGTGCGATTCCGGGGTGGAGTGCGGTTCCGGGCTGGGATGCGGTTCCGGGTCGGGGCGCGGTTCCGGCTTGGGGTGCGGCGGGGAGCCGGTGCTGCGCCGTGCGGGCCGGGCGGCTGCCGCGCCAGTGCCAGGTGGTGATGGTGGCGGCGATCGCCGAGGAGACCGGCAGGTCGATCGGCAGCCGGCGCGGCCAGGGGCTGTCGGCGAGGGCCGGGACGTGCGGCAGCCAGCGGGCGGCGGCGAGGCCGACCGCCAGGCCGAGGGCGGCGGCGACCAGGCCGAGGGCGGCGGCCGCGAGCGGGCGAGGGGTCCGGGCGGGCCGGGTGCGGACGGGGCGGCGGCGCAGCACGGCGCCGAGTGCGGCGGCCACCAGGGCGGAGGTGCCGCCGATGGTGGTGAGCGCGGCGGCCACCAGCTGCGGCTGGCCGGTGACGGCTCCGCCGGTCCCGGCCATGGCGGCGGGCATGACGTAGGCGACCAGGACCTCGCGCCACAGGACGAAGGGCGGGGGAGCGCCCGGGGCCTTCTTGCTCATGGGGTCGGTTCTTCCTCTCGCTTGTGGTTAGGTGCCTAAGTATTTGTGCTTAGGTGCCTAACTAGTGGGGCTGAAGGGAGGCGGGCCACCATTCGGCGGCCCGCCAGGGGTCGGATCAGTCCTCGGTGAGTGCGTCCATGCCCGCGACCACCCGGGCCAGCAGGTCCAGGAAGGTGGCGCGCTCCTCGACGGAAAGGCCCTCGACCAGTGCCTGCATCCGGGTGAAGTGCGCGGGGGCCAGCTCCCGCAGCTTGTCGGCGCCCCGCGCGGTGAGGATCACCACGTTGCCGCGGCCGTCCTCGGTGGACGGCCGGCGGGCCACCAGGCCCTCCCGCTCCAGACCGTCGACCAGGCCGGTCACGGTCGCCCGGGAGACGCCGAGGCTCGCCGCGAGCTGGGAGGGCGACTTCTCGCCGCCGTGGTCCTCCAGGTCCGCCAGTAGCCGGTAGCGGCCGGTGGAGAGGCCGAAGCGGCCGAAGTGCACCTCGCCGGCCTGGCCGATCCTGGCGCCCGCCGCCATCAGCCGGGCCGCTACCAGGATCGCCTGCGGGTCGGCCGCGAGGCCGTAGCGGGCGATCTGGCGGCGGGCCTGATCGAGGCTGGGGGCCGTGGGGCCACCCTCGGGGTGCTGGGTCACAAGAAGTAATATGGTGCCTAACCTGATTCCCGGTCAAGTCGAACCACGGACTGATGCCTAGGCGGCACGGGGAGCGATCCTGGGCGGCGTCCAGTCGGCGTGCCGCAGGACGGTCCGGACCATCGCGCCGGGCGGGGTGAGCCGGATCGCGGCGTTGCGCAGGCCGACCGCCAGCGGGTGGGCGAGCTGCTGGCCCATCCGGCCGGCCCGGCGGGCATCGCGGGCCACGGTCTGGCTGCGCGGGCGGCGGGCCGCGTCGTAACGCGCGAGCGCGCCCTCGACCGTCCGGGCCCCGGTGAGCGCCGCCGCCAGGGTCACCGCGTCCTCCAGTGCCTGGCAGGCGCCCTGGCCGAGGTGGGGCGTCATGGCGTGCGCCGCGTCGCCGAGCAGCGCGATCCGGCCCGACACGTAGGACGGCAGCGGCGTGGCCAGCTCGTTGACGTCGTGGTGCAGCACCGCCTCCGGTCGGGTCGCGGCCAGCAGCGAGGGGATCGGCTCGTGCCAGCGGGCGAAGCGGCGGCGGACCTCGGTCAGCGGGTCCCGGTAGCGGACCCCGACCGGGGCGTTCAGGACCGCGTGCCACTCGGCGGTGCCGTCCGGGAAGGCGATGTGGCCGAACTCGGCGCCGTGGCCCCAGGTCAGCTCGAAGTCGGCCTCCAGGCCGTCGACCGGACGCTCGGTGATCGCCCGCAGCACCGTCGAACCGCTGTAGGCGGCGCCGGGGTGGTCGGGGAAGAGGCGGCGCCGGAGACGGCTGTTGACGCCGTCGGCGGCCACCAGGAGGTCGGCCTCCAGTGTCGTGCCGCCGAAGCCGGCCCGGACCCGGAACGGTCGCGTGGTGTCCACCTCCGTCACCTCGGAGCCGACGACCAGGGAGGCGGCGGGCAGCGCCTCGCGCAGGACGCGGTGCAGGGCCGCGCGGCGGATCCCGACGATCGGGGCGCCCAGCTCGCGCTCCAGCGCCGCGCCGTCCATCGCGGCGAGCCGGCGGCCGTCCGGGGTCCGGGTGCCGCCGGTGTACTGGCGGCGGGCGGCCGCCTCGACCGCCTCGCCGACCCCCAGGGCCGCGAGCGCGCGCATCCCGTTGGCGGCCAGGGAGATGCCGGCGCCCGCATCCTCCAGGACGTCCGCCCGCTCGACCACGGTCACGTCCCACCCCGCCAGCCGGAGCCCGAGGGCGGCCGCCAGTCCGCCGATGCCGCCCCCGACCACCACCGCGCTGTTGCTGCTCATGCCCGGTCCTTCCCGTGTCGCCGCGCTGTCTTCTACAGCTGTAGAAAGAGCGTACTACGGGGCTGTCGGCGGACGGACGCGGGCCGAGGTGGCGGGCCGGGGTGGCGCGGTGGGGTGGCGCGGTGGCGGGCCGGCCGCCCGGCCGCTTGGCCATGGGGGTGGCGAGGGGCCGGCGGTCGGCGGTTGGTGGCCGGAGGCCGGTGGTTGACGGCCGGCCCGGACCGAGGCGGTGCGTGGCAGGTGCCCCGGCCCCGGTAGAAAGGAGGGATGCGGCGAAACGAGGACCAGAAGCGGGACGATGCGGGGCGGCCGGACCGGCGCACGGTACTGGCGGACGCCGCGATCGGCGTGCTGGCGGACCTCGGCGTGCGCGGACTGACCCACCGGGCGGTCGACGCGGCGGCCGGGCTGCCGCTCGGGACCACCTCGGCCTACCTGCGGACCCGGCAGGCCCTGCTCACCGCGCTGGTGCGACGGCTGGTGGAGCTGGATCAGGGCGAACTGCACGCCATGGGGGAGCAGGTGCCGGTCCGTTCGGCGGCGGAGTTGTCCGACGGGATCGCGGAGTTGGCGCGGCGCCGCCTGTCCGGGGACGGGCGGCGGCGCTCGCTCGCCCGGTACGCCTGCGCGGTGGAGAGCGTCCGCGATCCCGAGCTGCGCGAGATCCTCGTCCCGCGGGAGAACGCCGGGCGCGCCGCCGTCCGTGACTTCCTCGCCGCTCAGGGCGTGGCCGACCCCGACGGGCGGACGGCCGTGCTGCTGGCCTGCGTCGACGGCCTGGTCTTCGAGCACCTGGTGGGCGGCGGCGAGCCCGGGGCGGACGCGATCCAGGGACTGGTGGCAGCCGCCCTGCGGGGAGCGGTCGCGAGCTGAGCCTCGCCGGCCCTCGCCGCGCCTCGTCGACGCGACCCGGCCCGGCTCGTGCGACTCGCCCTGTCCGCCCGGCCCGCGTCAGCCGGGCGAGCCGGGCGAGCCGGGCGGACAGGGCGGACAGGGCGGGGCTGTCGGGGGCGTGTCCGGCGGTCCGTCGCCCGATCAGGAATCGGGTCCGTGCGGGTGCCTCAGCTCGCAGGCGTAGCCGGCGAGCAGGATGCGCAGCGTGCGGTGGAAGCACTGCTCGGAGTCGAGTCCCTCGCCGGTGGCGAAGGCCTGCGCGAGGTGGGGGTAGACCTTCTGGTCCAGGGCGGCGAACTGTTCGGGCCGGGGTTCGGTGCACTCGTGGTGGGGCGTCTCGCCGGCCTCGCCCAGCGTGTGCCCGATGGTCCACCGGACGACGGAGTTGAGCACGTCGAGCGCGTCTCCGAGTGGGACGCCGTCCTCGTGGAGCACGGCGATGCCGCGCTCCAATAGGGCGAGGGCGACCGGCGTGGCGACCGGGCGGGTGGCCAGCACGGTGAGTATGGCCGGATGGTCGAGCAGCAGTCGGCGCAGTTCGACGGCGAAGTCCCGGACCGCCTCCGTCCACGGGCCGTCGGGCTCGCCGAACAGGCTTCCCGCCGACAGCTCCAGCAGGCGCTCCACCATGCCGTCGAGCAGGGCGGTCCTGCTGGGGACGTAGTAGTAGAGCGTCATCCCCTCGACGCCGAGCGCCGCACCGAGCTTGCGGTTGGAGAGCGCGGCGAGGCCGTGTTCGTCCACGTAGGCGAGTGCGGCGTCGATGACCTTCTCGCGGGTCAGCCCCGTCCGTGGGCGGGTACGCCGGGTCGGCATCGGTTCCTCCTTCACCCCAATGGGCTCCACCGGGGCTGTGCGGTCCGGGCCTTGACGAGTCTTGCACTGCAAGAGAACCACACTCGACCTCAGCTTCTTGCGCTGCAAGAAGTCTCTGGGGAGGGTGTCGTGCGGCTTGTCGTCGTCCTGGTCCGCAGGCTCAACGAGGACGTGCAGTGCGGAGGGTTCCGCAGGGCGTGGATCCCGGAGGGCCCGTCGCGGCCGGTCGCACAATAGCGGCGCTCCGAGGGGGGTGGTCGCCCGGGGTATCCGAGCCTCTCTGTTCGGCCCCGCCGAACCCGGGCCGACCGACGACTTCGAGTGACAAGGCATCAGGTCAATCAACCGTCAAGTTGGTTCATTCACAGAATATTTCGCGAGGCGTTCCGTGTCGGGTGGATGATTTACGCCGCTCTAAGGTCTTCCCACGGAGATCTCCGGCTGACAGGCTGGGGCCGCCCTTTCAGTACGGAGGAGGTTCCTTGTCCCGCATATCCACGCTGGCCGGAGCGGTCACCTGCGCTCTCGCACTTGTCACCGGCACCGCCGTCGCCGCGTCGGCGGCGCCCATCGACCAGGCCCCGGGTCTGGCCGAGGCGAAGGTCGACCCTGTCGCCTGGACGCCGTGCAACCCCGACCCGACCAAGCCGGACCCCGGCATCTACGACTGCGCCGTCTACCCCGTGCCGCTGGACTACGACAACCCGAAGGGTGAGAAGGTCGGCATCGCCATGATGCGGCGGCGGGCGAGCGACCCGTCGAAGCGGATCGGCTCGCTGTTCCTCAACCCCGGCGGCCCGGGCGGCAGTGGTTACCTGTGGGCGACGACCGCCCGCTTCGGTGCCGAGGTGCAGTCGAAGTTCGACCTGGTCGGCTTCGACCCGCGCGGTGTGGCCCGGAGCAACCCGCTCAAGTGCTTCAAGACCCAGGAGGACGCCGACGCGGTCACCAACCGCATGGTCGGCGTGCCGGTCACCAAGGCCGAGATCAACGAGACGCTCGACGCGGACCAGGACTACACCGACGCCTGCAGCAAGAACGCCGGCCCCCTGATCGAGCACATGTCGACCATCAACGTGGTGCGCGACCTGGACCGGATGCGCCGCGCCGTCGGTGACTCCCAGCTCACCTTCGCCGGGTTCTCCTACGGCACCCTGATCGGTTCGACGTACGCCAACATGTACCCGAACAAGGTCCGCGCGATCATCGTCGACGGCAACGTCGACCCGGACCTGCGCCTGCACAACGGCCTGGAGTACGACCGCCAGCGGGCGAACGGCTTCGAGATCGCCCTGGACGAGTTCCTCAAGCGCTGCCAGGCCGCCGGCGCTCCGCGCTGCGCCTTCGGCGATGGCGACACCCGGGCCAAGTTCGACCAGCTCCGCGACCACCTGCGGACCAGCCCGATCACGCTGCCGAACGGCTCCAAGGTGACCCTGAGCACCTTCACCGGGGAGGTGGCCAGCGCCCTGTACTCGCAGGCCAAGCTGGCCCCGCTGGCCAAGTCGCTCCAGGCGACCTACCAGGTCTTCCAGAAGCCGGCCGCGACCGCCCTGCTGGCCCCGCAGGCGAACGTCTCGGACGAGGACGCCAACCTGCTCTCGGTGGACGTCCCGCGGGCGGCCCTGCGGGAGGCCCCGGTCGACTCCGAGTACACCGCGGACGACTCCTACCTGGCCGTCAACTGCCAGGACAAGCCGTACCCCTCCAACGACCGGGTGTTCGCGAACGCGGCCAAGGCCTGGGAGAAGGACATGCCGACCTTCGGTCGCTACCAGGCCTTCGACGCGCCGGCGTGCGCGAGCTGGCCGGCCCCGGCCCGGGACGCCGAGCGCTTCTCCGGCCCGTGGAACAAGAAGACCTCCAACACCGTGATGGTGATCGGCAACCTCTACGACCCGGCCACCCAGTACAAGTTCGCCCAGCGGATGCAGCAGGAGCTGAGCAACGCGGTGCTGGTCAGCGTCGACTCGATCGAGCACTGCGCCGTGGGCCGCAGCCAGGCGCTGAACCAGCTGGTCACCCGCTACCTGGTGGACGGCACCGCGCCGGCCGCCGGCCAGCTGCTGAAGCCGGACGCGGAGATCTTCCCGGCGGTCTGACGGAACGGCCCCCGGTGACCCGGGGGAGGAGTTGACGGTCGTGGTGGTCGGCAGTGCTGCCGGCCACCACGATCGTGCTTTACGGGCGATTTCCCGGAGCGCCCGGAAGGCCCGGGGAATGCGGTAGTGGATCGTCATCGAACCTCCGGTGGAGCGGATTCCTGCGAGTCGTCGGCGACCGTAGCCCATGCCACTGACAATCGCGTTCCGGTGCGACGGTGAAGGTCACGGCCGGTGAGGGTCACGAAAAATGACGTACTGTCACACTATTCAATAACCAATTCCCGCGCCCGGGTATGCGTGTTAGCGTGCGGGCCGCCGGCTTCTCTCGAACTCGGGAAAGTGAGGGCGGGCCATGCAGGACGAATTCTCCCGACGGGGTTTCCTGGGCGGTGCCGGCGCGGCGGCCGCCGGGATCACCGTCGGTTCCACGGGCGCGGCGGCGGCCGGGGGCGCGCACCGGGAGCTGCCGCAGGGGCGGTCGGTGCTGCCGGGCGATCCCCGGTACCGGACCCTCGCCCAGGGCTTCAACCAGCGGTGGAGCAGCACCCCCGCGTACATCCGGCTGGTGGGCGACGAGGCGGACGCGGTCGCCGAGCTGAACCGCGCGCTGGACGCCGGGCTACGGCCGACGGTCCGCGGCGGCGGGCACTGCTACGAGGGCTTCGTCGACAACGACGGGGGCGTCATCCTCGACCTCAGCACGATGCGCGGCGTCGCCGCCTCGACCGACAAGTTCGGCCGGCCCACGTACGGCGTCGAGGGCGGCGCGACCAACTGGGACGTCTGCACCACGCTGTTCCGCGAGTACGCCGTCGCCCTGCCCGCCGGGTCCTGCTACTCGGTCGGCGCGGGCGGGCACGTCTGCGGCGGCGGGTACGGCCTGCTCTCCCGACGGCACGGGCTCACCGTCGACCACCTCGTCCAGGTCGACGTGGTCACCGTCCGGGGCGGCCGCGCGGTGGTGACGCAGGCGCACCGCGAGGACGCGCAGGGCTCGCCCGAGCAGGACCTCTTCTGGGCCCACACCGGCGGCGGGGGCGGGAACTTCGGGGTGGTGCTGCGGTACCACTTCGCCTCGGACGTACCCCAGCCGCCGCCTCGGGTCTGGCTGAGCAGCGTGGCCTGGCCCTGGGCCGAACTGCTCGACCGGCCCGAGGACTTCGAGACCCTGGTGGCCAACTTCGGCGCCTTCATGGCCGAGCACAGCGGCCCGCAGGAGCCGGTGTACCAGGGGCTGTTCGCAATCCTCAAGCTCACCCACCACTCCAACGGGAACGTCGTCCTGTTCAGCCAGTGGGACGGCGAGGACCCGGGCCCGCTCGACGCGTTCGTGGCGGCGGTCGAACGGGGGATGACGACGCGATCGACGGTGCAGACCCGGGCGGCCGGCGGGCTGTTCCTGCCCTACCCGGACAAGCGGCGCCGGATGCCCTGGTTCCAGGCGACCATGACGCTCAACCCCTCGGGCGACAACCAGCGCGGCAAGTACAAGTCGGCCTACCACCGGGAGCCGTTCGCACCGGAGCAGATCGCCGCCTTCCGGGACTGGCTGGTGCGCGACGTCGAGGGGGCGGACCTCTCGAACACGCTGGTCCAGATCGACTCCTACGGTTGCCGGATCAACACCCGCCGTCCCGAGGAGACGGCCGTCCCGCAGCGTGACTCGATCATGAAGCTGCAGTACCAGACGTACTGGACGGACCCGGCCGAGGACGAGAAGCACCTGGCCTACCTGAGCGGGCTGTACCGCGACGTCTACCGGGGGACGGGCGGGGTCCCGGAGGTCGACACCGCGACGGACGGTGCCTACGTCAACTACCCGGACAACGACCTGGGCACCGCCGACCAGCCCGACCCTGCCTACCCGCGCCTCTATTACAAGGGCAACTATCCACGGCTGCAGCGCGCCAAGGCCCACTGGGACGGGAAGGAGGTGTTCCACCATGCCCAATCCATCATCCCGGCCGAGTCCTGAGCCCTGAGCAGTGAGCCCTGAGCGCTGAGCTCGAACGCCGGTGCTCGAACCCCGGTGCCCCGGTGCCCCGGAGGCGTGGGGAGGCGCCCCCGCTCCCCACGTCCGTGACACGACCCCGGGCCGGCCCGCTCCGCTACGCGGCCCGTTCCGTCTCCTCCTCGACGATCCGTCCGTCCCGGACCTCGATCACCCGGTCGGCGAGCCCCATCAGCGTCGGGTCGTGGGTGGCGACCAGCACCGTGACGCCCTCGCTGCGCACCACCGCGCGCAGCAGCTCCATGATCGAGCGGCCGGTCTCGGAGTCCAGCTGACCGGTCGGCTCGTCGGCGATGATCAGGCTGGGCTCGTTGGCCAGCGCACGGGCGATGGCGACGCGCTGCTGCTGGCCGCCGGAGAGTTCGCCGGGGCGTTGGTTGGCGTGGTCGGCCAGCCCGACCAGGGCGAGCAGGGTGTGAGCGCGCTCCTCGCGTTCGGCGGCCGGGGCCTTGCGCAGTCGCATGGGCACGCCGACGTTCTCGGCGGCGGTGAGCATCGGGATCAGCCCGAAGGACTGGAAGACGAAGCCGATCCGCTCCCGCCGCAGGGCGAGTCGACCGTCCTCGTCCAGCCCGGCGAGGTCGATGCCGTCCAGCGCGATGCTGCCGCCCGTCGGCGTGTCCAGGCCGCCGACCAGGTTGAGCAGGGTGGTCTTGCCGGAGCCGGACCGGCCCTTGAGTGCGGCCAGTTCTCCGCGGCCGACGGTGAACGACACGCCGCGCAGGGCGTGCACGGTCCGCTCGCCGGTGCCGAAGCTGCGGCGGAGATCGGTCACGGCCACCATCGGCTGGGTGGTGGCGGTGTCGGCGGTGGCGGCCTGATGCTGCGTCATGCGGCGTCCCCCCTGTGGGCGTGGCGGCCCGGTTGTAGCCGGGTCCCGTCCGGGTCTACGGATATGTCTGCTCCGGTGGTTCACCTTCCCGGGCGGGAATCCGAGAAGAGGGCGTCCCGGGTCAAAAGGGCGCGCCGAAGCCGGAGTTGTGAAGTGTGCATGGCATTCAAGTGGGGGCATCCCCGGCCGGGATGCTATCAATGAAAGGAATTTGCTCACTGGTTACTTGATTCGCGCAAGTCCCTTCCGTTCCTGGATCGAATCTGACAGCATCGTCCGCTATCCGGCGACCGATTGCCGGTGATCAATGCGCCGGGTGTGCTCGCGATGTGTCCGTCTGTGGCCGATTTGTACTCGGGCCGGATCGATGAGCGGGGCCCGGGGATGCAACCGGGGACGTAAATCCGGGGGAGGAACTTGATGCTCGGCTTCGTCGTGCGCCGACTGCGCGGGCGAGTGCCGCTGGCTGCCGCTGTCCTGTTTGCGGTGCTGATCACCACGTCTGTGCTGACCGCCTTGGTGGCCTTCAACAGCAGCGTCGGTGAGGCCGGCCTGCGGCAGGCGCTCCAAGGGCCCGGTCACGCCCGGACCACGGTGGCGGTGACCGGTGAGCACGGGCTCGACCAGCGGTCCAAGGACGAGGCGGCGCTCGCCGCCTACCGGCAGAAGCTCTTCGGCGACCTGCCCGTCCACACCGACAGCCTGACGCGCAGCCGTTCCTACAGCCTGCCGGTATCCGGCGCCGCTGCTGACGGCACACCTGCGACCGGCACACCTGCGATCACCACGCCCGCGACGGGCAGCGGCGCGGGCAGCGCCCCCGGCGCCCCGCTCGACCTCACGGTCCTCGCCGACCTGGACCGCGGCCGGGTCCAACTGGTGGCCGGTGCCTGGCCGGGTGCCGCCACCGGACCGGTGCAGTCCGCCGCCCCGGAGGCCGCCGTCCCGCAGAGCCTGCTGCGCCGGCTCGGTCTGACCGAGCAGGCCCTGCCCGCCGAGGTCCGGCTCGTCGACCGGAACGACGGCAAGCCGCTGACCGTTCGGATCACCGGCGTCTACCGGGCCACCGACCCGACCGCCCCGTACTGGCGGATCGACCCGGTCGGCGGCCACGAGATCGAGGTCGGCGGCTTCACCACCTTCGGCCCGATGATGGTCGACCGGAGCGCCTTCGCCACGGCCGGCCTGGTCCAGGGCGGCGTCGGCTGGTCGCTGGACGCCGACTTCTCCGGCGCCGACCGGGCCGCCGCGCAGGCCGTCGGCAACCGCGCCCAGCACCTCTCCGAGGAACTGCGCGGCACCGCCTCGCTCGGCGCGACGACCGACCTGCCGGACATCATGCGCGAGCTGTCCGACAGCATGGTGGTCGCCCGGTCCACCCTGCTGATCGGCGCCCTCCAGCTGGCGGTGCTCGCCGCGGCGGCCCTGCTGCTGGTCGTCCACCTGATCGCCGCGCGGCAGGAGTCCGAGAACGAGATCCTCGCCGCGCGTGGCGCCTCGGCCTTCAGGCTCGGCTCCTTCACCGCCCTGGAGTCGCTGCTGCTGGCCCTGCCCGCAGCGGTCTTCGCACCACTGCTGACCCCGTTCCTGGTCCGCGCGCTGGCCGGCCTCGGCAGTTCCCGCCAGGTCGCCCTGGACACCGGCATCAGCTGGTCGCTCTGGCCGGTGGCCGTGATCTGCGCGTTCGCCTGCATCCTGCTGGCCACCGTGCCCAGCGTGGTGCGCGGCGTCGGTGCCGCGCTGCGCCGCCGGGCCGGACGCCGTCAGGCCGTGGTCTCCGGCGTCGCCCGCAACGGCGGCGACCTCGCCGTGCTCGCCCTGGCCGTGCTCGCCTACCAGCAGCTCGACCAGTACGGCGGCGGGCTGTCCCCCGACTCCACCGGCCGGCTCGACGTGGACCTGCTGCTGGTCGCCACCCCGACCCTCGCACTGTGCGCCGGGACCCTGGTGGTGCTGCGGCTGCTCCCGCTCGTCGCCCGGCTCGGCGCCCGCGCGGCGGCCCGCGGCCGCGGCCTCGGGCCCGCCATGGTCGGCTGGCAGCTGGCCCGCCGGCCCGGCCGCGCCACCGGACCCGTCCTGCTGCTCGTCATGGCCGTGGCCACCGGTGTCCTGGCTCTCGGTCAGCACGCCACCTGGACCTCCTCCCAGCGCGACCAGGCCGCCTTCGCCACAGGCGGAGGTCTGCGCATCTCCGGTTCGCACAACGCGCCGATGGGCCAGGGCGGCCGCTACGGCAGCCTGCCCGGCGGCGACCGGCTGGTCGCGGTGGTGCGCGACGAGCAGCCGCTGCAGGGCGGTGCCGGCCAGCTGATGGCCGTGGACGCCGCCGCCTTCGCCGACCGTGTCCCGGTCCGCTCCGACCTGCTCGACGGCCACACCGGCAAGGAGGTCTTCGGCACGCTCGCGGCCCCGGCCCCCGTCGGCATCCCGCTGCCCGGCTCCCCGCTGCGGATCGACGCCGACATCGCGGTGAGCCAGCAGGACCCGACCAAGTGGATCAGCAGTGCGGTCCACTCCGAGGTCCGGCTGCTGCTGCGCGACCGCTTCGGCCTGGTCCACAAGGTCCCGTTCGGCGAGCTCCCGCTGAAGGGCGATGTCCGCTCCTCGATCCGGCTCGACGCGCTGGTCGACGCCCCGGTGGGCTCGGTCGCCGCCCCGCTGACCGTGGTCGGCGCGACCGTCGCCTTCAGTGACCACAGCGACGGCGAGGTCGCGGTGCGGAACCTGGCCGTCGCGCAGACCACCGACGGACCGTCCACCGCCGTTGCGTTGCCGGTCGGCACCGGGTGGAACCTCAAGCCCCCGGCCTCCCGCAACCCCGCGGACAACTCGCCGGTGGCCGCGCTCGCCTCCGAAGCGGCCGCCGCCGACAACCTGTTCACGGTCCGCTACCACTCCGCCCGCGGCATCGGCGACTCCGTGCGCGCCGTGCTGCTCCCGACCGGGCCGGCCCAGCCCGCCGCCGTCAACGGTGTCGCCACCCGCGACTACCTGAAGGCCGTCGGAGCCTCGGTCGGCGACACCCTCCAGGTGCCGCTCAGCGGGGTCGTCGTCCCGGTGAAGGTGACCGGCGCGATCGAGGCCATGCCGGTGGCCGGCCGGCGGGCGCTGGTGATGGACCTCGACTCGGCCGCCCGGATGCTGTCCGCCCAGGACCGCAACCTGCCGACCCGCACCGAGTGGTGGCTGCCCGCCACCGGGCCGGGCGACCGCGCCCCGGCCGAGGCCGCCGCCGCCCTGCGCGCCGCCCCCGGAAGCCAGGACCTCGCGCTCTACGACGAGGTCTCCGACGGGCTCCTCGGCGACCCGGTCGGCGCCGCCCCGCAGAGCGCGCTGATGGCCATCGCCATCGTCACCGCCGTGCTCGCCGCGATCGGCTTCGCCGCCGCGGTGGCCGGTTCCGCCCACGAGCGCTCCCGGGACTCCGCGCTGCTGCTCGCCCTGGGCGCCCCGCGCAAGCAGGTCACCCGCACCGTCGCCGCCGAGAACGCGGTGCTGGTCGGCCTCGGCGGGATCGTCGGCCTCGCCCTGGGCGCCCTGCTCGTCCGGCTGATCGTGCCCTTCGTGGTGCTGACCCCGGCCGCCCGCCGCCCGGTGCCCGAGGCCCTGGTCGAGCTGCCGTACGGTCAGGCGCTGCTGTTCGCGGCCGCGATCGCCGCCGTTCCGCTGCTGTCGGCCTTCCTGCTCGGGCGCCGGCGTCGAGACGTGGCTTCCCGGCTGCGCCACGTGGAGGAGATGTGACCACCAAGGCCGGCACCACCGTGCCCACCCCCGCGCCGGGGCCCCCGTCCGGGCCCGGACGCGCCCACCGGCCCGCGCCCTGGGTCCGCACCCGGCTGCGCGCGATGCCACTGGCCGCGCTGCTCACGGCGGCCCTCGCCTTCGTCACCGTGTTCCTGGCGGCGGCCTTCCCGCGCGTCGCGGACCGGAGCGCGGACACCGCGCTCCAGGAGTTCACCCGAAGCCTGGGCACCGGCGTCACCAACCTGGAGTTCACCGCCGAAACGGGCCGCGCGGACACCGGGGCGGACCTGGACGCCATCCAGCGGAAGCTGGGCGAGCGGATCGGACGGGACCTCCCGCTGGGCTCGTCGGCCCAGGCCTACGGCACCCGGGTCAAGACCGGGCGTCAGATGTTCAACCCGGGGTTCACCCGGCTCTCCGAAAGAGCCACCCCGGCGCTCGGCCTGTACTACCTGCACGGACTCGCCGACCGGGCGACCCTGACCGCGGGCACCTGGCCGGGCCCCGCCCCGGCCGACGGCCCGCTGCCGATCGTGCTGAGCCAGCAGGCCGCCGAGGCCGTCAACATCAAGGTCGGCGACGTCATCGAGAGCGGCACCGACGGACCCGTCGCGCTGCGCAGCACCGTGGTCGGCCTCTACCGGGTCAACGATCCCCAGGACCCGTTCTGGGAGGGGCTCGGCTGTCCGGCCAGGGCCTGCCTGGGCCTCAAGGGCGATGACGCCTGGTACTGGACCAGCGGTTTCGTCGACGGCGGCAGCCTGACCGCGCTGGCCCGCTGGGGTTCGAGCGGCCAGAACTTCTGGCGGCTGCCCGTCGACCCCGACGCACTGCACGCCGACCAGCTCGACCGGACCCGCGCGACACTCGCCTCGTACATGGCCGGCCCCGGCATGACCGCACTGATCGACTCGACCCTCCGGGCCGACCTGCACGCCACCTCGCTGATGCCGGACGTCCTCGCCCGGGCCGCCGACCGCTACCAGGCCGCCGGCCCGCTGGGCGCCATCGGGCCCGCCGGGGTCGCCGGCGTCGCGGTCGTGGTGCTCTGTCTGGCCGCGGCGCTCAGCACGGACCGGCGCACCGCCGAGATCCGCTTGCTCCAGGCCCGCGGCGGCTCGCGCGGCGGAGTGCTGCTGCGGCTGCTCGCCGAGGGCGCGGTGACGGTGCTGCCCGCCGCCGTGCTCGGCACGGCCCTCGCTCTGGTGCTGCTGCCCACTTCGCGCTGGGGCAACTCGGTGGTGCTCGCACTCGCCGTGACCCTGTTCGCGATCCTGGCCTTCCCGGCCCGGGCCGCACTGCTCTGGGCGCGTCCGCGGGCGGCCGGCGGCTGGCGCCGGGTGATCGGCGAGCTCGCCGTGCTGGCCGTCACCGCCGCCGCCGTGGCCGAGGTCCGCCGTCGCGGCGTCGGCCACCCGGGCAGTGCGGTGGACCCGCTGCTGGTGGCCGCCCCGCTGCTGCTCGCCGTCTCCGGCGGCCTGCTGCTGGCCCGGATCGAGCCGGTCGTGGTCGGCTGGCTGGCGGCACTGGCCGGCCGCGGCCGCGGACTGGTCGGCTTCCTCGGTCTGGTCCGGGCCGCCCGCGACAACTCGGGGCGCCGCCGGCCCTCCGCACTGCCGCTGCTCGCCCTGCTGATCGCCGTCACGGCCACCGGCTTCGGCGCCACCGTGCTCACCGCGGTGGACCAGTCCCGCACCCGTGCCGCGCGCATCACCACCGGTGGCGACGTGTCCGTCAGCGTCCCGGTCTACGCGACCCTGCCGGAGGCCTTCACCAAGGCGGCCGGCGAACTGCCCGGCGTCCGGGCCGCCACCGGCGCCTGGATCGAGGAGCGGGCCACCTTCATCGGCGGCGACCGGGGCACCACCGACGCCATCCTGGTGGTGGTCGAGCCCGACGCCTACGCGGAGATCTCCCGTACGGCCGGGGTCGGTCAGTACGACCCGGCCGAGCTGGCCGCCGCTCCGGGTGACAAGGACAGCCCGGTGCCCGCGCTGTTCAGCCGGGACCTGGCCGAGCGACTGGCCACGGGCGCGCCGCAGGTGCGCACGCCCGGCGGCAGCCAGATGGCCACCACCGTCGCCGGGGTCGTCACCGCCACGCCCGCCCTGCCGGACCCCGGCAAGCCGTTCGTGGTGGTGCCGGCCGGCCCCGCGGCGGAGCACCTGCCGGAGCTCAAGCGGGCGACCAAGGTGAACAAGTGGTTCGCGGTCGGCGACGTCGATCCGGTCCGGGTCCGCGCCCTGCTGATCGAGAGCGGCATCGGCGGCGGCGCGAATCTGGGGAAGCACGCCAAACTGGTCAACGAGGAGGCCAAGGCGGCGGGGAAGACCTCCGGTGGCCTGCCCCCCGGCTACGCGGTGCACAGCAGCCGCGACAAGATCGCCGAGTTGGCCGCCGACCCGGTGCAGCACGCGGCCGGACGGCTGTTCTGGTACTCGGGCTTCGCGGCCGCCGGGTTCGCCCTGCTGGCCGTGCTGCTGACGCTGCTGCGGGCCGCGCCGGACCGCACGGCGGTGCTCGCCCGGCTGCGCACCATGGGCCTGCGGCCCAGGCAGGGCCTGGCGCTGATCGTCGCCGAGTCGCTGCCGCAGACCCTGGCGGCGGCCGTCGGCGGCGGCCTGGTCGCCCTGGCCGCGGTCGCCCTGCTCGGGGGCGCCTTCGACCTCTCGGCCCTGGTCGGAGCCACGGTCGCCGACACCCTGGCCCCGGCGGTGATGCCGGTGCTGCTGCCCACCGTCGGTCTGACCCTGGTGGTCTGCCTCGGTGTGGTGGTGGAGACGCTGGTCGCCGGCCGGCGCCAGATCGCCACCGAACTGCGCGCGGGGGAGCGGCAATGAGGCCGGGAACGGTGGCGGCCGCGAGCGCGGCCGTGCGGCCGGAGACGGCGGCGGCCGGCGGCGCGAGGGGAAGGCCGCGACCGGCGGCCGGGAGCGGTGAACGGGCCGTGACAGCGGCGCGGGTCGCCGGGACAGTGGAGAGCGGTGCGATGAAGCAGACAGTCGAGACAGGAGACGAGCGGTGATGAGCACTCCCCAGGAGCGGACGGTCGTCGAGGCCCCCAGCCTCCAGGAGCTCCAGCAGCGGGCCCTCGCCGCCGCCTCGCCCAAGGCGTACGGCGAGGGATCGGCCATCGTCTGCGACCGGCTGGTCCGGATCTTCAGCGCGGAGGGGGTCGAGGTCCAGGCGCTCCAGGGCCTGGAACTGACCATCCGCCAGGGCGACCTGGTCGCCCTGGTCGGCGCCTCGGGCAGTGGCAAGTCCACCCTGCTCACCATCCTCGCCGGGCTGGACGTGCCGACCGCCGGCACCGCCACCGTGGCCGGCTGCGACCTGCTGGAGATGTCGGTCAAGGAGCGGCTGCGCTACCGGCGCGAGGTGGTCGGCTTCATCTGGCAGCAGACCGCCCGCAACCTGCTGCCCTTCCTCACCGCCGCCGAGAACATCGCGCTGCCGATGCAGCTGCGCGGCCGCCGTTCCGGCGCCGGCGGGGCGAAGCAGCAGGCGGTCCGGGTGGCCGAACTGATGGAGGCACTGGAGATCGGCGAGCTCGCCCACCGCAAGCCCAACGAGCTCTCCGGCGGCCAGCAGCAGCGGGTGGCGATCGCGGTGGCGATGGCCAACAACCCGCCGGTGCTGCTCGCCGACGAGCCCACCGGCGAGCTGGACTCGGAGACGGCCGGGATCATCTTCGAGTCCTTCCGCACCGTCAACCGCGAACTGGGCGCCACCGTCGTGATCGTCACCCACGACCCGATGGTCGCGGGCGAGGTCCGCCGCACGGTCGCGATCCGGGACGGGCGGACCGCCAGCGAGGTGCTGCGCCGCACCGTGACGGACGAGCACGGCGAGGAGTCGGTGAACGAGCGCGAGTACGTGATGCTGGACCGCAGCGGCCGGGTGCAGCTGCCGGTCAAGTTCCTGGAGTCGCTCGGCATGGAGCACCGGGTGGCGGTCGACCTCGCGGCCGACCACATCGAGGTCCGGCCGGACGACATCGCCGGGCACTGACCCGGGAGCGCGTTGCCGACCGGGGGCGCGCACTGACCGGAGCGCGCCCGCCCGGAACAGATCCGCCCGGAGCGCGCCGGTCCCGGGAGGCGGTCGCCGCCTCCCGGGACGGTCAGCCGTCGCCGCCCATCCGCTGGAAGAGGCCGCTGCCCTCGGCCTCGGTACGGAGGTCGGGCGGTGCCTCCTGCGCGGCGCGATCGCCGCGTGAGGTGGCGGTGCAGAGGGCGAAGACGATCAGGGCACTGGCCGCCACGGCGAGGATGCCCAGCGCGGTCAGGACGCGTAGCCAGGTCAAGGTAGTGCCTCCTGGGGGACGGTGCGGCCCGCACTGACCTGCACGACGCCGCCGGGGATGTATCGGCAGGCCGGGCCGCACGGTCGAGTGCCCACGGACGGTTCTTCCCGCCGGATGGTGCACAAGAGGTCGCCTACGTGGGCGCTCGAAGCACTTTCAGGGCGCGTCACACCCCGTCGCGCGCCCCCACGGTGGCAGCCGCCCGTCCGGTCCCGCTGCTTATCTGGGCCCGCAGGGCGACGAGGTCCGGCTTCCCGAGCCCGTTCAGCGGGATCGCGGGCAGCAGCAGGAGTGTGTCGGGGGCGCATAGGCCGAGGCCGCGCGCCCGGCACCACCGGTGCAGCTGCTCGGCCGTCAGCCGCGACCCGGGGGCGAGGGCGACGGCGGCGTGCACCCGCTCCAGGCGGTCCGGGTCGGTGGTCGTGAACATCACCGCCTCCCGGACCTCCGGGTGGGTGCGCAGCGGCTCCTCGATCTCGCGGGGGAACACATTGTGCCCCTCGATGATCGCCATCGGGCTCCGCCGGCCGGCCACCGTCAGATAGCCGGCCGCGTCCAGGCTGCCCAGGTCGCCGGTGTGCAGCCAGCCGTCCCTGAACACCCGCTCGGTCAGCTCCGGGTCGCGCCAGTAGCCCACCATGGCGGTCGGCGTGCGGACGCAGATCTCCCCGGTCCGGTCCGGCGGCAGCTCGGCGCCGTCCTCGTCCAGGATGCGCAGCCCGGTGTCCGGGTACGGCCGGCCGGCGGTGGTCAGCAGCCGCGGTGCCAGGTGCTCGTCCGGGTCCAGCCGGGCGACCGGCCCGCACTCCGTCAGGCTGTAGGTCTGGTGCAGCACCCGGCCCAGTCGCCGGGTCGCCTCGGCGAGGCGCCTCGGCGAGGCCGCGCAGCCGGTGTAGCCGACCCGGCGCAGGCTGCCGGTGTCGGTGCTGGGCAGCAGCGGGTGGTCGAGCAGCCGGTACAACAGGTGCGGCGGCAGGTACATCCGGGACACCCGGTGCCGCTCGACCGCCGCCAGCACGGCCCCGGCGTCGAAGCCGTCCTGCATCACCACCGTGCCGCCCGCGGCCAGCGCCAGATCCGCTGTGGTGCCGCCGCCGTGGCAGAGCGGGGTGCACAGCAGGAAGACCGACCCGGACAGCAGCCGTGGGCGCGGCGGACGGGTGAAGCGGCGCAGCACCCCTTTCGGACGCCCGGTGGTGCCGCCGGTGAACCGCACCGCCATCACGTCCTCGGGCCGGTAACGGGGTTCGAGCGGGGCGGGGGAACGGGCCGCGGCGAGGTCCAGCAGGTCCGTGCCGAGCCCGAGCGGTGCCGGGCCCAGGGAGAGCAGAGCGGCCGAGGGCACGGCCCCGGCGATCCCTTCGGCCGCGGCCGCGCACCGGACCGGGTCGAAGACCAGCGCGGAGGTTCCGGCGAACTCCGCCAGCGCCACCTGCTCCGCGACCGGCCCGTCCGGGAACGGCATCGCGACCCGGCAGCCCAGCAGGTTCGCGGCCAGCCGCACCAGCAGCGCCTCCGGCCGGTTCCCGGCCAGCACCGTCACCCCGTCCCCGCGCCCGAGCCCGGCCCGCTCCAGTGCCCGGGCGGCGCGGTGGACCAGGTCCAGGCACTGCTGCGCGCTCCACGCCCCGTCCCCGGACCGGATCGCCACCCGGCCGGGATCACGCGCCAGCCCGTCCAGCACCAGCGCGGTGTACGTCGGAGCCGCCTCCGCCATGGCCCGCCCTCCTGTCTGACGGCGTGTCAGCCTAGTGGATGTCCGGCCCCACGGATGCACTGCGGTCGACCGGGGCCCCACGGGCACCGGCGCGCGGGCGGGGCGGGGCGTGGCCGGGGCGGGGTTGTTGTTAGGGTTCCCGGTCGGACGTGAACGGGGGCTCGGGCTGGTGGGCGGCAGGGTGGACGCGGTCGTGGCGCCGTACGGAGTGGTCGATCTGCGGGGCGAGGCCGGGGCGGGCTTCGTCACCGCCTACCCGGCCGACGCCGTCGTGGTGGTGTCCGGGCTGCCCGGGGCCGGGAAGAGCACGCTGCTGCGCCGCTGGTCCGGGGCGGCGGTCCGGGCGGTGGACCCTCGGACGGTGCACGAGGCCTGCGAGGCGGTGATGCCCGCCGCCCTGCCGTACGCGGTGTACCGGCCGTGGGCCCGGCTGGAGCACTTCCGGCTGCTGCGCTCCTCGGTGCGCGGCGGGGGTCCGCTGCTGGTGCACGACTGCGGCAGCCGGGCCTGGATGCGGCGCTGGCTCGCCCGGGAGGCGGCCCGGCAGGGCCGCGAACTGCACCTGGTGCTGCTGGACGTCGGCGCCGCCACCGCGCTGGACGGTCAGCGGGCCCGCGGCCGGCGTGCCTCCGCCAGGGTCTTCGCCCGCCACCGCCGCGGCCTGGAGGGGCTGTTGGCCGCCTTCACCCGGCACGTGCGCTCCGACGGCCCGATGCCGACGCCGGAGGCCTCGTCCGTGCTGCTGCTGGACGCCGTCTCCCGCGCCCGCGCCGAGACGGTGCGCTTCGGAGCGGGCTGACCGTCGGCCGCGGGTGGGCCCGGCCGGCCGGGTGCCGCAGGCAGGGCCGCCCGGCCACCGGCCGCGAGCGGGCCCGCGACGGGCGAGAATCGGCCTACCCGGGGACCATGATCGCCGGATCGGCCCGCGGCCGCCCCCGGCACTGCCAGACTGAGGCTGGCAGAGTCCGTCACGGAGAGAGGTCACACCCCGCATGTCCAGCAGCGCCGTCGTCGAGAATCCGTGGTTCCGCAGGTTCAACCCGTCCGACTCCGCGCCCGCCCGGATCGTGATCTTCCCGCACGCCGGCGGCTCGGCCAGCTACTACCTGGAGTACGCCAACGCGCTGGCGCCGCACGCCGATGTGCTCGCCGTCCAGTACCCCGGCCGGCAGAACCGCATCGGCGAGCCGACGATCGGCTCGGTGACCGGGCTCGCCGAGCAGCTCGCCCGGGAACTGCGGGAGTGGGCGGACCGGCCGCTGACCTTCTTCGGGCACAGCATGGGCGCGGCCGTCGCCTTCGAGACGGTCCGGTGCTTCGAGCGCGACGGCGTGAAGGGGCCCGACCGGCTGTTCGTCTCGGCCGGCCGCGCGCCCTCGCTGCCCCGCACGACCAGGATCCACCAGCTGCCGGACGACGAACTGCTCGCCGAGATCTCCGCGCTCGGCGGCACGGACGAGCGGGTCCTCGCCCTCTCCGCCCTGCGCGAGCTGATCCTGCCGAGCCTGCGGGCCGACTACACGGCCGTCGAGACCTACCGCAGCGCCCCGGACGCGACCGTGTCGCTGCCGATCACCGCCCTGGCGGGGGAGTCCGACGTGCACGCCACCGTCGACCAGGTCGGCCAGTGGGAGCGGCACACCACCGGCGCCTTCGACCTGCGGGTCTTCCGGGGCGGGCACTTCTACCTGGCCGACCGGACCGCGGACGTGGTGGAGGTGATCACCGCGCACCTGCGCGGCTGAGCCGGTCCGGGGTGGGCACCCGGAGCGGCGGCCCACCCGCGGCGGCCCCGCGAAGGTCCTGCGGCGCCGCGAACGGGCGCCGCGAACCGGACACCGGGTCGGCCCTCGAACCGACGTGCCCGAACCGGTGACCGGAGCGCTCCCGCTCGACTACTGTGCCTGGTTGACGGCCCATCAGCAGATCATCGGGAGGCAGCCGTGCGCCGGATCGCCGTTGTCGGAGCGGGCCAGGCCGGCCTCCAGCTCGCGCTCGGGCTGGTGGCGGACGGGTACCGGGTGACGCTGGTCGCCGAGCGCACCCCGGAGCAGCTGCGCGCCGGCCGGGTGCTGTCCACCCAGGCGATGTTCGGCCCCGCGCTGCGGATCGAGGCGGCCGCCGGGCTGGACCTCTGGGCGGATCGGGCGCCGTCCGTCTCCTCGGTGGAGGCGGTGCTGGCGGCGCCCCCGGGCGTGCGCGCGCTGGAGTACACCATGACGCTGGACGAGCCCGCCCAGTCGGTGGACCAGCGGCTCAAGCTGGCCGGCTGGCTGGAGCTGCTGGCCGAGCGCGGCGGCGAGATCGAGTACCGCACGCTGGACCGCGCCGGACTGCACGAGCTGGCCCGACGGCACGAGCTGACCGTGGTCGCCGCCGGGCGCGGCGCCCTGTCCGGGATCTTCGAGCGCGACGCCGTCCGCTCGCCCTTCGACCGGCCGCAGCGGGCCCTGTCCTGCCTGTACGCGCACGGCGTCGGCTCGCCGGACCCGGCCGCCGGCCCGAGGGCCCGGATGAACGCCCTGCCGGGCCTCGGCGAGCTGTACCTGCAACCGGCGCTCACCCTCTCCGGCCCCTGCGACATCCTGCTCTGGGAGGCGATCCCCGGCGGCCCGCTCGACGCGTTCGGCGACGCCCCGCCGCCGGACGTCCAACTGGCCCGGATCCGCGAGCTGTTGGGCGAGTACCTGCCCTGGGAGGCCGAGTTCTGGACGCAGGCCGAGCCGACCGACGCCGGGGCCGGGCTGTTCGGTGCCGTCACCCCGGTGGTCCGGCGTCCGGTGGCCGAACTCGGCTCGGGCGTGGAGGCCGTCCACGTGCTGGGCCTCGGCGACGCGGTGGTGGTGACCGACCCGATCACCGGCCAGGGCGCCAACAACGCCGCCCGGGCGGCGGAGGCCTGCCGCCGGGCGGTCGTCGAGCACGGCGACGCCCCGTACACGGCCGACTGGATGTGCCGCAGCGCGGAACGGTTCTGGCAGCAGCAGTCCCGCCACAGCGTGGAGTTCACGGCCGCGATGCTGACCGTCCCGGAGCACCTCCAGGCCGTGTTCGCGGCAGCCGCCGAGCACCCGGAGGTCGGCCGCCGGCTCGCCAACACCTACGCCGAGCCGAGCGACCACGCCGCCTGGCTGGCCACCCCCGAGCTCACCGCCGCCTACCTGGCCTCCGTCGGGTCGTGACCGAGGTCGGGGGGTGACCGAGGTCGGGTCGTAACCGAGGTCGGGGCGCCGCCGAGGTCGGGAAGCAGCCGGGCTCGGGCGCGGCGACCCGCACTTGCCGCCGGGCGGTCCGCGGGACGACGCTGGAGGGGAACGGCAACGAGCACGGGAGGCGTCGCCCGTGGACGGACACGAGCCCGCGGGCCGGTCCGCCGTCGGCCACCGGAGCGTGCCGCACACGGCCGATCTGCAGGTCGAGGCCTGGGCACCGACGGCCGAGGGCTGCATCGGCGAGCTGGTGCGCGCCGTCGTCGCCGGCTTCGCCGACCTCGGCGGCGCGCGGATCGTCGGCGAGCGGGACTGCACCGTCCTCGCGGTGAGCGACCCGGACCTGCTCGCGGGCGTCCTGGAGGAGGTCGTCTACCGGATGGACGCCGACGGCGAACTGCCGGTGGCGGTGGCGATCGGGCCGATCGAGGGCCTGGACGGCGCCCGCCGGGTGACGGTCCGCTTCCGGATGGCGGACGCCGCCACGGCCACCCTCGTCGGCGCCGTACCGAAGGCCGTCGCACTGCACGACCTGGACCTGAGCGCCGGACCGGACGGCTGGACCTGCCGGGTCACCGTGGACGTCTGAGCCCGGCCCCGAGCGAAGCGGACCGGACCTGCGGGAGCGGGGTGAGCGAGGTGGAGATCGCACTGGTCGAGGCGGGCCGGAACCGCTGGCGGATCGAGCCGCGGCCGCCGATGCGGGTGCCCGGCGTGGTGTTCGCGACCGCTGCGCTGCTGCCGCAGGCCGCCGGGGACAAGGCCCTGGAGCAGGTGGCGAACGTCGCGACGCTGCCCGGGATCGTCCGCGCCTCCTACGCGATGCCCGACGTGCACTGGGGCTACGGCTTCCCGATCGGCGGGGTCGCCGCCACCGACGTCGAACGGGGCGGGGTGGTCTCCCCCGGCGGGGTGGGCTTCGACATCTCCTGCGGGGTCCGGCTGCTGGCGGCCGGCATCGGCCGGGACGAACTCGACCGCGAACGGCTCGACCGCCTGATGGACCTGCTGGACCGCACCGTCCCGCGCGGCCTGGGCCGGGGCGGCCTGTGGCGGCTGTCCGGGGCGGAGGAGCTGGACGAACTCCTGCTCGGCGGCGCCCGCTACGCCGTCGAGCACGGCCACGGCGTGCCCCGCGACCTGGAACGCTGCGAGGACCGCGGCGTGCTGGCCGGTGCGGCCCCCGGCGAGGTGAGCACCCGGGCGGTCGAGCGCGGGCTGCAGCAGGTCGGCAGCCTCGGCTCGGCCAACCACTTCCTGGAGGTGCAGGCCGTCGACCGGGTGCACGACCCGGGGACCGCCGCCGCCTTCGGACTGCGGCCCGGCCAGGTCTGCGTCATGATCCACTGCGGTTCGCGCGGCCTCGGCCACCAGATCTGTACCGACCACGTCCGCGCCATGGACCGAGAACTGCACCGCTACCGGATCGAGGTCCCCGACCGCCAGCTCGCCTGCACCCCGGTCGACTCCCCGCGCGGCCGCGCCTACCTGGGCGCCATGACCGCCGCCGCCAACTACGGCCGGGCCAACCGGCAACTGCTCTCGGAGTCGGCCCGCCGCGCCTTCGCCACCGTGCTCGGGGTCGGACTGGAACTGGTCTACGACGTCTCGCACAACCTCGCCAAGCTGGAGACCCACGAGGTGGACGGTGAGCTCCGGACGCTGTGCGTGCACCGCAAGGGCGCCACCCGGGCCCTGCCGCCCGGCGACCCCGACCTGCCCGCCGACCTGGTGGCGGCCGGGCAGCCCGTGCTGGTGCCCGGCACCATGGGCACCGCCTCGTACGTCATGGTCGGCCTGCCCGGCAACGAGGCCTTCCGCTCCGCCTGCCACGGCGCCGGGCGGGTGCTGAGCCGCCACCAGGCGCTGCGTACGGTCCGCGGCGAGCAGCTGAAGAGCGAGCTGGAGGCACGGGGCATCGCGGTGCGGCCGGCCTCCTGGCGGGCACTGGCCGAGGAGACGCCCGAGGCGTACAAGGACGTCGACGCGGTGGCCGCCGTCACGGAGGCCGCCGGGCTCGCCCGCCAGGTCGCCCGGCTGGTGCCGTTGGGCGTGTGCAAGGGGTGAGCCCGGGGGAGTGAGGGGTGAGTTCGCCGCACCGGTCCGGGCGCGTCCCTCGACTCGCCCGGCCGGGCGCGCTTTGATGTCGGACGCATCCGTCACCGTCACCGGAGCGCGCCCGTCCCGCGAGCGTGTCCGTCACAGGAGGTGGTCATGCCGGGGAACCCGGAGCCAGCCGTCGACCGCCGGAGCGCCGGCGACGTCCCGGTGATCGAACTGCGCTCGCTCACCAAGCACTACGGCGGCACGGTCGGCATCGACCGGCTGGACGTGTCGGTCGAGGCCGGCGAGGTGTTCGGCCTGCTCGGCCCCAACGGCGCCGGGAAGACCACCACGCTGCGCTGCCTGGTCGGCCTGCTCAGCCCCAGCGACGGGCAGGTGCGGGTGCTCGGCCTGGACCCGGTGGCCGACCACGGCCGGCTCGCCCCCTCGATCGGCTACCTGCCCGGCGAACTGCGGCTCTACCCCGAGCTCACCGGACAGCAGACCCTCGACCTGCTCGCCGCCCTCCAGGGCGCGCCGGTACCGCGCCAGCAGGAGCTGTGCGATCGCCTCAAGCTCTCCCGCGCCGACCTGGCCCGGCCGGTGGGGCAGTACTCGCGCGGCATGAAGCAGAAGCTCGGGCTCGTCCAGTCGCTCCAGCACCGGCCGCCGGTGGTGGTGCTGGACGAACCGAGTGAGGGACTCGACCCGCTGGTCCAGGAGACCTTCTACGAACTGCTCGCCGAGGAGACCGCCGCCGGGCGGACCGTCCTGCTCTCCAGCCACGTGCTGCCCGAGGTGCAGCGGACCTGCGGCCGGGTCGCCATCGTCCGCCACGGCCGGCTGGTCACCGTCCGCTCGGTGGCCGAACTGCGCCAGGCCCGGGCCCGCCGGGTCCGGCTGCTCCTCGACGACGGGCGCGGCGCCAGGCCGCTCGGCACCGCGGAGCGCTGGTCCCCGCGCTGGGACGGCCCCCGGGTCGAGCTGCTGGTGCCACCGGACGAGGTGGTCGCCGCGGTGCGCGACCTGCTCGCCGAACAGCCGGTGGCCGACCTGACGGTGGAGGAGGCGGGCCTGGACGAGGCCTTCCTCGACCTCTACCGGTCCGTCGGGGCCGAGGAGCACGCGAACGGCGGCAGCCTCCCGGAACCGGAGGAGCGGCCGTGAACCCGGGCACCGTCAACCGCCGCCTCCCGCTGGTCTGGCTCGCCCTGCACCGGCGCCGCCGGATGCTGCTCTCCCTGCTGTTCGGCATGGTCGTCTTCGAGACCCTGATCGTGGTGATCGCCGGGACCGTCCCGACCGGCGACCTGTTCGGCGAACGCCGCACCCCGCCCGGCGCGTTCAAGGCCTTCAGCGGCTCCAACGGCGACGTCTCCATCGCCAGCTACCCCGGTCTGCTCGGCGCCGGACTCACCCACCCGTTCTGGATCGCCCTCCAGCTGACCGTGATCGGCTCGCTCGGCGCCGCCGCCGTCGCGGCCGACGTCGAGTCCGGGACCATCGAGCTGCTGATGACCCGCCCGGTCTCCCGTCGCCGGCTGCTCGCCGAACGGGCCGGCGCCCTGATCGCCGCCACCGTGCTGCTCAACGCCGCCGCCACGCTGACCCTCGCGCTCGGGGTGGCGGCCTCCGCCCCCCTGCGTGCCGCCGTCCCGCTGAGCGCGGTGTTCACCGCCGGACTGCTCGGCTGCGCCCTCGCGTTCTGCCTGACCGGGCCGGTGCTGGCGGTCTCCGCGATCAGTCGGCGGCGGGCCCACGTGATCGGCGCGGCCGTCGCGTTCGGCGCGGTCGGCTTCGCGCTCAACTTCGTCGCGCTGGCCTGGTCCCCGGCCAGGTCGCTGCGCTACCTCAGCCCGTTCCACTACTACGCGCCGGGCGACGTGCTCGGCCACGGCGGAGTGCCGTGGGCGGCCTTCGGCGTCCTGCTCGGGGTGGGGCTGATCGGGCTGGCGGCGGCCTTCCGGCTGCTGGAACGCCGGGACCTGGCGGCCTGAGGCGGGCCGCCAGGTCGTCCGTCATCCGCGGGTCGGCGAGCGGACCGCTGTGCAGGTCGGTGGCGTGGAGGGTGGTGCACCGCGGCCGTGAACGGCCGCCGCGGTCGAGCCGTCGCGGCTGCCGCCGCTCGACATCACGGGACTACGGGACAGCGCGTGACTCACGAGTCCTCGGCCGCCCCGGACCGGGCGGCCGGCGCGGCGGCGAAGGGCCCGTCCAGGGCGGCCCACTGCAGGAGCAGGATGGTCTTGCCGTCGGTGATGCGTCCGTCGCGGACCATGGCGAGGGCGTCGGCGAAGGGCAGTTCGAGCACCTCGATGTCCTCACCGTCCTCCTCGAGTCCGCCACCGGTTCCGGTGCGGTCGGCCGGGGTGTAGGGGGCGGCGTAGAAGTGCAGGCGCTCGGTGACGGAGCCGGGGCTCATGTAGGCGTCGAGGACGTGGGTGAGCGGGCCGAGCGTGACGCCGAGTTCCTCGGCGCTCTCGCGCCGGACGGCGGCGAGCGGGTCGTCGCCGTCGAGCAGCCCGGCGGCGGCCTCGACGAGCATGCCGTCCGGGTGGTCGTTGACGTACGCCGGGTAGCGGAACTGGCGGGTGAGCAGCACCAGGCCGCGCTCGGCGTCGTACGGCAGGACGACCGCGCCGTTCCCGCGGTCGTAGGTCTCGCGCTGCTGGGTGACCCAGCGTCCGTCGTGGCGCCGGTAGTCGAAGGTGGTGCGGCGCAGGACGTGCCAGCCCTGCGAGGTGAGTTCCACGTCTCGCACCACGACGTCGGGGTTGCGGGTCAGGTCGCGTCCGGCGCGGTCGAGGCCGGTGCGGCCGCGGTGGTCCGGGATGTCGGTCCCGGGGCGGGGGGTCACGCCGCCCCCCTGCGGGACGAGCATGGGCTTCTCGGTCATGGCGCGCTACGATACACGCAGAAACGTGCAAGAACAGGAGAAAGTACGGATGCTGGCTGCCGAGAGACGTGACCACCTGCTGGGCCTGCTCGCCCGCGAGGGCAAGATCGTGGCCAAGGACGTCGCCGCGGACCTCGGCATCTCCGAGGACAGCGTGCGCCGCGACCTGCGCGACCTGGCCGCCGAGGGACTCTGCCAGCGCGTCTACGGCGGGGCCCTGCCCGTCTCCCCGGCCGTCGCGGACTACGCGGCCCGGCAATCGGTCACGCCGGACGGCAAACGGCTGGTCGCCGCGGTCGCCGCCGCGCTCGTCCGGCCGGGCGGCGCCCTGATCCTGGACGGCGGCACCACCGCGCTCGCCGTCGCCCACGCCCTCCCGCCGGACCTGGCCTGCACCGTGATCACCCACAGCCCGACGGTCGCCGCCGCGCTGCTCGACCATGCCCGGGCCGAGGTCTTCCTGCTCGGCGGCCGCCTCTTCAAGCACTCGGCGGTCACCTGCGGCGCCGCCGCCGTCGAGGCCGCCCAGAACGTCTCGGCCGACCTGTGCCTGCTCGGCGTCACCGGCGTGCACCCCGAAGCCGGACTGACCACCGGCGACGCGGACGAGGCCGCGATGAAACGCGCCCTGGCCGCACGGGCCGCGGACACCTACGTCCTCGCCTCGTCCGAGAAGATCGGCACCGCCTCCCGGTTCCGCGTCCTGCCCTGGGAGGACATCAGCGGACTGATCACCGACGCCGATCCCGGCCACCCGGTCCTCGGTCAACTCGCGACGCGCGGCGTGGAGATCCTTGCGGCCGGCTGACAGCTACGGTGCGAACCCCGGATCGCATGCTCGGCCGAGGGCCGGAGGAGTCCGCAGGGGCGTGCACGTTCGTTCGCGTTCGTTCGCGTTCGTCAACGCAGCGCGAGGACCTGGCCGGGCAGGAGCAGGTCGGGGTCGTCACCGATGACCTCGCGGTTCAGTTCGTGGAGGGCCGGCCAGTCGTCCGGGACGCCGAGGGTCTGAGCGATACCGCTGAGGGTGTCGCCGGGTCGCACGGTCCAGGTGTCCGAATCGTCGCCGTTCACGTCGTCCGAGGCGGCGTCGTCGGCGCGGAGCAGGGGCGCGGGGGAGTGGGGCCGTGCCTGCGTCGGGCGGTGGTCACGGGCGGCGTGCTCGACGGTGTGGTCGCCGCCGTGGGCGGCACGCCTTCCGCAGGCCGGCCACGGGGCCAGGCCGCGGCGTGCGGCGAGGTTCTCGGCCACGGCGATCTGCTGCTCGCGGGTGGCCTGGTCGGCGCGGGGCGCGTAGCCGAGGCCTCCGTTGGAGCGCCAGGTCCCCGCGTCGAACTGCAGTCCGCCGTAGTAGCCGTTCCCGGTGGCGGCGTTCCAGCGCCCTCCGCTCTCGCACCGGGCGAGGGCGTCCCAGTCCACGCCCGTCCGGACTCCCGTGGCCGCGCCCGCGGCGGACGACGCCGTGGCGCTGCCGACAACTCCGGCGAGAGCGAGCAGGGGAAGCAGGAGGGCGAGGACCAGGCGACGGACCACGGACAGCGGTGACATGAAAGCTCCGCACCTTCGGGAACAGGGACCGGGCATCGGAATGCCCTCTCCACCCATGCACAAGGCGGGGCGCCGACAGTTGCCGACAGGACGGGATCTCGTCCGGGCGGCGGTTCGACACCACCCGAACGCCACCCCGGCCGCGGCGCGGAGCCGTGCCGCGGGTCGCGGTCCTCGCGCTCCCGGTGCCGCCCGGTCCGATGCTCCGACCGCGCACTTCCACCGGGTGGGCAGTCACATCGCCCGTACCGGCCGGGAGGTGGCCGAACGTCAGAGTTCGGGGAGCCGACCGGCCACCCGGGCCGCCGTCAACGGTTCCGGTGCGAGGCGGCGGTCGCGGGCCGGTTCTTCCGGTTGGTGTGTGCGGGGGTGGTGGAAACGGCGCGAGGGCCTGTGCTCGCGCGGGATGCGCGGGCGCAGGCCCTCGTGGGTCACTCCGGTGGTCCCTGTCCGGCCCCCGGGGTGAGGGGGAAGCCGGTGTGTCGGCTTAGTACCAGTGGTGGGACTGCCAGAAGTTCCAGGCGGCGTTCGGGCTGCCGTAGCGGGTGTTCATGTAGTCCAGCGCCCACTTGATCTGGGTGGAGGGGTTGGTCTTCCAGTCCGCGCCGGCCGAGGCCATCTTGGAGGCCGGCAGTGCCTGGCCCAGTCCGTAGGAGCC
>NZ_JBVJBI010000051.1:0-54036 GCF_055589745.1 Kitasatospora sp. NPDC041917 | reverse complement strand
ACATTCCGAACCCGGAAGCTAAGCCTTACAGCGCCGATGGTACTGCAGGGGGGACCCTGTGGGAGAGTAGGACGCCGCCGAACAATTATTCAGAAAAGCCCCTGATCCACTCGGATCAGGGGCTTTTCGCATTTCCGGGCCGGACGGGCCCGACAGGCCGGCTCCGGTGCCTCCGAACCCTCCCGGACGACCCCCGCCGAGTGGCTGGTCCACCGTCAATATGCCGCTAAAACCGCCTGATCAGCGCACTGATCAGCGGAAAATCGCGTCGCACACCGTAGTCTCGAAGGCAAGGGGAACAGGTGTCCGGGGGTGTCCTCCGGGCCGGGTCGGATCAAGAATGGTGCTCATGGGACGAGGCAGGCTGCGCATCTACCTCGGGGCAGCCCCCGGGGTCGGCAAGACGTACGCCATGCTCGCCGAGGCGCACCGGCGCCAGGAGCGTGGCACGGACGTCGTGGTCGCGTTCGTGGAGGACCACGGCCGCCGACGGACCGCGGACATGGTCGCCGGGCTGGAGGTGGTGCTGCGCCAGCAGGTGGTGCACCGCGGCGCCCGCTTCTCCGAGATGGACCTGGACGCCGTCCTCGCCCGCCGCCCGCAGGTGGCCCTGGTGGACGAGCTGGCCCACACCAACGTCCCCGGCTGCCGCAACGAGAAGCGCTGGCAGGACGTCGAGGAACTGCTGGCGGCCGGGATCGACGTGATCTCCACCGTCAACGTCCAGCACCTGGAGTCGCTCGGCGACGCGGTCGAGGGCATCACCGGGGTGCGCCAGCGCGAGGCCGTGCCGGACGAGGTGGTCCGGCGGGCGGATCAGATCGAGCTGGTGGACATGTCCCCGCAGGCGCTGCGGCGGCGGCTGGCGCACGGCAACGTGTACGCGCCGGAGAAGATCGACGCCGCCCTCGCGAACTACTTCCGTCCGGGCAACCTGACCGCGCTGCGCGAGCTGGCGCTGCTGTGGACCGCGGACCGGGTGGACGAGTACCTCCAGAAGTACCGGGCCGAGCAGGGAATCGAGGGCACCTGGCAGGCCCGGGAGCGGATCGTGGTGGGCCTGACCGGCGGGCCCGAGGGGGCGACGCTGATCCGCCGGGCGGCCCGGATCGCCGCTCGGGTCTCCGGCGGTGAGCTGCTCGCCGTGCACATCTCCCGCTCGGACGGGCTGGTGGGCTCCGGCTCGCCGCAGACGCTGATCGAGCAGCGCGTGCTGGTGGAGAGCCTCGGCGGTTCCTTCCACGCGGTCCTCGGCGACGACCCGGCCGGCGGACTGCTGGACTTCGCCCGGGGCGTGAACGCCACCCAGATCGTGCTGGGCACCAGTCGGCGGCCCGCCTGGCAGTACCTGTACGGGCCGGGCGTCGGCACCACGGTGACCCGGGAGGCCGGGGACATCGACGTGCACATGGTCACCCACGAGCACGCCGGGCACGGGCGGCGCGGCAAGATACCGGTCCGCCGGATCACCGACCTGGGCCGTACCCGGACGGTCGCCGGCTGGCTGATCGGGCTGGTCGGCCCCCCGGTGCTGGCGATCGTGCTGACCGCGATCGGCGGGCTGGGGCTCTCCACCGACATGCTGCTGTTCCTGTCGCTGACGGTGTGCGCGGCGCTGGTCGGCGGGCTGCTGCCGGCCATCGGCTCGGCGCTGGTCGCCTCCTCGGTGCTGAACTACTACTTCACCCCGCCGCTGCACACCTTCACCATCAACGAGCCGCAGAACATCATGGCGGTGGCGATATTCACCATCGTCGGCATCTCGGTGGCGTCGGTGGTGGACCTCGCGGCCCGGCGCACCCAGCAGGCGGCCCGCAGCCAGACCGAGGCGCAGACGCTCAGCGCGCTGGCCGGCACGGTGCTGCGCGGCGCGCCCAATGGCGACGGGGTGCTCACCGCGCTGATGGAACAGGTGCGGGAGACCTTCGGGCAGGAGAGCGCCGCGCTGCTGGAGCGGCCCGATCCGCTCGCGCCCTGGGTGCCGGTGGCCTCCGCCGGCCCGCGCCCGCCGGGGCGGCCGGAGGAGGCCGACGTGGACGTCCCGGTCGGCGACAGCCTGGCGCTGGTGCTGCGCGGCCGGGTGCTGCCCGGGGCGGACCGGCGCCTGCTCGGGGCGTTCGCCGCGCAGGCCGCCGTGGTGCTGGAGCGCCGCCGGCTGGCCCGGGAGGCCGCCGATGCCCGCCGGGAGGCCGAGGGCAACCGGATCCGGACGGCTCTGCTGGCGGCGGTCTCGCACGACCTGCGCACCCCGCTGGCGGGCATCAAGGCCTCGGTGAGCTCGCTGCGTTCGGCCGACGTCGACTGGGACCCGGAGGACGAGGCCGAGCTGCTGGCCGGCATCGAGGCCGGGGCGGACCGGCTGGACCACCTGATCAACAACCTGCTCGACATGAGCCGCCTGCAGACCGGTACCGTCACCCCGCTGATCCAGGAGACCGACCTGGACGAGGTGGTGCCGTTCGCGCTCGGCGGGGTGCCGCTGGAGTCCGTCCGGCTGGAGGTGCCGGAGACGCTGCCGATGGTCCGGGCCGACGGCGGGTTGCTGGAGCGCTCGCTGGCCAACCTGGTGGAGAACGCCGTCAAGTACAGCCCGGACGGCGTCAAGGTGCTGGTCAAGGCCGACGAGCTGCGGCGGCCGGGGCGGCCGGCCCGGGTCGAGCTGCGGATCGTGGACCGCGGCCCGGGGGTGCCGGAAGAGGCGAAGGAGAAGATCTTCGCGCCGTTCCAGCGGTACGGGGACGCGCCGCGCGGTGCCGGGGTGGGCCTCGGACTCGCGGTGGCGCGCGGTTTCGTCGAGGCGATGGACGGTACCGTCACCGCCGAGGACACCCCGGGCGGCGGCCTCACCATGGTCGTCAGCCTGCCCGTGGTCGACCGGCCGCCCGAAACGGGGGAGCCGGGCGGCGAGGGTGGCGGTCCGCTCCCGGAGCTGATCACCTGAGAACCGGCGGCGCACCGGCCGGGCCGGGCGCCCCTCCCCGGGGCCGCGCGCCGCAGCGAAAGTCGTAGAGCCAGTCCCCAGTCCGTAAGTCAGACAGCCCCGAAAGGCGGAGCCCGCACATGACCCGGGTCCTCGTCGTGGACGACGAACCGCAGATCGTCCGCGCGCTGGTGATCAACCTCAAGGCCCGCAAGTACGAGGTGGACGCGGCCCATGACGGCGCGAGCGCCCTGGAGCTGGCCGCGGCCCGCCATCCGGACGTGGTCGTCCTCGACCTGGGCCTGCCCGACATGGACGGGGTCGAGGTGATCCGCGGCCTGCGCGGCTGGACCCGGGTGCCGATCATCGTGCTGTCGGCCCGGCACGCCTCGGACGAGAAGGTCGAGGCCCTGGACGCCGGCGCCGACGACTACGTCACCAAGCCGTTCGGCATGGACGAGCTGCTCGCCCGGATGCGGGCCGCCGTGCGGCGGGCCGAGCCGGTGGCCGGGGAGGCCGACTCGCTGGTCGTCACCGAGTCCTTCACCGTCGACCTCGCGGCCAAGAAGGTCAACCGGGACGGCGCCGACGTCCGCCTCACCCCGACCGAGTGGCACCTGCTGGAGGTACTGGTCCGCAACGCCGGGCGGCTGGTCAGCCAGACCCAGCTGCTGCAGGAGGTGTGGGGCCCGGCGTACCGCACCGAGACCAACTACCTGCGGGTCTACCTCGCCCAGCTGCGCCGCAAGCTGGAGCGCGACCCCTCGCACCCGCGCCACTTCATCACCGAGCCGGGCATGGGATACCGGTTCGAGAGCTGACCCCGGCCGCCCCCGGCGGTCGAGCGACCTGCCGCCGGGGGGCCGGAACCCGGTACCCTTCCGACATGAGTGGTGACAACAGCAGCGGCCAGCCGCAGGGGCGGTTCCGCCGCATGCTCAGCCGGCTGACCTCCTCGGCCGAGGAGCTGGACGCCGAGGAGCTGCGTCAGGAGATCGCCGCGGAGTCCGGCTGCACGCCGATCGCCGGCTGCGGGGACCGTGATCTGGTCACCGTCGCGGGCACGCTGCGCACGGTGACGCTGCGCCCCCGGGCGGGTGTGCCCGCCCTGGAGGCCGAACTCTTCGACGGTACCGAGGCGCTGGACGTGGTCTGGCTCGGCCGCCGTTCGATCGCAGGGATAGAGCCCGGCCGCCGGCTGGTCGCCAGCGGCCGCATCGGTCACGCACGCGGGCGCCGCGTGCTGTTCAACCCCCGCTATGAGCTGCGTCCGGTCGGACACGGGAGCGAATGAGCGTGAGCAACCAGCCCGGCGGCGAGGCCGCCGCCCAGCTCGACCTGGCCGTCGACCCCGCGGACGCGGAGGCCGCCCGCAGGGCCGCCTCCAAGGAGGCCGCCGACACCGTGCTCCAGGCCTTCGGCGGCGTGCGCGGCATGATCGACATGACGCTGCCAGGCCTGGTCTTCATCGTCACCTACAACCTGACCCACCAGGTCAGCACCTCGGCCTGGGCCGCGCTGGGCCTGAGCGCCCTGTTCGTGGTGGCCCGGCTGGCGAAGCGGCAGACCATCCAGCACGCCTTCAGCGGGGTGTTCGGTGTCGCCCTCGGCGCCTGGATCTCGATGAAGAGCGGCAAGGCCGAGGACTTCTACCTGCCCGGCCTGCTCTGGAACGTCGGCTACTGCATCGCCCTGGCGGCCTCCGCGCTGGCGCGCTGGCCGATGATCGGGGTGATGCTCGGCCCGATCACCGGCGAGATGTTCACCTGGCGCAAGGAGAACCCGGGCCGCCTGGCCGCCTACACCAAGGCGACCTGGGCCTGGGTGCTGATCATGGGCCTGAAGCCGGTGATCCTCTTCCCGCTGTACTTCACCCACAACGTCAACCTGCTGGGCTGGCTGAAGGTCGCCCTCGGCATCCCGCCGATGCTGCTGGCGATGTACGTGACCTGGCAGATCCTGCTGAAGGCGCCGCCGCCGATCAAGGCGCAGCTGGACGAGGAGGAGCCGGCGAAGTAGCCGCCTCCCGGCCGGCCGGGAGGCCGGTCCGAACGACGGCGAAGGGCCCGCACCCCGACGAGGGGTGCGGGCCCTTCCGCTGTGCCCGCGGGGCTACTGGGCGCCCGAGGTCGCCGAGAGGAGCTGCTCCAGCTCCTCCTCGCGCTCCTGCGCGGCGACGAAGAGCAGCTCGTCGCCGCCCTCCAGGGTGTCGTCCTTGCCCGGCACCAGCACCCGGCCCTCGCGGATGATGGTCACCAGCGCGGTGTCCTGCGGCCAGGCCACGTCGCCGACCCGGATGCCGACGAGCTCGGTGTCGGAGGCCAGGGTCAGTTCGACCAGGTTGGCGTTGCCCTGGCTGAAGCGCATCAGGCGGACCAGGTCGCCGACGCTGACCGCCTCCTCGACCAGCGCGGACATCAGCCGCGGGGTGGAGACGGCGACGTCCACGCCCCAGGACTCGTTGAAGAGCCACTCGTTCTTGGGGTTGTTCACGCGGGCGACCACCCGCGGCACCGCGTACTCGGTCTTGGCGAGCAGCGAGACGACCAGGTTGACCTTGTCGTCACCGGTCGCGGCGATCACCACGTGGCAGCGCTGGAGCGCGGCCTCGTCCAGCGAGGTGATCTCGCAGGCGTCGGCCAGCAGCCACTCCGCCATCGGAACCCGCTCCACCGAGATGGAGTTGGGGTTCTTGTCTATCAGCAGGACCTCGTGGCCGTTCTCCAGCAGCTCGCCCGCGATCGAGCGGCCCACGGCACCGGCCCCGGCAATGGCGACCCGCATCAGTGACCCTCCTCCTTCGGTCCCTGCGCGAACGCGGCCTCGACGGCCGTCAGGTCGGCCCGGCGCAGCATCACGTGCACCAGGTCGCCCTCCTGCACCACCATCTGCGGCGAGGGGAGCATTCCCTCGCCGAGCCGGGTGACGAACGCCACCCGGGTGCCGGAGGCCTCCTCCAGCCTGCTGATCCGGTGGCCGATCCAGCGCGGGTCGTACGCGACCTCGGCGAGCTGCACGCCACCGCTCGGGTCCTGCCACAGCGGCTCGGCGCCGCTCGGCAGCAGTCGGCGCAGCATCTGGTCGGCGGTCCAGCGGACCGTCGCGACGGTGGGGATGCCCAGGCGCTGGTACACCTCGGCGCGGCGGGGGTCGTAGATCCGGGCGGCGACGTTCTCGACGCCGAAGTTCTCCCGGGCCACCCGTGCGGCGATGATGTTGGAGTTGTCGCCGCTGGAGACCGCGGCGAAGGCGCCGGCCTCCTCGATGCCCGCCTCGCGCAGGGTGTCCTGGTCGAAGCCGACGCCGGTGACCCGGCGGCCGTTGAACCCGGCGCCCAGCCGGCGGAACGCGGTCGGGTCCTGGTCGACCACGGCCACCGAGTGGCCCTGTTTCTCCAGGGCTCTGGCGAGGGCGGAGCCCACGCGGCCGCAGCCCATGATCACGATGTGCACCGGCGCTTACCTCACCCGTCCCGAAGGGGCCTTGACCTGCGCAAACACCGTTCAGCTCCGTTTCCCGCCCGGTCGTCCGGGACGAGGTTCCTCGTGGGGGCGCCGACCCGGCAACGCTCGACAACCAGAGTGTTGCCCGCCGACTCGTATCCGACACGCTAGCCGGTCCACCGAACGCAGTCGCGACGAAGGGGGGGACAAACGGCGGAGCCTTGACCGGGGAGCCCCTACGATTCCTTAACGTGCCTATGCCGACTGACCTTCCGAAACGCATCCTGATCGGGCGCGCCCTACGCAGCGACAAGCTGGGCGAGACGCTTCTGCCCAAGCGGCTCGCGCTGCCCGTGTTCGCCTCGGACGCGCTCTCCTCGGTCGCGTACGCCCCCGAGGAGATCCTGCTCACCCTCTCCATCGCGGGCGCCTCGGCGATCCATTTCTCCTGGCAGATCGGCGTCGTCGTGGCGATCGTGATGCTCGCCGTGGTCGCCTCGTACCGGCAGAACGTGCACGCCTACCCCAGTGGTGGCGGTGACTACGAGGTCGCGACCGTCAACCACGGTCCGGCCGCCGGTCTGGTGGTCGCCAGCGCCCTGATGGTCGACTACGTGCTCACCGTGGCCGTGTCGACCACCTCGGGCGTCGCCAACGTCGTCTCCGCGGTGCCCGCGCTGCGCGGCCACGAACCGGTCCTGTCGGTGATCGTGGTCGTGCTGCTGATGGGCATGAACCTGCGAGGCGTGCGCGAGTCCGGGAGCGCCTTCGCCGTTCCCACCTACGCCTTCATGGTCGGCGTGATCGGGATGGTCGGCTACGGGGTGTTCCGGCACTTCGTGCTCGGCCAGGACATGCCCGCCGAGAGCGCCGGGTTCCACCTCGCCGCCACTCCCGGCAACGACTCGCTGGCCGGCTTCGCGATGGTGTTCCTGCTGCTGAAGGCGTTCTCCTCGGGCTGTGCCGCGCTCACCGGTGTCGAGGCGATCTCCAACGGCGTGCCGGCCTTCCGCAAGCCCAAGAGCAAGAACGCGGCCACCACGCTGCTGATGATGGCGAGCATCGCCGTCGTGATGTTCATGGGCATCATCTGGCTGGCCCGGCTGACCGGTGTCCAGATGGCCGAGAACCCGGCCGAACAGCTCGTCGGCACCTCGCCGGACTACCACCAGAAGACCGCGCTGGCGCAGATCAGCGAGGCCGTGTTCAACAACTTCACGCCCGGCTTCTACTTCGTCGCGGCCGTCACCGGGCTGATCCTGGTGCTCGCCGCCAACACCGCCTTCAACGGCTTCCCGGTGCTCGGCTCGATCCTCGCCCAGGACCGCTACCTGCCGCGCCAGCTGCACACCCGCGGCGACCGGCTGGCCTTCTCCAACGGCATCATCCTGCTGGCGATCGCCGCGATCCTGCTGATCCTCGCCTTCGACGCCGACCCGACCCGGCTGATCCAGCTCTACATCGTCGGCGTCTTCGTCGCCTTCAACATGAGCCAGTCCGGCATGATCCGGCACTGGACCCGGCTGCTGCGCACCGAGACCGACCCGGCCAAGCGCCGCCACATGCAGCGCAGCCGGGCGATCAACGCCTTCGGCCTGGTGATGACCATGGCCGTGCTGATCGTCGTCCTGGTCACCAAGATCAGCCACGCCTGGATCGCGATCGCCGCGATGGCCGTGCTGTTCGTGATGATGAAGGGCATCCGGCGGCACTACGACCGGGTCTCCGACGAGCTCATCGCCGCCGAGGAGCCGGACGACGTGGTGCTGCCCACCCGGGTGCACGCCATCGTGCTGGTCTCCAAGCTGCACAAGCCGGCGCTGCGCGCCCTGGCGTACGCCAGGCTGGCCCGGGCCCACACGCTGGAGGCCGTCACGGTCAACGTCGACCCGGCGGACACCGCGGCGCTGCGGCGGGAGTGGGACGAGCGCGGCATCGAGGTGCCGCTCAAGGTGCTGGACTCGCCGTACCGCGAGATCACCGGGCCGGTCCTGGACTACGTGAAGAACCTGCGGCGCAGCAGCCCGCGGGACGTGGTCTCGGTCTACATCCCGGAGTACGTGGTCGGCCACTGGTACGAGCACCTGCTGCACAACCAGAGCGCGCTGCGGCTCAAGGGGCGGCTGCTGTTCAAGCCCGGTGTGATGGTCACTTCGGTACCGTGGCAGCTGGAGTCCTCGGAGCGGCGCAAGCCGCAGAAGGCCTGGTCGGCGCCGGGTGCCGTCCGGCGTGGCGAGCCACGCGCGCCGAAGGCCGTAAAGTCGAAGGATTCCGTCTCCACCGGTTCGAACGCCGGGGACACCTCCGACCGCAGCAAGGACTCCTCCCAGTGACCCGCAACACTCCGCCCCGTTCCTCGGGCTCCTCCGGCAAGGGCGCCCGCCGGGGCGGCTCCCAGCCCGGGCAGGTCTCCCGGCCGCGCTGGGGCCGGCCGGCCCGTCCGGAGGCCACCGACCGCGACGGCCTCACCGCGCGCACCGCGCCGATCGTCCCGGGCGAGCGGGAGGACCGGGAGCCCGCCGGGCCGGCCGCCGGCAAGGGCGCCGCGGGCAAGACGTCCGCAGGCAAGGCGTCCGCCGGCAAGGCCTCCGGCAAGAGCGCGCCGAAGGGCGCCGGCAAGGGTGCCGCCCAGGACGCGCCGAAGGGCGCTGCCGGGGCCGGCCGGAAGGCGCCGCGCAAGCAGGCGGTGCGGCCGCCCAAGGCGCTGCGCGCCGGTGCCGCGCGGCCGTCGCGGCCCGAGACGCCGTCCGGGGAGCCGCTGGCCGGGCAGCGCTACGAGGTCGAGGTCGGCCCGGTCGCGCACGGCGGCGGGCACTGCGTGGCCCGGCACGAGGGCCGGGTGCTGTTCGTGCGGCACGCGCTGCCCGGTGAGAAGGTCGTCGCACTGGTGACCGACGGGACCACCACCTCGCGGTTCCTGCGGGCCGACGCGGTGGAGGTGCTGGAGCCGTCCAAGGACCGGATCGAGGCGCCCTGCCCGTTCGCCGGTCCGGGCAAGTGCGGCGGCTGCGACTGGCAGCACGTCACCCCGGGCGGGCAGCGCAAGCTCAAGGCGGCGGTGCTGACCGAGCAGCTGGCCAAGCTCGCCGGGCTCACCCCGGCCGAGGCGGGCTGGGACGGCAGCGTCGAGCCGGTCGGCGGCAAGCTTCCGGCCGGGCAGGTGCCGGCCTGGCGCACCCGGGTGCAGTACGCGGTCGACGCCGGGACCGGGAAGGTCGGCCTGCGCAAGCACCGCTCGCACGAGGTGCAGCCGGTGGACCGCTGCCTGATCGCCGCCGAGGGCGTCACCGAGCTGGGCATCGAGGCCCGCGACTGGCCGGGGGTGGCGAGCGTCGAGGTGATCGCCGCGACCGGCTCCTCGGACCGCCAGGTGGTGCTCACCCCGCGGCCGGGCGCCCAGCTGCCGCTGGTCGAGCTGGACAAGCCGGTGTCGATCGCCCGGGTGGACGAGCAGGGCGACGTGCACAAGGTGCACGGGCGCGGCTTCGTGCGCGAGCGGGCCGCCGGGCGGACCTGGCGGATCAGCAACGGCGGCTTCTGGCAGATCCACCCGGAGGCGCCGGACACCCTGGTCGACGCCGTGCTGGACGGGCTGGACCCGCAGTGGGGCGAGAACGCGCTCGACCTGTACTGCGGCGTCGGCCTGTTCGCGGGCGCGCTGGCCGACCGGGTCGGCGAGGACGGTGCGGTGCTCGGCATCGAGTCCGCCAAGCAGGCCGTGGTCGACGCCCGGCACAACCTGGCCGCGCTGGACAACGTGCAGATCGAGTGCGACCGGGTCGAGACGCTGCTGCCGCGCACCGGCATCACCGCCACCGACCTGGTCGTGCTGGACCCGCCGCGCTCGGGCGCCGGCCGCGAGACCGTCGCCCACCTGGTCGGCCTGGAGGCGCGCCGGATCGCGTACGTGGCCTGCGACCCGGCGGCGCTCGCGCGGGACCTGAAGTTCTTCCGCGAGGGCGGCTACCGGCCGGTGTCGCTGCGGGCCTTCGACCTGTTCCCGATGACCCACCACTTCGAGTGCGTGGCGATCCTGGAGCCGGTCGGGCAGTGATCCCGGGCTGATCCCGGGCGTCGGGAGTCACGGCAGGAGGCGGTCACCCGTTCGGGGTGGCCGCCTCCTGCCGCGTCCGGGGCCGGCTACTCGTTGTGCTCCTCCTCGTCGACGCTGTGCGGCAGGTCGATGCCGTGCTGGGCGGCGAGCCGCAGGAGCGCGGCGACCCGGCCCTCGTACGCCTGGACGCCGTCGGCGTCCTCCTCGGCCCGGGCCGCCGCGAGGTCCCGACGGGCCTGGGCGAGCTGCTCGCGCAGCTCCTGGTCGAACATGGCTGTCATCGGTAGGCCTCCGCACCGGTCGGCGCCCGCTCGGGGGAACGCAGGGGGGCCTTCAGCCTCCCGGACGGCGGGTCGGTCTTCAAGTCCCGCCCCTCCCGGCGGGGCGGGGTGGGGCGGAGCGGGCGCGGGCGGCCCGGACCGGGCGGAAGGTCAGGTGCCGGCAATGCGCTGGTAAAAGATGGTGCGCGCAAGGCCGTCGGGCCCCGGGAGAGGGCTTGACGAGGTCATTCCCCGGGGCGAAGGTGAGCCGCTGACATGTGATGTGTGCCGTTGTACCGGCCTGCCGTTGCGCCGGTGCGCCGTCGCACCGCCCGTGACGGCAGCCGCCCCACGCCGTCGGCCGGGGCCGGCCGGGTGCGCGAGGGGGAGCGTCATGGAGCTGGAGCTGCGGCACCTTCGCGTGCTGTGCGCGATCGCCGACACCGGGAGCGTCGGCCGGGCCGCCGTCCTGCTCGGCGCCTCGCAGCCGGCGACCAGCACCCAGCTGCGCCGGATCGAGCGCCACCTGGGCGCCCCGCTGTTCGAACGCACCACCGTCGGCGTCGCGCCGACCGGCTTCGGGGCGGAGGTGGTGGCCGCGGCCCGGGAGCTGCTCACCCGCGCCGACGGCCTGGGCCGCCGCCCGGAGGCCCCGGCCGGGCCCGTCCCGCGCGAGCTGCGGCTGGCGGCGACCAACTCGCCGCTGCTGCCCGGACTGGTCACCAGGGCGCGGCACCAACGGCCCGGACAGCGCCTCACCCTGACGTCGGTCCACCGCTCCTCCGACATCGTCGAGCTGCTGGAGCGGGACGAGGCCGACGCCGCGGTGGCCGTGGACTACCCGGGCCGGGAACTGCGCCACGCGCCGTCCGTCGCGCACCGCGGCATCGTCACCGAGCCCGTCTTCGTCGCGCTGCCGGCCGGCCACCGGCTGCGGCACCGCACCGAGGTGGCGCTGGCGGAACTGGCGGAGGAGGAGTGGTTCCTGACCCCCGACGACGGGGCCGGCTGGCACGGCGTGTTCCACGGGGCCTGCGCCGCGGCGGGGTTCGCCCCGGCGACCGTCCACGAGTTCCTCGGCGGCCGGCTGGAGCTCCAGGAGATGATCGCCGCCGGGCTCGGCATCTCCGTCGTCCAGGCCACCACCCGGCCGCTCGCCGAGGTGGTCGTCAAACCGCTCGCGGGGACGCCGATCTGGGTCCGGCAACTGCTGGTCTGGAGGCCGGCCGGGGTGGGCGGGGAGGTGGTGGAGACGCTGCTCGGGGCGGCCGCCGCGGCGTACCGGGACCTGATCGCGGCGGCGCCGAGCTTCCAGGCGTGGGCCGCACGGACGTACCGGCCTTAGCGGCCGCGGCGGGCGGTGTTATGGCTGGACAGGGATATGTCATATGACCTGTGACATTGTTCCGACTCTCCGCCGCTGGCAGGATCATGACGCGTTCCCCCAACGCCTCGGCAGTCCTCCCAGCGCCTCCCCCCACAGGAGAAGGACCCACCAGTGCGCCCACGGATACCACTCCCCACCCTGCTGGCCGGCCTCGTCGCCGGCTGCTGTGCCGCCGCCACGCTGCTGCCCGCCACGGCCGCCTTCGCCGCCCCGGCTGCTTCCGCCGCCGCGGCCGCCTCCGGGTCGAGCGCCCGGCCCGCGGCCGGCGCCCCGGCGGCCGACCCGGGCTCCGCCCTGCCGAAGCCGCTCGGCGCCTTCCTCACGGTCGACCCGGCCGAGCAGTCCCGTGCGGCCGAGGAACCCGCCCCCGTCGCCAAGCCGCTGCCCCCGGCGCTGCTCGGGCAGCTCGTGATGGGCCAGCCGGCCGGCACCGCCGTGCAGACCACGCAGCGCCCGGCCGGGCCGAAGACGTCCCCGGTCAAGCAGCCCCTCGCCGCCCGCGGTGCCGCCGCCGCGGCCGCCACCGCGCAGAGCTGCACCCCGGCCGACTTCGGCAGCCGCAGCGGGGCCGACCTGGTCTCCTTCCTGGAGGCCTCGACCCCGGACTGCGTCAACACGCTGTTCAACGTCACCGGCACGGACGCGGGCGCCGTCTTCAAGGAAGCGAAGATGCTCACCGTCGCCAACGCCTTCCAGAACGCGGCGGGCGGCTACACCGGCGACAACTCGACCGGCATCCTGCAACTCGTGCTCTTCCAGCGGGCCGGCTGGTACGTGCAGTCGAACAACGCGGGGGCGGTCGGTCCGTACGACGCGGCCCTGACCGGTGCCTCCAAGGCCGCCCTGGACGCGTTCTTCGCCGCGCCGCACCGCACCGACGTGAGCGACGGCAACGGCACCGTGCTCAACGAGGTCCTGGTGCTCACCGACAGCGCCAACCTCCAGGGCAGCTACCTGGGCGTCTACAAGCAGGTGCTGACGTCGTACGACAACGCGTACAACGCCTTCCCGAAGATGCTCAAGGCGGTCAACGCGGTGCTCTCCGCTCCGCTGTGGCGGGGCAACTGGAACCCCGACTTCGTCAGCGCGGTCGGCGCGGACCCGAGCATCGGCGCCACCCTGGGCGACTTCGCCCTGAACCACAAGGACCTGCTCGGCACCGCCAACGCCTACCTGGACGTCAACGCGGGCAACGACCTCGGCCGGATGGCCGGCGACGGCCCGGCGGTCGAGGCCGCGGTCAAGGGCAAGGTCAAGGCCGTCCTCGACGGCGCCCGGATCACCGGCGCCACCGGCCCGCTGTACGTCCACACCGCGTACCAGGCCAACAGCTTCGACCCCGGCCAGTGCTCGTACTACGGCACCTGCGACCTGCCGGCCAAGCTGACCGCCGCGGTGCTGCCGAACCAGCTGGTCTGCGACAACCGCACCATCCTGACCGAGGCGCTCCCGCCCGCCGACCTGTCCGCGGTCTGCGCCAGCCTGCGCGGCGAGGACACCTTCTTCCACAAGCTGGTGAAGGACAACGGGCCGATCCCCGGCCAGTACGACAAGGAGCTGACCCTCGCGGTCTTCGCCAACCAGGCCGACTACCTGACCTACTCCTGGGCGATCTTCAACAACTCCACCGACAACGGCGGACAGACCGTCATGGACCCGACCGACCCGAACAACCGGGCCGTGTGCGTGATGTACCAGAAGTCCTGGAACGACGGCTTCACCGCCAACGTGTGGAACCTCAACCACGAGTACACCCACTACCTGGACAACATCTACGACCTCAAGGGCAACTTCTCCACCGAGATCTCCGTCCCGGACATCTGGTGGATCGAGGGCGTCGCCGAGTACGAGTCCTACGCCTACCGCGGCACCACCGACACCCAGGCGATGGCCGAGGCCGCCAGGCACACGTACAAGCTGAGCACGATCTTCCAGAACACGTACGGCAATTCGGACACCGTGCGCACCTACCCGTGGGGCTACCTGGCGGTCCGGTACATGTTCGAGAAGCACCCGGCCGACATCGACTCCGTGCTCGCGCACTTCCGCACCGGCGACTACCAGGGCGGCTACGCGGTCTACAACGGCATCGGCACCGGCTACGACGCCGACTTCGACGCCTGGCTCGACGCCTGCGCCGGTGGCGCCTGCTACGCGGCCGGCCCGACCGCGCTGTTCGGCCAGACCGTGAACGGCCCGACCGTCACCCTGACCGACAAGTCCGTCCAGACCGGCCCCGGCCGGATCACCGCCTGGCACTGGACCTTCGGCGACGGCGGCTCGTCCGACCAGCAGAACCCGAGCCACACCTACGCGGCCGCCGGCACCTACACCGTCGCGCTGACCGTCACCGACGACACCGGCAGGACCGCCAGCACCCCGACCTCCGTCACCGTGACCACCGGCGGAGGCGGCGGCCCCACCACCCCGCCGGCCTGCACCGACCCCCGCGCCGACGCGCTCGGCAAGAACTGCTCGCGGGCCGATCTGGCGGCGACCGCCGGCAACCTGGACTACCTGTACGTCTACCTGCCGGCCGGCACCAGCACCCTGAGGATCACCACCTCCGGGGGCACCGGCACCGCCTCCCTGTACTACAACGAGAGCACCTGGGCCTCGCCGAGCGCGTACACCGCCTCGTCCACCAACCCGGGCACCACCCAGAGCATCACGGTGACCAACCCGACGGCGGGCTACCGCTACGTGAGCCTCTACGCGAACACCGACTTCAGCGGGGTGACCGTCAGCACCCAGTTCTGATCCGCCTCCCTTCCGGCGCGGGCCGGGTCCGTGGCAGCCGCCGCGGGCCCGGCCGTTCGGCGTCCCGGTGACGGCGAGGTTGCGCGGGGGCGTGCGGCAGGTGTGCGGGCGGTGTGCACGCGCCCTTGTTGTGCTAGCACTTGAGCGCTAGCTTGAACGGCATGGGTAAGAAGCAGCTGAACGTGCGGGTCGACGCCACGACCGCCGAGATGGCCCGGGAACGGGCGGAGCAGCAGGGGATCTCCATGAACCAGTACATCGAGCGCCTGGTCCAACAGGACATGGGCGAGTCCGGGCGGGCCTTCGTGGACGCGGCCGCGCAGTTCATGAAGGAGTACGAGTCGGCCTTCCTCGCCGAGTTCGGGGAGCCCGGCGACCTCCAGGACGTGCGCCGTTGAAGCTGGAGGTCGACCTCTCGTGGCTGCTCATGACCGCCGAGCAGTACACCCCCGGTGACCCGCAGGTCACCGACTACGGCTCGCTGCTCGCGGCCGTCACCCGCCACCAGGCCGAGATATTCGACATCGCGGTCTACCCCGAACCACAGGACCGCGCCGCCGCGCTGATGCACCAGCTGATCCGGGTGCCCGCCCTGGAGAAGACCAACGAACTCTTCGCGACCGCCGTCGCCTACGCCTACCTGGTCGCCAGCGGCTGCACCATTGCCACCACCGCCCGCGAGGTGCGCAGCCTCTCCCGGGCCATCCGCGAGGGGCGGCTCGGGGTGTCGGGCGTCGCCGAGCGGCTGGCGGCCTGGATGGTGGACGAGGCGGAAGGGGAGGAGGTCACCGGGGCGGACGAGGAGGACGAGGACGACGACTGATCGGCGCCGTCCTCGGCCGGCCCCGGGGCGCCGGGCGGCGGGGCCGCAGGGCTGCTACTGGGCGGTGGGCTGCTGCCGGGCGGGCTCCTGCTGGGCGGAGGGTTCCGCGATCAGGGCCGTCGCGAAGGTGCGGAAGCCGGCCCGGCGGTAGATCCGGGCGACGTCCTCGTCGGCGGCGGACAGGAACACCGTCCGAACCCCGTTCGCCCGGGCGTGCGCGACCAGCGCCGCGGTGACCGCCAGGCCCAGTCCGCGGCGGCGCGCGGACGGGAGCGTGCCCACCCCGGCCACCTCGGTGACCGGGCCCACCGGGTTGTGCTGGCCGGCGCACAGGGCCGTGCCGTCCTCCAGGGCCGCGGCCAGCACGGTGGTGCCGGCGGCGATCCGCCGGGCGACCTGCTCCGCCGTGCCGTCGGCCGTCAGCCGCGCCGCGGCCGTGGCCAGCTCGGCCGCACCGGTCGGGCCGACCGCCGTGCCCGGATCGCCGAAGGCCAGGTGCGGGACGGCGAGCGCGGCCGCCAGTTCCGGCGCGTCCGGCGCCAGCACCCGGACCTCCACCGGCTCCGGCAGCTCGGGCGCCGGGGCCGCTTCGTCCTGCGGGCCCAGTACCAGCAGCGGGTGCTCGTGCACCGTCAGGCCCGCCGCCTCGACCGCCGCGCGAAGCTCCGGGGTCTGCTCGGCCACCCACTCGAAGGCCTCCGGGACGCCCAGCTCCCGCTGCCGCTCCAGCACCCGGCGGACGTCCTCGGCGGTGGCGGCCGAGCCGCGGTGGCCGAGGGTCGGGCGGGCGTAGTACGGCCAGCCGCCCCCGTCCCGGACGAACAGGGTCAGCGGTCCGAAGTCCTCGGTGCGGGCGGCGCTGCGCGGCACGGCGTCGTAGTAGCGCTCGATCTCGTCGAGCAGGGGGCGGTCGGGAACATGATCAACAGGGGTCACGGCGTGCATCCAAGCAGGGGCTGTGGCGCGGTGCCACCGGATTTCCGGGGCACGTCCCGGGGGCCCTCGCCGCCTCCCCGATGCCCCTCGGCGTCTCCCCGGGGGCCGATTGTTGCCGAACGCTTACCCGCTCGCAGCGATCTTGTGCGAACACAGCGTGCATGCTGAAGGCTTTACAGCTCTGCCGAGGGGGACGGCGGACGTCTGCACTAGGCGAGGCAAGGGGGAAGACAGGCCCATGAGGCTCTGCTTTCTGGTGGAGGAACACTACCGGCACGACGGCATGCCGCTCGACGTGGCACGCCAACTCACGGCGTGGGGACACCGGGTGGACGTGCTGCGCCCCGGGGACTCGCTGCTGGCGATCTCCGAGGAGGTCCGGGCCGGCAGCCACGACGCCTGGGTGCTCAAGACCGTGTCCGGCGGGCCCGGGCTGACCCTGCTGGAGTCGGCCGCCGCCGTCGGCCTCACCACGGTGAACGACGTGCGCTCGATCCGCGGGGTCCGGGACAAGGCGCTCGCCGCGGTCATCGGCCGCACCCGCGGGCTGCCCGTCCCGGTGACGTACGCGGCCGCGCGCTGGGAACGGCTGGCGGAGATCCCGGCCGCCGAGTACCCGCTCGTGGTCAAGCCCGCCGACGGCAGCTCCGGGCGTGCCGTCCGGCTGGTGCGCAGCCCCGACCAGCTGCTGGAGGTCGGGCCGGAGCTGGCGGGGGAGGGGCTGCTGATCGCCCAGCCGTACGTGCCCAACTCCGGGACCGACCTCAAGGTGTACTGCGTCGACGGCGAGCTCTTCGCGACGGAACGTTCCTCCCCGCTGCACCCGGGGCAGGGCGTGCGCGAACGGCAGGTGCCGCTGCCGGGGAGCGTCGCGCGGATCGTGGCGCAGGTCGGCGAGGTGTTCGGGCTGGACCTGTACGGGGTCGACGTGCTGCTGGGGCCGGACGGGCCGGTGGTGGTGGACGTCAACGACTTCCCGAGTTTCCGGCAGGTGCCGGACGCGGTGGCCCGGGTCTCCCGGGCGGTGCTGCGGCTCGCGCGCAGCGGGACGGCCGTGTCGGTGCCCGGCGGGCCCGCCGAACTGGTGCCCGGCGGGCCGGTCGAGCTGGTGTCCGCGGGCGGCGACGCCTACGGTCAACTCGGCTTCGGTGAGGGGGAGTTGCTGTGAAGATCGGACTGATCACCGGCGACCCGGGGCATCCGGTGCTGGCCTCGGCGGCCGAACTGCTGGTGCGCCGGGGGCACGAGGTGGCGGTCGTCCCGCCCGCCGGGCCCGTGACCGGGCTCGCCGACGTCTGCCTGCTCAAGGCCCGCACGCCTCAGGCGCTGGCGCTGGCCGGGGAGCTGGAGCGGCGGGGCGTGCCGGTGGTCAACTCGGCGGCGGCCACCGGGCTGTGCCAGGACCGGGTGCGGATGGCCGACCTCGCCCGCGCCGCCGGGCTGCCCTTCGCGGCCACGGACGCGGCCGGACGCTTGGGCGACCTCGCCGATCCGGCCTACCCGTTCGTGGTCAAGAGCCGGCACAGCAGGCGGCACGACCTGGTCGCCCGGGTGGACGGCCCGGCCCGGTTGCGCGAACTCGCCGAGCGCTGGCCCGAGGAGCCGGTCGTCACGCAGCCGTTCGTCCCGGGGACGGGTTGGGACCAGAAGCTGTGGGTGGTCGACGGTCAGGTGTTCGCGGCCCGGCGGCAGTCCGAGCTCGCCACCGGCACGGGGAAGTCGGGGCGGGCGGAGGACTGGGAGCCGTCCGCCCGGCGGGCCGCGCTCGCGCTGCGCGTCGGCGAGGTGTTCGGGCTCGACGTGTACGGGGTCGACCTGCTCGACGGGCCCGCCGAGCCGGTCATCGTGGACGTCAACGCCTTTCCCGGGGTGCGCGGCCGCCCCGGCGCGCCGGAGGCGCTGGTGGCGCTGGCGCTGCGGGTCGGGGCGCAGCGGGGGCCGGTGCTCGCGGGGCAGGACCGCGCGCGGCGGGGCCCCGCGGGGCGGGCGCTCGCAGGACTCGGGAGGGGCGTGGGGTAGGGCCGGCAGGCGTGGCCGGGGCGTGGGCCCGTCGGCGCTGGGCCGGGGTGGCGGCCCGGGGCGCGGGTCCGTCGGGGTCGTTAGGCTGGCTGGCGCCCCGACCGGCCGGGGCGTACGGCGAGAGAAGACGGAACCTTGCTCCAGGACATCGAGCGCTACCTGGCCTGCCCGCACTGCGCGCAGGCCCTCACCCGGCACGACCGCAGCCTGCGCTGCCCGGCCGGGCACAGCTTCGACCTCGCCAAGCAGGGCTACGTCAGCCTCCTCGCCGGCGACGCCCACACCGGCACCGGGGACACCGCCGAGATGGTCGCGGCCCGCGCGGACTTCCTCGCCGCCGGGCACTACCGGCCGATCGCCGAGGCGCTGGCGCGGGCGGCCTCCGCCGTCGTCGCCGGTGAGCCCGGCGGGCTGGTCGCCGACCTCGGCGCCGGTACCGGTCACTACCTGGCGCACGTCCTGGACGCCCTGCCCGGCACGGTCGGCGCGGCCCTGGACATCTCCAAGTTCGCGCTGCGCCGCGCCGCCAAGGCGCACCCCCGGATCGGCGCCGTGGTGTGCGACGCCTGGCGCCCGCTGCCGCTGCGGGACGCCTCGGCCGAGCTGATGCTCAACGTGTTCGCCCCGCGCAACGGGCCCGAGATCCGCCGGGTGCTGCGCCCCGGCGGCACCTTGCTGCTGGTCTCGCCGACCGCCCGCCACCTGCGCGAACTCGTCGACGCACTGGGCCTGTTGTCGGTGGACGAGGAGAAGCAGCGGCGGATCGACGAGAAGCTCGGACCGTACCTGGAGCCCGCCGGGCGGCGGGAGGTCGAGTTCACCCTGCGGCTCGGCCCGCAGGACGTGCGCACCGTCGTCGGCATGGGGCCGAGCGCCTGGCACACCGATCCGGAGCGGCTCGGTGCCGCGCTCGCGGAGCTGCCGGAGCCGGTCGAGGTGACGGCCTCGGTGACGGTGGCCGCGTACCGGCGCTGAGCGCCACGTTGGGATGAATCTGCCGCGCAGGCACGTTTCTTCCGTTCGGCCTGCGGCTAACGTCCGACAGGTGAACCGCGACGCCACCAGGCCCGCAGGGCCGTCCCACCTCCGAACGGGCGCCCCACGGCCCGACCGGCCGCCCGTGCCGCGCCCCACCGTCGAGGAGCTCCGGCTCACCTCGTTCAAGTCCTACCGGCGCGCGGTGCTGCCGCTCGCGCCCCTCACCGTGCTGCACGGGCCCGCCGGGGTCGGCAAGTCCAACGCCCTCGACGCGCTGGCCGTGCTCTCCCGGCTCGCCCTCGGCGAGGAGATCGCCGACTCGCTGGACGGGCTGCCCGACCGCACCGGTCCGCTCGCCGAGCCCGTCCGCGGAGGCCTGGACGGGTGTGTGCCGCACGGGCGGGACGCGATCATCCTCGGCTGCACCGTCCGCTCGCCGCACGGCCTGATCCGGCTCGACGTGGTGATCCGCACCGACGGCCCGGTCCGGATCGCCCGGGAGTCGCTCACCCTCGACGGCCGGACCCTGATGGACACCGGGGAGCAGGACGTCCGCAACCGGCGGGTCAACGTCTGCTGGCACAACGACACCCGCCAGGGCGACATCCGGGCGCCGTTCCCCAGCGGGACGATGATCACCGCGCAGCTGCCGCTGCGGGTCGCGGGCTCGTCGGCCGGCGAGTGCCTCGTCCTCGCCGCCACCGAGGACCTGCTCACGGCGCTGCGCGAGGTCTTCCCGCTGCACCCCGTCCCCGCACTGATGCGCGGCTGGGCCCGGGCCGACCCGCAGGCCCGGCTGCGCGGCAACGCCGCCAACATCTCCGCCGTCGTGGCCCGGCTGAGCAACGAGTGCCCGCGCCGGTACGGGCAGCTGCTGCGCGCGGTGCAGTCCGCCGCGCCGCACCCGCTGCTCGGGCTCACCCTGGCCGAGCGGGAGAGCGCGGGCGTGCGGAAGGTCCTCGCCGTCTTCGACGAGGGCGTCCTCGGGCGCACCGGGGCCGACCAGGCCTCCGACGGCATGCTGCGCCACCTCGCCTTCGCCGCGGTGCTGCTGACCGGGGCCGGGGTGCTCGACCTCGACGTGGCCGCCGAGGTGCCCTGGGCGCACCGGCAGCTCACCGTGCTGGCCGAGGACCTGGGCGCGGGGCTCTCCGCGGAGCAGGCCGCCACGCTGCTGCGGCTGGCCCGGGACATGGCGGAGCGCCGCCAGCTGCGCGTGGTCGCGGCCCTGCAGGAGCCGGCGGCGGCGCGGGAGGTGCTGGGCGGCACGCCCGGGGGCGGGATGGTGCTGGTGGAGTGCCGGCGGGATCCCGACTCGGGGTTCACGGTGCTGCGGACGGAGACGGTGCGGGTGCCGGTCCAGGGCGGGCGCGGGGAGGCGGCCGGGGAGGCCGGGGGTGGGGCCGACGAGGGGGCCGCGGCGGGCGCGGGCCGGTCGGCGGCGGGGTTGACGGAGGGGCCGGCGGAGCCGTCGGCGAGGTCATCGGCAGGGGCACCGGCGGGGGCGTCGGCGGGGGCGTCGGCGGGGCAGGAGGGGCCGGCCGGGCTCGCGGGAGCTCCGGCCGGCAGCGGGGCGTTTCCGGTGGACGGTGGGGCGGCGGGTCTTGATGCGGTAGACCTGGAGGGGTGAGCGAACGAGTGACGGGGCCGGCGGAGCCCACCGTCGAGGCCTTGCGGCAGCGGCTGGTGGACTTCGCGGCGGCCCGGCGGTGGGAGCCCTTCCACACCCCGAAGAACCTGGCGGCGGCGCTGAGCGTGGAGGCGGGGGAGCTGCTGGAGATCTTCCAGTGGCTGACGCCCGAGCAGGCCGGCGCGGTGATGTCCGACCCGGACCGCGCGCACCGGGTGCACGACGAGGTCGCGGACGTGCTGGCGTACCTGCTGCAGTTCTGCACCGCGGTCGGGGTGGATCCGCTGGAGGCCCTGGCGGCCAAGATCGAGCGGAACGAACTCCGCTTCCCGGCGCCGGAGGGCGCGGTCGCCGGCGGTGAACACGCGGTCGCCGACGGTGTAAACGCGGTCGGCGCCGGTGAAAATGTGCTCGGCGTCAACTCGGACGTGGGCGACCAACCCTTGTGAGGGAAGGAATTCATCCACAGCCCCCGACTTTTCCACAGCTTCTGACACCGTGGATGCGCGTCCGCGCTCTTCCTCGCACGCTTTCGCCGTGACCAGCCGTCGCCCCTCGGACCGCCCCTCCCGGCGGCCCGGGTCGACGGCGACAGCGAGCGAGGGGAGCGGTGGCCATGGAGGCGCTGCGACTGATCAAGACGGCCCGGCACGCCCTGGCCGAGGCCAGGCACGTACCGGACGTGCTGGCCGAGGCGCGGCAGGCCGCGCTGCTCACCGAGGCGGTGGGCGCCAGGCTGGCGGAGTCGGAGGACGAGGAGCTGACCGGGCTGGGGCAGCAACTGTCCGAGGCCGGGGCGCACGCGGCGGTCTGCCTGGACCGCTCCGTCGTCCGGGCCGCCCTGGTGAGCGGAGGCCGGGCGGCGCGGCTCACCGAGCTGGGGGACTTGGCGCCGGCCCTGGGGGCGCTGGACGGATTGCTCCGGGACGTCGGCGAGACGCTGGTGGTGCTCGCCTGCGGGGCGGACACCGAGAGCCTCTACTGGACGTGCATCGACGGTGTGGACGCGGTGTCGGAGTGCAAGGACCTCACCGTACGGCTGCGTGAGGCGGCGGTCCGGGCCGGGGAGGCGCAGCCCGCGGCGCTCGGTGGGGCCGAGCGGGAGCGGGAGCAGGTCGGCGGCGGGGCGCCGTTACTGGTGGTCCGGCTCGGCCCGCCGGGCGACACCGGTCCGTCGGGCGGTGGAGGTGGAGGTGGAGGTGGCGGTGCCGCGAGCCGCAGTGGCTCGCCCTCCGGCGGCGGCCCGCCCGGTGAGGGCGGGCCGGCCGAGGAGGAACCGGTGGGGGGCTACCGGGTGCCCTGCGTGTCCGAGGTCCCGGAGGTGTCCGTGCCGGTCGGATAGGCGGTGGAGTCGGCGTTCCCGGGGACGGAGCCCTGGAGTTCGGCGAGGTCCGCGGAGACGGAGGCGAGCAGTTCCTGCATCTGCTCCAGCAGGCTCTTGGGGCTGGCGGGTCCGGCCGAGGTGCCGTCGGCCGAGCCCGTCGGGCTGCTCGGGAACTGCGGCGTGGCAGATGGTTCGGACATGACGGGACCTCTTCGCATCGGTGGTGCGGTGTGGAGCGGCCGACGGTGGCTCGGACCGCACGGCGGGAGGCGGCAGTCGCCCGCCACCGGGGCACCCACCCCCGCCGTAGCACCCAACGAACCGCTCCGGACGCCGTCACCCGGACACCACCCGATGCGGTCCAACTCCGCTGCGGGGTAAGCCTCCCGGGTGAGCCGGGGTTGCCGTCGCGGTGCCGCCTCGGCTAGGCGCGGAACGGCCCCGGGCGCGTTGCGGAGCGGGCCCCGGGCGTCGCGGAGCGGGGATGCGATCGGTGATGCGGAGCGGGGATGCGATCGGTGATGCGGAGCGCGGCGTGGTCGACATGCCCGGAAAGGAGCCGGGGATGAACCGGGACGACCCGGGGGAGAACCCACCCCTTGCCACTCTCAACGTATAGCGCACGGGGGGTCTTGCGGCAAGGCCCCCGTGCTGGCGCACAATCGCAGGCCTCAGATCGGAGCTGATGCCATGAACAGCCGGACCACCAGTGCGTTCGACCTTCCCGCCCGCCTCGCCGCCAAGGCCGACCCGGCACTGATCGGCGAGGACGAGCGGCACTTCGCGGCCGTCGCGGAGAGCCTGGAAGAGGCGATCACTGGCCTGTCCGACCGCCTCGACGCGCTGCGCCGGGCGCCGGGCGGCCTCGGCCGGGAGGCGATGGACCGGGACATCGAGGTGCACAGGCTGACCGGTCGGTTGCGCGCCCTGCGCCGCTTCGGCCTGGACCTGTGCCTCGGCCGGGTCGTCCTCGCCGACGACCCGGAGCCGGTGTACATCGGGCGGCTCGGCCTCACCGACAGCGCGGGCCGACGGCTGCTGGTCGACTGGCGCTCGCCCGCGGCCGAGCCGTTCTTCGGGGCCACCCACGCCGACCCGATGGGCCTGGTGAGCCGGCGCCGGTACCGCTGGACCGGTGGCCGGATCGCCGACTACTGGGACGAGGTGTTCACCGCCGAGGCCCTGGAGGGGCACGCCGCGCTGGACGACCAGTCCGCCTTCATCGCCGGCCTGGGCGGCGGCCGGTCGGCCCGGATGCGGGACGTGCTGGCCACCATCCAGGCCGACCAGGACGCCATCATCCGGGCCGGCTCCCGGGGCGCCCTGGTGGTGGACGGCGGCCCGGGCACCGGCAAGACGGTCGTCGCCCTGCACCGCTCCGCGTACCTGCTCTACTCCGACCCCCGGCTCGGCCACCGGCGGGGCGGGGTGCTGTTCGTCGGCCCGCACCAGCCCTACCTGGCCTACGTCGCCGACGTCCTGCCGAGCCTCGGCGAGGAGGGGGTGCGCACCTGCACCGTGCGGGACCTCGTCGCCGAAGGGGCGAAGGCCGGGGCCGAGACCGACCCGGAGGCGGCCCGGCTGAAGTCCTCGGCCGACATGGTGAGGGCGATCGAGAAGGCCGTCCGGTTCTACGAGGAGCCGCCCACCGAGGGGCTGGAGGTCACCACCCACTGGGCCGACCTCTGGCTGAGCGCCGAGGACTGGTCCGACGCGTTCGACGCGCCGGACCCGGGCACCCCGCACAACGAGGCCCGCGAGCAGATCTGGGAGGAGCTGGCCACGATCCTGATGCACAAGCTGGACGAGGACGAGGGGGTCTCGCCCGAGCTGTTCCGCCGGTCGCTGCGGCAGGACCGGGAGCTGGTCGAGACGCTCAACCGGGCCTGGCCGCTGCTCGACGCGGCCGAGCTGGTCGGCGACCTCTGGTCGGTGCCCGCCTACCTGCGGATGTGCGCGCCCTGGCTCGCACCCGAGGACGTCCGCAGGCTCCAGCGCAAGGACGCGCCCCAGGCCTGGACGGTGTCCGACCTGCCGCTCCTGGACGCGGCCCGGCAGCGGCTGGGCGATCCGGAGGCGGACCGGCGCCGGCGTCGGCGGGAGGCCGCGGCCGCCGCCGAGCGCGCGCGGATGGCCGACGTCATCGGCGACCTGCTGCGGGCCGACGACGACGGCGAGGGCGCGGTGACGATGCTGCGCGGCCGCGACCTCCAGGACACCCTGGTCGACGAGACGGCCCTGCCCGTCGCCGACCCGGAACCGCTCGCCGGGCCGTTCGCGCACATCGTGGTGGACGAGGCCCAGGAGCTGACCGACGCCGAGTGGCAGATGCTGCTGCTGCGCTGCCCGTCCCGGAGCTTCACCATCGTCGGGGACCGGGCGCAGGCCAGGCACGGTTTCACGGAGTCCTGGCAGGAGCGGTTGGAGCGGATCGGGCTCGACCGGACCACGGTGGCCTCGCTGAGCATCAACTACCGGACACCGGAGGAGGTCATGGCCGAGGCCGAGCCCGCGATCCGGGCCGCGCTGCCGGACGCCAACGTGCCGACCTCCGTCCGCAGCAGCGGCATCCCCGTCGTGCACGGGTCGGTGGCGGAGCTGGACGCCGTCCTGGACGGCTGGCTCGCCGAGCATGCCGAGGGGATCGCCTGTGTGATCGGCGCCCCCGGGTTCGAGGCGCGGCCGCGGGTCCGGTCGCTGACCCCGGAGCTGTCCAAGGGACTTGAGTTCGACCTGGTCGTCCTGGTCGATCCGGAGGCGTTCGGCGGTGGGGTCGAGGGCGCGGTCGACCGCTATGTCGCGATGACCAGGGCGACCCAGCGGCTGGTGGTCCTCAGGAGTGCGTGAGCCGGCGGCGGCGAAGGGAGCGGGTTGCGGAAGGAGGGAGCGGACGGGCCGAAAAGCGCATCGCCCGGTCGGGTGACGCGAGTGTCGGGCGACGGCTGAGGGGGGCCAGACTGGGGCGATGGACGAGGAGGAACCGCTGGCGTCGTGGGCGGCCAGGCGGGAGCAACAGCTGCGGCCGGTCGGGCAGTTGCGGGCCGTACGGCTGATGGACGGGCGGCCGCGGGGCGCCCATGTGGCGCCGGGCGAACCGAGGCTGATCGTGCGCTGGGACGGCTACCAGTGGCTGCCGGAGACGGTGGCCGAGGACTATGCCGCCGCTCAGCGGATCCTCCACGGCATCGAGGGCGGCGGCGCACCGCGGCCCGGGCGCTCGGTGCGGCGGCCGAGGAAGGCGCCGGGGCGCCACCGCAAGCCCTGAGGTCCGCACGGGTGGGCCGCTCCACCCGCGCCCGGATCCCACTCGCGCCCGGACGCCGGGGACGGGAACGGACGCCGGGACGGGAGTGGACCCCGAGGCGCGAGCGGCCCGGGGACGCGAGCGGGGCCCGGCGCCGCCCGGCGCCGGACCCCGACAGTCGCTGCCCGCAGGTCAGTTGTGGGCGTGCAGGTCGGCGTTCAGGCCGCCCCAGGAGCCGGAGCGGGCGATGACCTCGACCGCGCCGCTCTGCGAGTTGCGGCGGAACAGCAGGTTGTCCTGGCCGGACAGCTCGACGGCCTTGGCCACCGTGCCGTTCGGGGTGGTGACCCGGGTGCCGGCGGTCACGTACAGGCCGGCCTCGACCACGCAGTCGCTGCCGAGCGAGATGCCGATGCCCGCGTTGGCGCCGAGCAGGCAGCGCTCGCCGACCGAGACGACCTGCTTGCCGCCGCCGGACAGGGTGCCCATGATCGAGGCGCCGCCGCCGATGTCGCTGTGGTCGCCGACGACGACGCCCGCGCTGATCCGGCCCTCGACCATGGAGGTGCCCAGGGTGCCGGCGTTGAAGTTGACGAAGCCCTCGTGCATCACGGTGGTGCCGACGGCCAGGTGCGCGCCGAGCCGGACGCGGTCGGCGTGGGCGATGCGCACACCGGTCGGGGCGACGTAGTCGGTCATCCGCGGGAACTTGTCGATCCCGTACACGGCCAGCTGGCCGCCCTGGGCGCGCACGGCCAGGCGGGCCTGCTCGACCTTGTCCACCGGGACGGGGCCGATGCTGGTCCACGCGACGTTGGCCAGCAGGCCGAAGACGCCGTCCAGGTTCTGGCCGTGCGGCTTGACCAGACGGTGGCTGAGCAGGTGCAGCCGCAGGTAGACGTCGTGGGTGTCGAGCGGCTTCTCGTCCAGCGAGGCGATGGTGGTGCGCACGGCGACCACCTCGACGCCACGGCGCGCGTCGGCGCGCAGCGCCTCGGCCGCGCCGGCGCCGAGCTCGGCCTCGGCCTGCTCGGCGGTCAGGCGGACGGTGCCGGCCGGGCCGGGCTCGGCGGCCAGCACGGGGGCGGGGAACCAGGTGTCGAGGACGGTGCCGTCGGCGGCGATGGTGGCCAGACCGGCGGCCACGGCGCCGTTCGCCGGGGAGGTGGATTCGAGCGAGGTGGATTCAGCAGTCACACCGTGCACGTTAACCAATGCGGGGCCCCGGTGCCGAACACGCCCGCCGGGCGGACACGCCCGTCGGACCTGCTGGTCGGCGGTCCGCGGGGCGGGAAAACCCGGTGCTCGCCGCCCCGGCGCTGGGCAATACTTCAGCGGGTGTTCATGTCGATCTCCACCACCGGCAGCGCCGAGGACCCGGCCGCGGACCTCGGGTTCCTGCTGCACAAGCACCCCGACAAGGTCCAGCGGTTCACCACGTCGCACGGCGAGGCCCACGTCTTCTACCCCGAGGCGGGGGACGAGGTCTGCACCGCGGCGCTGCTGCTGGACATCGACCCGATCGCACTGGTCCGCAAGGGCCGGGGCGACGGCAGAGGGCGCGGCGGCTCGCCCGACTTCGCGCTCTCCCAGTACGTCAACGACCGCCCGTACGCGGCGTCCTCGCTGCTCGCGGTGGCGCTGCGGACGGTGTTCCGGTCCGCGATGAAGGGCGCCTGCCCGGCCCGGCCCGAACTGCCCGGGCGGGCCCGTCCGCTGCGCATCGACCTGCCCGCCGTGCCCGCCAACGGCGCGGGTGAGGGCGGCGGCCCGGCCCTGGTGGTCCGGCTGTTCGAACCGCTGGGCTGGCAGGTCGAGGCGACGGCGATCCCGCTGGACGAGTCGTTCCCCGAGTGGGGCGAGTCCCGCTACGTGCGGGTCGCGCTCTCCTCCGGAACGGTACGGCTCGCCGACGCGCTCCAGCAGCTGTACGTGCTGCTGCCGGTACTGGACGGTGCCAAGCACTACTGGGTCGCCCCGGACGAGGTGGACAAGCTGCTCGCCGCCGGTCAGGGCTGGCTGGCGGCCCACCCGGAGCGCGCCCTGATCACCCGCCGCTACCTGGCCCGGCGCTGGTCGCTGACCCGGGCCGCGATGGAGCGCCTGGAGCTGGCCCGGCTGGCGGAGGCCGACGACCGCGAGGTCGAGGAGATCGACAACGCGGTCGACGACCGGCCCGAGGAGGAGGTCGGGCCCGGGGAGGAGGCCGGGGAGCAGCCGGAGCCCCGGCAGCCCTCCCTCGCCGAGCGGCGCCGCGCCGCGATCCTCACCGCGCTGCGTGAGAGCGGTGCCGCCCGTGTCGCCGATCTCGGTTGCGGCCAGGGCGAGTTGATCGGCGAGCTGCTCAAGGACCCCCGGTTCACCGGGATCCTCGGCGTGGACGTCTCCGTCCGGGCGCTGCGGGCGGCGAGTCGTAAGCTGGGCCTGGAGCGGTTGTCGGAGCGTCAGGCGGCCCGGGTGGCGCTGGCACAGGGAGCGCTCACCTACACCGACGCCCGGCTCAAGGGCTTCGACGCGGCGGTGCTGTGCGAGGTGATCGAGCACCTGGACCTGCCGCGGCTGCCCGCGCTGGAGTACGCGGTGTTCGGCGCCGCCAGGCCGAGGACGGTCGTGGTCACCACGCCGAACGCCGAGTACAACGTCCGCTGGGAGAGCCTGCCGGCGGGCGCCGTCCGGCACGCCGACCACCGCTTCGAGTGGTCCCGGGCCGAGTTCCGCGCCTGGGCCGGGAAGGTCGCCGCCGCGTACGGCTACACCGTGGAGCTGCGCCCGGTCGGTCCGGAGGACGAGCAGGTCGGCGCCCCGACCCAGCTGGCCCTGTTCACCACGACCACGACGCCCGAAGGAGGCGAGCCCCGATGACCGATGACACGACCGACACCCCTGGCGACGACCAGGGCCAGGACCACGCGGAGAGCACCACCCCCCGCCGCCTCCCCGTCACCGACGTCTCCCTCGTCGTCCTGATCGGTACCAGCGGCGCGGGCAAGTCCACCTTCGCCCGTCGCCACTTCCTGCCCACCCAGGTGATCTCCTCCGACTTCTGCCGGGGCCTGGTCGCCGACGACGAGAACGACCAGTCCGCCTCCGCCGAGGCCTTCGACGTCCTGCACTACATCGTCGGCAAGCGACTGGCGGCCGGCCGGCTGACCGTCGTGGACGCCACCAACGTCCAGCCCGAGGCCCGCCGTCAGCTGGTCGCGATCGCCCGCGAGCACGACGTGCTGCCGATCGCGATCGTCCTGGACGTCCCGCCGGGGGTGTGCGCCGAGCGCAACCGCTCCCGCCCGGACCGTCGGCTGCCGGCCCACGTGATCCCCCGCCAGCACCGCGAGCTGCGCCGTTCCCTCCGGGGCCTGGAGCGCGAGGGCTTCCGAAAGGTGCACGTCCTGCGTGGCGAGGCCGAGGTGGCGGCGGCCGGGGTCGAGCTGGAGAAGCGCTACAACGACCTGCGCCACCTCACCGGCCCGTTCGACATCGTCGGCGACATCCACGGCTGCCGCTCCGAGCTGGAGACCCTGCTGACCAGGCTCGGCTACACCCTCACCCGGGACGCCGAGGGCCGCCCGGTGGACGCCGCGCACCCCGCGGGCCGCACCGCCGTCTTCGTCGGCGACCTGGTCGACCGCGGCCCGGACACCCCGGGCGTGCTGCGCCTGGTGATGGGCATGGTGGCGGCCGGCCACGCGCTCTGCGTGCCGGGCAACCACGAGAACAAGCTCGGCCGGGCGCTGGACGGCAAGAAGGTCAACGTCGCCTACGGCCTCCAGGAGTCGCTGGACCAGTTGGCCGGGGAGAGCGAGGAGTTCCGGGCCGAGGCCCGCGCGTTCATGCGCGGCCTGGTCAGTCACTACCTGCTGGACGGCGGCGCCCTGGTGGTCTGCCACGCCGGCCTGCCGGAGAGGTACCACGGCCGCAACTCCGGCCGGGTCCGCTCGCACGCGCTGTACGGGGAGACCACCGGCGAGACCGACGAGTACGGCCTGCCGGTGCGCTACCCGTGGGCGGAGGAGTACCGGGGCCGGGCGCTGGTGGTCTACGGCCACACCCCGGTGCCGTCGGCGAGCTTCGTCAACAACACCGTCTGCCTGGACACCGGCTGCGTGTTCGGCGGCAGTCTGACCGCGCTGCGCTACCCGGAACGCGAGCTGGTGAGTGTCGAGGCCGAGCGCGAGTGGTACGCCCCGGTCCGCCCGCTGATCACCGACGCGCCGGGCGCCCGCGAGGGCCGTCCGCTGGACCTCGCCGACGTGGCCGGGCGCCGGACCGTCGAGACCGGGCTGCACGGGCGGGTGGCCGTCCGGGAGGAGAACGCGGCCGCCGCGCTGGAGGTGATGAGCCGCTTCGCGTTGGACCCGCGGCTGCTCGCCTACCTGCCGCCGACGATGGCGCCGAGCGCCACCTCCCGCCGGGAGGGCTACCTGGAGCACCCCGAGGAGGCGTTCCTCGGCTACCGGGCGGACGGCGTGCGGCACCTGGTCTGCGAGGAGAAGCACATGGGCTCGCGCGCGGTGCTGCTGGTCGCCCGGGACGGGGCCGCGCTGGAGCGCCGCTTCGGCGTGGCCGGCCCCGGCGCGATCTGGACCCGGACCGGCCGTGCCTTCCTCGCCGACGAGGAGTTGACCGGCGCCGTGCTCGACCGGGTCCGGGCGGCCGCCGAGCGTTCCGGGCTGTTCGAGGAGCTGGCCACCGACTGGCTGCTGCTGGACGCCGAGCTGATGCCCTGGTCGCTGAAGGCGGTGGAGCTGTTGCGCCGCCAGTACGCGGCGGTCGGCGCGGCGGCGGGCGCGGCCCTGCCGGAGGTGCTGTCCGCGCTGGAGCGGGCGGCCGGGCGCGGCCTGGACCTGGCCGGTCTGACCGCCCGCCAGCGGCAGCGCGCGGCCGACGCGCGGGCGTTCACCGAGGCGTACCGGCGCTACTGCTGGCCGACCGAGGGCCTGTCGGGCATCCGGCTCGCGCCGTTCCAGCTGCTCGCGGCCGAAGGGGCGAACCTCGCGGTGCGCCCGCACGACGAGCACCTGGCCTGGATCGACCGCCTGGTGGCCGCCGACGCGTCGGACGCGTCCGACGGGCCTGGCGCGCCCGACTCCGCCGACGGCACGGAGCACCAGGAGCGCCCGGAGCGCCCGGAGCCCCGGAAGGAGCCGGTGCTGCACCGCACCCGCCGGATCCTGGTGGACACCGAGGACGAGGCCTCGACGGCCGCCGCCACCGCCTGGTGGGAGGAGCTGACCGCGGCGGGTGGTGAGGGCATGGTGGTCAAGCCGCTGGCCTCGCTGGTGCGCACCGCGCGCGGCGAGGGCCGGCCGGGCGGCCTGGTGCAGCCCGGCGTGAAGGTGCGCGGCCGGGAGTACCTGCGGATCATCTACGGTCCGGACTACACCGAGCACCTCGACCGGCTGCGCCTGCGCGCGCTGGGCCACAAGCGCTCGCTGGCGCTGCGCGAGTACGCGCTGGGCCTGGAGGCGCTGGACCGGCTGGCGGCGGGGGAGCCGCTGTGGCGGGTGCACGAGCCGGTCTTCGCGGTGCTCGCGCTGGAGTCGGAGCCGGTCGACCCGCGGCTGTGAGGGCGGTGCCGGAGAAGGGGAGCCCCCGTGGGCTCCCCTTCTCCGGCCCGCCTCTGTATAGAAATTCCGGGCATCGTATAGACTTGCTGCTTTCCCGTAGTCCCGTCACCCCAGGAGCCCGGCATGGCCTTCAACCTCCGGAACAGGCACTTCCTCAAGGAGCTCGACTTCACGCCCCAGGAGTTCCGCTTCCTGGTGGACCTCGCCGCCACGCTCAAGGCGGCGAAGTACGCGGGCACCGAGCAGCCCCGGCTGCGCGGCAAGAACATCGCGCTGATCTTCGAGAAGACCTCCACCCGTACCCGCTGCGCCTTCGAGGTCGCCGCCCACGACCAGGGCGCCACCACCACCTACCTGGACCCCGCGGGCTCGCAGATCGGCCACAAGGAGTCCATCAAGGACACCGCGCGGGTGCTCGGCCGGATGTTCGACGGCATCGAGTACCGCGGCCACGGCCAGGAGGTCGTCGAGGAGCTGGCCGAGTACGCCGGCGTCCCGGTCTGGAACGGTCTGACCGACGAGTGGCACCCCACCCAGATGCTGGCCGACGTGCTCACCGTCACCGAGCACACCGCCAAGCCGCTGTCCGAGGTCGCCCTCGCCTACCTCGGCGACGCCCGCTCCAACATGGGCAACTCGCTGCTGGTCACCGGCGCCCTGCTCGGCATGGACATCCGGATCGTCGCCCCGCGCGCGCTCTGGCCCACCGAGGAGGTGCAGAAGTCGGCACAGGCCCTGGCCGGGACGACCGGCGCCCGGATCACCCTGACCGAGGACGTGGCCGAGGGCGTGGCCGGCGCCGACTTCCTCTACACCGACGTCTGGGTCTCGATGGGCGAGCCCAAGGAGGTCTGGGCCGAGCGGATCGAGCTGCTCAAGCCGTACCAGGTCTCCATGGACACCGTCCGGGCCACCGGCAACCCGGACGTGAAGTTCCTGCACTGCCTGCCCGCCTTCCACGACCTCGGCACGGTCGTCGGGCGGCAGATGCACGAGGCGACCGGCATGACCGAGCTGGAGTGCACCGACGAGCTGTTCGAGTCGGCGCACTCCATCGTGTTCGACCAGGCCGAGAACCGGCTGCACACCATCAAGGCGGTGCTGGTCGCCACCCTCGGCTCCTGACCGGCCCCGACCCGGCCCCGACCCGGCCCTGACCGGCCCGGAGGCCGCGGAGGTCGCGGAAGCCGCCGGGCCGGGGCCGGCTCGGCGCCCGGCCTCAGTCGTCCAGCTTGACGCAGGCCACCCGGTCGCCCGCCGCGTGCGGGCCGGCCGGGGTGCCCGCGTGCAGCACCAGCGAGCGGGCCTCGCCCGGCCGCGGCTGCCAGGCCACCGCGGTGGTGGCGCTGCCCCCGCCCCGCCCGTCGGTGCGCAGCACCAACCGCAGTTCGTTGCGCTCGTTGGCGTACACCGGGTCGCTGGACGGCTGCACCGGGTCGACCTCGTCCTGGTAGTGCGGCCCGGAGGAGGCCGGGTCGGCCCCGCAGCCGCCGGTGTGCAGGTGCACCGGGAACTCGTGGTCGGGGGCGAGCCCGGAGGCCGTCAGGGTGAGCACCGTGCGTCCGGGCATCGAGCGGTCGGTGACGATCCGAACGTGCGAGCCGTACGGCACCAGGTCGCTCGCGTAGCTGATGGCGGCCGGCGGGACGAAGGCGGTGGCCGGGTCGAAGTCGGCCTCGACGACGGAGACCGGCGAGGTGGCGGGGACGAGCAGGGCCAGTGGCAGCAGGGCGGCGGCGAGCGGAGCGGTCATCGGGACGGGGCCTTCCACGGGCGGGGCGGGGGTCGCCCTGCTAACGCGGCCGGGGCTCCGAGGACACCCGGCCCGTGGCGGCTCAGTCGCGCCGGATCCCCCGGATCTCGCAGCGCGGCCCGCTGGCCCGCATCAGCCGCAGGTCGGCGGTGACCAGCGGCACCCCGTACCGCTCGGCGACCGCGACGTACGCGGCGTCGTCCGGGGTGAGGTTGTCCTTGAGCTCCCAGATCCGGCCGAGCAGCGGCGCCACCTCGACCTTGCGGATCGTCACCGCCGCGAGTTCTCCGGTGAGTTCGGCGACCCGCTCGGCGGTCAGTTCCTTGGCCAGGTAGAGCCCGCGCAGCGACTGCATCACCTCGATGACGATGTGCTCGGGCGCCACCCATTCGCCGCCGGAGGCGAGTTCCGCGCGGGCCCGGATCCCGCGCGGGCCCTGGTCGGCGAGCGCCAGTACCAGCGCGGATGCGTCCACCACGATCATCTGTCGGCCCCTGCCCGTTTCCGCACGTCGAGTCACCGGCCACGGTACCGGGGCGGCCCGGGGGCGCGTCCCGCGGATCCCTGCCGCCCCCTCGCGCCCCGTGACGAGGTGGGCGCCCCGCCTGCCGTGCCTGCCGTGCCTGCCGCGCCCGCCCCGCACGGCCGGACGCCGGGGCCCGGAAGCCGCGTCACGGGCGGGGCGGGGCGGGGCGGGGGCGGGGCGGCGGTCAGGGCAGGATCAGCAGTCCGGCCAGCAGCGAGGCGGCGTTGGCGGTGCCGGCGGCGAGCCAGGGCAGCGGGTCGCGCGGGCGGAGCCCGGCGAGCGGGCCCAGCAGCAGCGCCTCGACGGCGCAGACCGCGGCCTCGCCGAGCGTGAAGCCCGTCCAGTACGCTGCCGCCGGCCCGTCGGTCCAGTGCCGGAGGGTCCACCAGAGCAGCGGGTGCGTCACCAGGTTGACCAGGACGGCGGCCGCGGCCGCCCGCCCGGGTCGGACCCGCCCCACGCGGACGAGGGCGGCGGTGTAGACGGGCGTCTCGGTCAGCAGGGTGAGGGCGAGGGCCACCGGATAGCGCACGGCGGGGATCGTGCCACGGAGAGGGGGAGCATGGCGACCACGAGCGCGGGCGCGACCACCGGCGCCACCGGCGTCCCCGGCGCCACCAGCGCCACCAGCGCCCCCGGCGCCGCAGGAACCGCAGGCGCCGAGGGAACCGCCTGGCCCGCGCCCGGCCCGGCCGCCCGGCCCGGCGTCGCGCCGTTCGCGGGCTTCGCCCTGTCGGCCGTCCTCGCCCTGGCACTGGCGCTGCGGGCGCCGACCGGCCTGGCGGTGCTGGGCCTGGCCGTCTTCGGCCTGCTGCACAACGTGCTGGAGCTGCGTTACGTGGCCGGCCGCTTCGCCGCCGTGCTGACCGGCCCGCTGCTGCGGCTGCTGCTGGCGCTGGTGACCGGCATCGTGCTGTGCCGCCTGCTGCCGCCCTCGCGGGCCGCCCAGTCGGCGGAGGTCCTGCTCGCGTACGGCCTGCTGGCGGCGGCCTGCCGGTACGGGCTGCGCGGCCGTCCCCGGCTGCTGCTCGCGGGCGTGGTGCTGCTGGGGGTGGCCGGCGCGGCCTCGCTGGCGTTTCCCGCGTACCACTTCGTGGTGCTGGCCCATCTGCACAACGTGGTGCCGCTGCTGTTCCTGGCCGAGTGGTCGCGCCGGCTGGCGCGGGGCCGTGCGGCGTTCCTGGCGTTGCAGTCGGCCTGGGTGCTGCTGGTGCCGGCCCTGTTGTTGAGCGGTCTGCTGGACGGGCTGCTGTCCGAGCGCCCCGGTGGCTGGACGGACCGGCTGGCGGCGGCGTACACCCCGCCGGCCCTGCTGACGCCGCAGGCGGGGCTGCGCTTCCTGGCGGTGTTCGCCTTCCTCCAGTCGATGCACTACGTGGTCTGGGTGTGGTTCCTGCCGCGGTACGCGCCGGAGGCGGCGGAGCGCTTCGACGCCCGGGTGCCGGGGCTGCGCGGGGTGCGGGCCTGGGGGCTGGGCGCGGTCCTGGGGCTGCTGCTGGCCCTGTTGTTCGCGGTGGATTACGCCCGGGGCCGGTCGGTGTACGCCGCGTTGGCGAGCTACCACGCCTATCTGGAGTTCCCGGTGCTGCTGATGCTGGTTCTGGGCCCGGGAGCGAACCGGGCGCGAACGGAGGAGGAAGAGTGACGACGATCCGGCTGGCCGACATCGCCCCCTCGCCGACCGGCGGTTCCGGTGGTGAGCTTGTGGTGGTGCTGCTGGTGGCGGCGGCTGTCGTGGCGGGTGCGGTGTGGCTGATCAGGCTGGAGCGCAAGCGGCGCGGCCCGGACGACCGGTGAGCCACGGCATGCACTATGGTTTATCTCGACATCGAGATAACTGCCCTTTACGATATATCTCGACATCAAGATACTTGCCGAGAGGCGCTCGCCGGCGATGCGGGCAAGGTCAGCCTAAGTAAGGGTGACCTTACCACCGCGTGGCGGCCGGATATCGCACGAAGCACCCAGAAGGAGTCAGTCGTGTCCGCGAACAGCTTCGACGCCCGCAGCTCGCTGCAGGTGGGCGACGAGTCGTACGAGATCTTCAAGCTCTCCGCCGTCGAGGGTTCCGAGCGGCTGCCGTACAGCCTCAAGGTGCTGCTGGAGAACCTGCTTCGCACGGAGGACGGCGCGAACATCACCGCCGACCACATCCGCGCCCTCGGGGCCTGGGACGAGAACGCCCAGCCGAGCCAGGAGATCCAGTTCACGCCGGCCCGCGTGATCATGCAGGACTTCACCGGCGTGCCGTGCGTGGTCGACCTCGCCACCATGCGTGAGGCCGTCAAGGAGCTGGGCGGCGACCCGGCCAAGATCAACCCGCTGGCCCCGGCCGAGCTGGTCATCGACCACTCGGTCATCGCCGACAAGTTCGGCACCAAGGACGCGTTCACCCAGAACGTCGAGATCGAGTACGGCCGCAACAAGGAGCGCTACCAGTTCCTGCGCTGGGGCCAGACCGCCTTCGACGAGTTCAAGGTCGTCCCGCCGGGCACCGGCATCGTCCACCAGGTGAACATCGAGCACCTGGCCCGCACCGTCATGGTCCGCGGCGGCCAGGCCTACCCGGACACCTGCGTCGGCACCGACTCGCACACCACCATGGTCAACGGCCTGGGCGTGCTGGGCTGGGGCGTCGGTGGCATCGAGGCCGAGGCCGCCATGCTCGGCCAGCCGGTCTCCATGCTGATCCCGCGCGTCGTCGGCTTCAAGCTGACCGGCGAGCTGCCGGCCGGCACCACCGCCACCGACCTGGTGCTCACCATCACCGAGATGCTGCGCAAGCACGGTGTGGTCGGCAAGTTCGTCGAGTTCTACGGCGACGGCATCGGCTCCATCCCGCTGGCCAACCGCGCCACCATCGGCAACATGTCGCCGGAGTTCGGCTCGACCTGCGCGATCTTCCCGATCGACGCCGAGACCATCAACTACCTGAAGCTCACCGGCCGCGACGAGCAGCAGCTCGCCCTGGTCGAGGCGTACGCCAAGGAGCAGGGTCTCTGGCACAACCCGTCGCACGAGCCGGTCTACTCCGAGTACCTGGAGCTGGACGTCTCCACCGTCGTCCCGTCGATCTCCGGCCCGAAGCGCCCGCAGGACCGCGTGATCCTGGCCGAGGCCGCCGAGCGGTTCGCCGAGGCGCTGCCGACCTACTCCGCCGAGGCCTCGAAGCCGACCGCCGTCACCGCCCCCGACGGCTCGTCCTACGAGATCGACAACGGCGCGGTCGTGATCGCCTCGATCACCTCCTGCACCAACACCTCCAACCCCTCCGTCATGCTGGGCGCCGCCCTGCTGGCGAAGAAGGCCGTGGAGAAGGGCCTGCGCGTCAAGCCCTGGGTCAAGACCACCCTGGCGCCCGGCTCCAAGGTCGTCATGGACTACTACGAGAAGGCCGGCCTGCTCCCGTACATGGAGAAGCTGGGCTTCAACCTGGTCGGCTACGGCTGCGTCACCTGCATCGGCAACTCGGGCCCGCTGCCCGAGGAGGTCTCGGCCGCCGTCAACGAGGCCGACCTCGCGGTCGTCTCGGTGCTCTCCGGCAACCGCAACTTCGAGGGCCGGATCAACCCGGACGTCAAGATGAACTACCTGGCCTCCCCGCCGCTGGTGGTCGCCTACGCCCTCGCCGGCAACATGAACATCGACATCACCAAGGACGCCCTGGGCCAGGACGCCGACGGCAACGACGTGTTCCTCGCCGACATCTGGCCGTCCGAGCAGGAGGTCGCCGACACCGTCGCCGGCTCCATCGACGAGGCCATGTTCGACAAGGGCTACCAGGACGTCTTCGCCGGTGACCACCGCTGGCAGTCGCTCCCGGTCCCGACCGGCAACACCTTCGAGTGGGACGCCGAGTCCACCTACGTCCGCAAGCCCCCGTACTTCGAGGGCATGGCCAAGACCCCGAGCCCGGTGACCGACATCGCCGGCGCCCGCGTCCTGGCCAAGCTGGGCGACTCGGTCACCACCGACCACATCTCCCCGGCCGGCAACATCAAGCCGGGCACCCCGGCGGCGCAGTACCTGACCGCCAACGGTGTCGAGAAGCGCGACTTCAACTCCTACGGTTCCCGTCGTGGCAACCACGAGGTGATGATCCGCGGCACCTTCGCCAACATCCGCCTGCGCAACCAGATCGCGCCGGGCACCGAGGGCGGCTACACCCGCGACTTCACCCAGGCCGACGCGCCGGTGTCGTTCATCTACGACGCCTCGCAGAACTACCAGGCCGCCGGCATCCCGCTGGTCGTCCTGGCCGGCAAGGAGTACGGCTCCGGTTCGTCCCGCGACTGGGCCGCCAAGGGCACCGCGCTGCTGGGCGTCAAGGCCGTCATCGCCGAGTCGTACGAGCGCATCCACCGCTCGAACCTGATCGGCATGGGCGTCCTGCCGCTGCAGTTCCCGGAGGGCGAGAACGCCGAGTCCCTCGGCCTGACCGGCGAGGAGACCTTCTCCTTCACCGGCGTGACCGAGCTCAACGAGGGCCGCACCCCGAAGACCGTCAAGGTCAAGGCCGGTGACGTCGAGTTCGACGCGGTCGTGCGCATCGACACCCCCGGTGAGGCGGACTACTACCGCAACGGCGGCATCCTGCAGTACGTGCTGCGCTCGCTCATCGGCTGATCGGGCTCATCGGCTGACCGGGCACGGCGGCCGAGTCCCGCACGGGCCCGAGGAGGGGCCGGACCGCACATCGCGGTCCGGCCCCTCTTTTGCATGCTGCACCGACCGGGCCCGCCCCCTTGTGCGGTGAACGGCAGATGGACTAAACCTCTCTCTCATCTGGTCCAGACCATTTGACGTCGCTTCAGAGAACAGGTCCGGTATGCCCACTCGCGCCTCAGCCCTGCTCGCCGCCGCCACCGTCGCCGCGCTGCTCGCCGCCCCCGCCACCGCCAACGCCGCCGACGGACGGCACGGCCCGAAGCTGAAGGGCCAGCGGGTCGGCTACTTCACCCAGTGGGGCGCCGACAGCTCCGCCAAGCGGGTCCAGGAGTCCGGCCAGGCGGCCAGGCTCACCGTCATCAACTACGCCTTCGGCAACGTCTCCGCCGAGGGCACCTGCTTCGAGAGCAACGAGGCCGGCCAGGGTGACGCCCACAACGACTACCAGCGCTCCTTCTCCGCGGCCGAGTCGGTGGACGGCGTGGCCGACGCCCCGGGCCAGAAGCTGAAGGGCCACTTCAACCAGCTGCGCAAGCTCAAGGCGAAGAACCCCCAGCTGCGCACGGTCGTCTCGCTGGGCGGCTGGAGCTGGTCCAAGTACTTCTCCGACGCGGCCGCCACCCCCGAGGCCCGCAAGAAGTTCGTCTCCTCCTGCATCGACCTCTACCTCAAGGGCGACGTGCCGGTCCTGGCCGGCTCCCCGGAGGGCGGCAAGGGCGCGGCCGCGGGCGTCTTCGACGGCATCGACGTCGACTGGGAGTACCCGGGCGGCGGCGGGGACGCGGGCAACGTGGTCCGGCCCGAGGACGGCCGCAACTTCACCCTGCTGATGCAGGAGTTCCGCGACCAGCTGGACGCCCTGAGCGGCAGGAAGGGCAAGCACTACCTGCTGACCGCCGCCGTGGCCGCCAACGAGACCGTCGCCGACCGGCTCGAACTGCCCCGGCTCAGCGAGTCGATGGACTGGCTGAACGTGATGACCTACGACCTGCACGGTCCGTGGGAGGGCAAGGGCCCGGCCAACCACCAGGCCAACCTGTACTCCGACCCGACCGACCCGGACCCGCGCCGGCGCAGCGCCGACACCGCCGTGACGCACTACCAGGAGCGCGGGATGCCCTCCGAGCAGCTCGTCCTCGGCGCCCCGCTGTACGGCCACGGCTGGACCGGCGTCGCCCCCGGCAAGCGCGGCGGCCTCTTCCAGAGCGCCACCGCGGCCGCGCCCGACCACTCGTACCAGGAGATCAACGCGCTGCCGGGCAAGGTCTACCTGGACCGTGACCACGGCGCGTCCTGGAAGTACGACGGCACCACCTTCTACAGCTACGACACCGCCGAGGTGCTCACCCAGAAGGCGCGGTACACGCGCTGGAACGACCTGGCCGGGGTGATGGTCTGGTCGCTGGACGGCGACGACGCCCAGGGCAGCGCGATCGCCGCGCTGGACCGCGGTCTGCGCCGCGACTGACCGCCCCGCATCCAGGGCCCGCCGCGGACGCACCCGCGGCGGGCCCCCGCTACGCCGTCGGCTGCGCGCGCGGACGTGTACCGTCCCGGCGAGCCGGCCGTGGCGGTGAAGGCCCTTTCGGCGTACGGCCGTTGCGGCGTACGGCCGGTCAGGCCCGGGGGCGGTCCGTCAGGCCCGGTCGCAGGCCTGCGCCCGCAGCGCGCGGGCCAGGTCGTCGCGGCGCTCCAGTACCAGACGGCGCAGCGCCGGCGCGGCCTGAGGGTGCCCGGCCAGCCAGGCGTCGGCCTCGGCCAGGGTCTGCTCGTCGGTCTGGGCGATCGGGAAGAAGCCGCCGACGATCCGCATCGCGATCTCGATGGTCCGGTCGGCCCAGATCCGCTCCAGCAGCTTGAAGTACGGCGCCGCGTAGAGGGCGCTCAGGTCGCGCTGGGAGGGGATCGAGAAGCCCGCGGTGTTGGCCTCGACCAGGGCGCTCGGCAGCTCGTCCGAGTCGATCACGGCCGACCAGGCGGCGGCCTTGGCCTCCGCGGTGGGCCGGGCGGCCAGGCACTGGGTGTGGTGCCGCTTGCCGCTCGCGGTGTTGTCGGCGGCCAGTTCGGCGGCCAGCTCCTCGTCGGCGGCCTGGCCGGAGGCGGCCAGCGCCAGCCACAGCGACCAGCGCAGGTCCTGGTCGACCTCCAGTCCGTCGATCCGGGCGCTGCCGGACAGCAGGCCGCGGACCAGGCCGAGGTGCTCGGCGCCGCCCGCGGTCTGGGCGAGGAAGCGGGCCCAGGCCAGCTGGTGGTCGCTGCCGGGGACGGCTTCGCGCAGCTCGCGCAGGGCGCCGTCGGCGAGCAGCCGGCCGCCCTCGCCGCGCCAGGCCGGGTCCGCGTACAGGTCGACGGCGGTCTTGGCCTGGGCGTGCAGCGACTGGAGCACGCCGATGTTGCCCTCCTGGCCGGCGAACCGCAGCACCAGGGCGACGTAGTCGCGGGCGGGCATCAGGCCGTCCCGGGTGAGGTTCCAGACCGCGGACCAGGTCAGCGCCCGGGCCAGCTCGTCGCGGATGTCGCCGAGGCCGGCGCGCAGGTTCTCCAGCGACTCCTCGTCGAAGCGGATCTTGCAGTAGGTCAGGTCGTCGTCGTTGAGCAGCACCAGCGCCGGGCGGGGCAGGCCGGCGGCCTCGGCGACGACGGTCCGGGCGCCGGTGACGTCCAGTTCGATCCGCCCGGTGCGGACCAGGGCGCCGTCGGCGTCCCGGTCGTACAGGCCGACCGCGATCCGGTGGGGGCGCAGCACCTCGCCGTCCTGGAGCACCGCCAGCTCGGTGATCCGGCCCTCGGCGTCGGTGGTGACCTGCGGGGTGAGCGAGTTGACCCCGGAGGTCTGGAGCCAGGCGGCGGCCCAGGCCTTGAGGTCGCGGCCGCTGGTCTCCTCCAGCACCTCCAGCAGGTCGCCCAGCTCGGTGTTGCCGAAGGCGTGGCGCTTGAAGTAGCGGCGGGCGCCCTCGAAGAAGGCCTCGGACCCGACGTACGCCACCAGCTGCTTGAGGACGGAGGCGCCCTTGGCGTAGGTGATGCCGTCGAAGTTGAGCTTGGCGTCCTCCAGGTCCCGGATGTCCGCGGTGATCGGGTGGGTGGTGGGGAACTGGTCCTGCCGGTAGGCCCAGGCCTTGCGCTGGTTGGCGAAGGTGACCCAGGCGGAGGAGTAGCGGGTGCGGGCGCCGATCAGGCCGTAGGAGCCCATGAAGTCGGCGAAGGACTCCTTCAGCCACAGGTCGTCCCACCAGCGCATGGTGACCAGGTCGCCGAACCACATGTGCGCCATCTCGTGCAGGATGACGTTGGCCCGGCCCTCGTACGCGGCGTCGGTGACCTTCGAGCGGAAGACGAACTCCTCGCGGAAGGTGACGCAGCCGGGGTTCTCCATCGCGCCGATGTTGTACTCGGGAACGAAGGCCTGGTCGTACTTGCCGAACGGGTACGGGTAGTCGAACTCCTCGTGGAAGAAGTCGAGTCCGAGCTTGGTGACGCCGAGGATCTCGTCCGCGTCGAAGTACGGGGCCAGCGACTGGCGGCACATCGCGGAGAGCGGGATCTCCAGCGCGGTGCCGTCGGCCAGCTCGCGGCGGTAGTGGTCGCGGGCGACGTGGTACGGGCCGGCGACGACGGCGGTGAGGTAGGTGGAGATCGGCTTGGTCGGCGCGAACTCCCAGGTGCGGCCGCCGTCCTGCTCGGCGGCGTCCTGCCCGGTGCCGTCCTGCTCGGTGACCTTCTCGTGGGGGGCGTTGGACCACACGTTCCAGCCGGCCGGGGCGGTCACGGTGAAGGTGAACGGGGCCTTCAGGTCGGGCTGCTCGAAGTTCGCGAACACCCGGCGGGCGTCGGCCGGCTCGTAGTGGGTGTAGAGGTAGGTCTCGCCGTCCACCGGGTCGACGAAGCGGTGCAGGCCCTCGCCGGTGCGGCTGTAGGCGCAGTCCGCCTCGACGGTCAGCACGTTCTCGGCGGCCAGGCCGTCGACGTGCACCCGGGCGCCGTCGTAGGCGGTGGCCGGGTCGAGGGCTCGGCCGTTCAGGGTGACCGAGCGGACGGCGGGGGCGAGCAGGTCGAGGAAGGTGCCGGCACCGGGCTGGGAGCAGCGGAAGGTGACGGTGGTGGTGGAGCGGAAGGTGCCGGCCGCCCGGTCAGGGGCCGAGGTCACGTCCAGCCGGACCCGGTAGCCGTCCACGGTCAGGATGCTGGCCCGCTGCTGCGCCTCGTCGCGGCTGAGGTTCTTGCCCGGCACGGCGGTACTCCTTTGTCCGGCTCGCACGGTGGTGCGCCTGTGGGTGGTGCGGTCTCGCGCGGGGTGTGCCCCGCGCGCGGGGTCATCCTTTCACGCCGCTCGCCGTCAGTACCATTGCACAGGCCGCCGCGTTCGCGCCGGAATCAGCGGCCCCGGGCGGGTGTTGGCGTTCCGGGGGTGGAACTCCTCCCTGCCCAGGATCGCCTCACGAAGGACACCACCAGTGACGACTGCCACTGAGCGCAAGACCGCCGACTTCTGGTTCGACCCGGCCTGCCCGTGGGCGTGGATGACGTCCCGCTGGATGGTCGAGGTCGAGCGGCTGCGTCCGGTCGACGTGCGCTGGCACGTGATGAGCCTGTCGGTGCTCAACGAGCACCGGGACCTCCCGGAGAGCTACCGGGAGCTGCTGGACAACGCCTGGAGCGCGGTGCGGGTCTGCATCGCCGCCGCGGAGCAGCACGGGCCGCAGGTGCTCGGCCGGCTCTACACCGAGCTGGGCGTGCGCTTCCACAACCAGGGCCTGCCGCAGAACCGGGAGACCATCGAGGCCGCCCTGGTGGCCGCGGGCCTGCCGGCGGAGCTGGCCGACGCGGGCGGCACGGACGCCTACGACGACGCCCTGCGCGCCTCGCACAAGGAGGGCATCACCCTGGTCGGCGAGGACGTCGGCACCCCGGTGATCGCGGTCGAGGGCGCGGACGGCGAGCGGGTGGCCTTCTTCGGCCCGGTGGTCACCCCCGCCCCGAAGGGCGAGGCCGCGGCCCGGCTGTGGGACGGCACCCTGCTGGTGGCCTCCACCCCGGGCTTCTACGAGATCAAGCGCACCCGCACGGCCGGCCCGTCCTTCGAGTGAGCCGTACGTAGTTCCCCGCAGACGCGGCAGGGCCCGGTACCGATCGGTACCGGGCCCTCGCCGTGCGTGGACGGGAAGGTCAGCGCAGGGCGGCGTCCCGGCGCTGCTTGAGCAGCCCGGCGACGGTGAGCAGCGCGACCAGCACGCCGGCCGCGTACAGCTGGTCGCGGTTGCCCTCGGTGGTGGTCATCAGGGCGAGGATGGCGGCCACGGCGGCCATCGCGACCCAGGTGAGGTACGGGTAGCCCCACATCTTCACGGTGAGCAGCTCGGGCGCCTCGCGCTCCAGCCGGCGGCGCATCCGCAGCTGGACGACGCAGATGAACAGCCAGACCACCAGGATCGCCACGCCGGTGGTGTTCATCAGCCAGGTGAACACGGTGTCCGGCCAGAACTTGGCCGCCAGCACGGCGCCGAAGCCGAACAGGCAGGAGATCAGCACGGCTCTGCGCGGCACCCCGCCGCTGACCTTGGCCAGCGCCTTGGGGCCCTGGCCGCGGCCGACCAGCGAGTACGCCATCCGGGAGGCGCCGTAGATGTTGGCGTTCATCGCGGACAGCAGCGCGACCAGCACCACCACCTGCATGATCGTTCCGGCGGCGGGCACCCCGAGGTGGCTCAGCACGGTGACGTACGGGCCGTCGGCGACGACCTTCGGGTCCTTCCAGGAGACCAGGGTGACCACCAGGGCCATCGAGCCGATGTAGAAGATCGCGATCCGCCACACCGCGGTGCGCACGGCGTTGGCGACGTTCTTCTTGGGGTCGTCGGACTCGGCGGCGGCGATGGTGACGGTCTCCAGGCCGCCGTACGCGAAGACCGAGGCGAGCAGGCCGATGATCAGTCCGTCGACGCCGTTGGGCAGGAAGCCGCCCTGGCCGGTGAGGTTCGCCGTGCCGGGGGCGCCGGGGCCGATCACTCCGGCGATGCCGAGCCCGCCGAGGACCAGGAAGGCGATGATCGCGGCGACCTTGATCGCGGCGAACCAGAACTCGAACTCGCCGAAGTTCTTCACCGCGGTGAGGTTGCTGGCGCAGAAGAAGGCCATGAACAGGCCGACCCAGACCCAGGCGGAGACGCCGGGGATCCAGCCGTTGACGATCTTCCCGGCGGCGGTGGCCTCGGCGGCGACGCCGCAGCAGAGCATCACCCAGTACATCCAGCCGGCCGTGATCCCGGCCCAGGGGCCGATCTCCTTCTCGGCGTGCACCGAGAACGAGCCGGAGGCGGGGCGGGCGGCGGACATCTCGCCGAGCATTCTCATGATCAGCATGACCAGGAGGCCGGAGAGCACGAACGCCAGGATGATCGCCGGGCCGGCGGCCGCGATGCCGGCGCCGGAGCCGACGAAGAGGCCGGCGCCGATCACGCCGCCGAGGGCGATCATGGACAGGTGGCGCTGCTTCAGGCCGTGCGAGAGCTGCTGACCACCCGACGCCGGGCCTGCGGCCGGCTGGGTGCCGTTGGGGGTCCCGGTCGCCGTCGGGGCGGAAGTGGGGGCCATAGGGGTGGTTCCAGACTGTGCGGTATGCGACATGAGCTGTCCAATATCCGGCGGCACCCCTGTCCATGCCAAGAATGTTCGATTCGGGCCCACCATGCGGACCCTGCCGAAACCTACTGTGATCATGCTGTGACCAGGAGTTGTTCCGGTCCGGTTCCGACAATGCCCGAGGGCGGGGGTTTGTCCGAAACCGTGCCGTTCGCCCAGTGGATCACCGCGTAGGTTCACAGGTGTTCACTCACCTGGACTCTCACGGAGGAGCCCCGATGGCCACTGCCACCACCCCGATACCGCGCCGCACCGTCCTCGCCGACCTGCTGCCCGCCGCCTCCACCCGCCTCGGCGCCCAGGCCCGCGACCTGGCCCTGGTGGCCGGCGGCGCCGCGCTGACCGGCCTGGCCGCCCAGCTGTCGGTGAACGTCCCCGGCTCGCCGGTGCCCGTCACCGGCCAGACCTTCGCCGCCCTGCTGGTCGGCACCGCGCTCGGCGCCCGCCGCGGCGTCGCCTCGATGGTGCTCTACCTGCTGGCCGGCATGGCGGGCCTGCCCTGGTTCGCCGAGGGCACCTCGGGCTGGGCGACGGCCTCCTTCGGCTACGTGATCGGCTTCGTCCTCGCCGCCGCCGTGACCGGTGCGCTGGCCCGCCGCGGCGCCGACCGCACCCCGGTCAACACCGCCGTCACCATGGTCCTCGGCAGTCTCGCCATCTACGCGGTCGGCGTCCCGTACCTCGCCCTGTCGCTGCACGTGTCGCTCGCCCGCGCCGCCGAGCTCGGCCTCTACCCGTACCTGGTCGGCGACGCCGTCAAGGCCGCCTTCGCCGCCGGCGCCCTGCCGCTGGCCTGGAAGCTGCTCGGCCGGCGCTGATCCGCCCGGCCGGCCCGCGTCGCCCGGCCGCCCCGCGCCGCCGTCCCACCCGGTCGGCGCCCCCGTTGTCGGGCCCGGGCGCACGCGCATGCCACACTCATGGCATGCGCGTGTACCTGGGCTCAGACCATGCCGGATACGAACTGAAGAACCACCTCGTGGAGTGGCTCAAGGGGGCCGGCCACGAGCCGGTCGACTGCGGGCCGCACATCTACGACGCCGAGGACGACTACCCGCCGTTCTGCCTGCGTGCCGCCGAGCGCACCGCCGCCGACGAGGACGCCCTGGGCATCGTGATCGGCGGCTCGGGCAACGGCGAGGCGATCGCCGCCAACAAGGTCAAGGGCGTCCGGGCCGCGCTGGCCTGGAGCGTGCAGACCGCCGAGCTCGGCCGTCAGCACAACAACGCCAACGTGATCTCCATCGGCGGCCGCATGCACACCCAGGAGGAGGCCACCGAGTTCGTCGAGGTCTTCCTCAAGACCCCGTACAGCGGCGAGCCCCGGCACACCCGCCGGATCGAGATGCTGAGCGAGTACGAGACCACCGGCGAGCTCCCGCCGATCCCGGCCCACCACCCGCAGGGCTGATCCCGCCACCCACCCTCCCCGACGGCCGGCCGCACGCTCCCGTGCGACCGGCCGCCGCCGTGTCCGGACACCTCCGGACGGCCCTGGACGCCCCCGGACCTCGCCCGACGGGCCCGCGGCGGCCCACTCCGCCTGTGGGATCGGCCACAGGCCCCGGCGCTCGGACACCCCCGTACGCGGGGCGCGCACGCCGCCCGCACGGCTCCGTACGCCCAACCGGCGTACGCCTCCTGACGGCACGCCCGCAACCCCGCCGATCGGCCGAAACCCGCCGGGCGCCCCGCGTTCCGGCACCCGCGCCCGCCCCCGGCCCGTCGACGCCGGGCCGTGCCCGTGGATAGGGTCGGACCCCATGGCTGGCAGAGCGCCGGGCACACCGCCCCAGACGACTGCGACGAGGCCCGGCGCCGCCACGGCGTCCGAGTCCGTGACGGCCCGGTTGCGCAAGAGGGTCCGCCGGGTCCGCCGAAGGCTGCGCACAGCCGGTGTGGACTACTTCCGCGGCGGCGCCGCCGACTGGCCGGTGCTCTGCGCGCTCGCCCTGCTCGTCCCGCTGCTGATCCTGCTCAACATCTGGATGCCCGACTGGGCCCCGCCCACCTCCCTGGTCCTGCCGATCCTGGCCGGCGCCCTGCTGCTGCGCCCCGGCAGCCTGGTGGTGCTCTACGCGCTGGCCGCGCTCGGCCTCTCCTCCGAGTCCGTGATCCACACCGGCCAGCGGGTCGCCAGCGACAACCCCGAGGCGTACATCTACGGCGTGACCCCGGGCGCGGCCCTGGTGGTCGGCGCCGCCGGGGTGGGCGGCCTGCTGCTCGCCCAGTTCCGGGCCCGGGTCGGCGTGCCCTGGTGGGGCGGCTCCACCATGCTGTTCGACCTGCGCGAGCGGCTGCGGGTGCAGAGCCGGGTGCCCGAGCTGCCGGAGGGCTGGCACGCGGACATGGCGCTGCGCCCGGCCGGCGGCCAGTCCTTCTCCGGGGACTTCGTGGTCGCCGCCCGCACCGGCCCCGGCCAGCGGCTGCTGGAGGTGGTCCTCGCGGACGTCTCCGGCAAGGGCATGGACGCCGGCTCCCGCGCGCTGCTGCTCTCCGGCGCCTTCGGCGGCCTGGTCGGCTCGCTGCCCGCGCACGACTTCCTGCCCGCCGCCAACGGCTACCTGCTGCGCCAGTCCTGGGAGGAGGGCTTCGCCACCGCCGTCCACCTGGTGCTGGACCTGGACACCGGGGAGTACGAGCTGCTCTCGGCCGGGCACCTGCCGGGCATGCAGCGGCTGGCCGGGGAGGGGCGCTGGGAGGTCAAGCAGGCCGAGGGTCCGCTGCTCGGGATCTACGACGGCGCCAAGTTCGAGGGCGTGCGCGGCCGGCTGAACCGGGGCGACGTGCTGATGCTGTGCACCGACGGCATGGTCGAGGCCCCGGGCCGGGACCTCGGGGAGGGCATGGACCGGCTGATGGGGGAGGCGGACCGGCTGGTGCCCGGCGGCGGACCCGGGACGGGCACGGGCACCGCGGCCGCGCTGATCGAGACGGTCGCCCGGGACATCAACGACGACCGCGCCGTGCTGCTGCTCTGGCGCGACTGACGGTGCCGTCGGGGCACATGCCAAGGGCAGCCGCCGCTGTCAAGCCCGGCAGCTGATCTTCGGCCAATTCGCAGGCCCCGTCGACGGAGCGGACCAGCGGCTTCCGTTCCCCGCCCCCGGCCGTTTTCCGGCCGCTCAGCACGGCCCCGCCGACGATTCGTCAGGACGGCTCCGCTATCGTCCCGGTCGGCGGAAACTCGTCTCGCATCGCAGGATATCGGCGTTGGGCTGACTTTCAGACCTTTACGCAATCGGCACGGTCGACCACACTGAGTCCGGGCGGGACTGTTCAGGATTCGGGGGATTGGGGGCGTCACGTGCGGCACGACAGACAGCGGTCGACTGTGGGCTCCCTCGCCGGCGCTGCGCCGGACGGTCCGCGATTCCGCCTCGGGACCGTCGGACAGGCCGGGGTCCGGCTTTCGCAGGTGCCGCCGGGCGGCGGCACCCCGCTATGAAAACGAGGAAGTGAGTCCGGGTGGCACTCTCCGTCTCCGCACTGGTCCTGTTCGCGATCCTGTGCATCATCTTCATCCGCAACAAGCAGATGAAGATCCCGCACGCGATCGTCGCCGCCCTGTTCGGCTTCATGCTCCACGAGACCACGGTCGCCGGCTCCATCAACTCCCTGCTGGCCAACCTCGCGCACAGCATCTCCGGCATCACCGGCGGCTGACCCGGCCGGGCCGTCCGCACCCTCGCCCAGGGGTCACCGGTCGGCCCGTCTGGCCTCCCGCCAGCGAGCGAACAGTCCCCGGGGGCGCGCCGCCGGGGCCGGGGCACGCATCGGCGCGGGTGCCACCGCACCCGCCGGCGTGTGCTGCCCCGATGCCGTCGGTTCGGCCGTCAGCAGCACGAACAGCCGTGCCCAGCACAGCCGTTCGCCCCGCGGCCAGTCCAGCGCGCGCAGCGCCGCCGACGCCGCCTCCGACACCTCGCCGCCCACCCGGACCTCGGCGACGTCGTCCCCCGCCTTCCCGCCCAGGAAGAGCTTGACGCCCACCGGCCCGGGCCCGGTCAACCCGGCGCGCAGCGCGGGCGCCAGCGCCGGCAGCACCCGGTGCTCGGCGAGCCAGCCCGCCAGGTGCTCGTTGCCGAAGCCGAACACCGCGGCCGGCCCCTGCACCGCGTGCCAGCCCGGGAGTCCGGGCAGGGCCGGGCGGTCGGCGCGGATCCCGCGGCCCCCCGCGACCTCGACCAGCACCGGGGCGGTGGTGGTCGCCCACATCTTCACCGCGTTGGCGAGCTTCTCCTCCTCGGTCTTGCCGAGGCCTGCCGCGCAGTCCCACACCACCGGGGCGTCCGCCCGGCCCAGGTGGAGCGCGAAGCCGAGGTCCACGTGCCCGGCGCCGTCGTCCCCGGGGTGCTCGCGCACCGCCACCGCGGTGGTGCCGGGGCCGCGGACCACCTCGCCGTCCGGGCGGAACACCTGGCCCAGTCGCGCCATCTCCCGGACCACACAGCGCTGAATGACGGCCAGTCGCTCCTGCGGATGCACCGGGACTCCTCCACCTCGGGAGCGCGGCGGCTGAGCTCGCGCTCGAACTGCGCTCGAACGCCGCCGAGGCTATCGGCCCGACAGCCCGCCGGGAAACCATGCGGACCCCGCGGTCCTCCGGTCGCGGAAACGTCCCGGATGCCCCACTTTGGGCAGCGGAACCTGAAGGCCGTCCGCCCGGAGGACCCGCATGCCCCGCACCACCGCCCCGCCCCCGCCCGTCCTCCTCGCCCCCGGGCCGCCGCCGTTCGGCCCGGCCGGCCCGGGACTGGTCGCCGAGATCGAGGCCTACCTCGCCTCGCTGCCCGCCCCCGCGCGTACCCCGGTGCCGTACGTCTGCCCCCACGGCAGCGTCCTGCGGCCCTGGCAGGCCGGCCACCCCGAGCCCCGGGCCACCCTGCTCGACCGGGCGCTGGGCCGGCCCGCCCGCCCCGTGCCGGTCGGCGCGGCCGACCACCTCCGGCTCGCCTCCCGCTACATCGGGGCGCACGGCTGGCTCCAGGGCGCGATGTGGGACGCGGCCGGCCGGGTCTGCCTGCTCGGCGCGCAGGCCGCCGTCCTGGCGCACGGCTACGGCACCCCGGACACCGTGCGCACCGCCCGGGTCCAGCTGATGGAGGTGCTGCACGCCACCGGCCGCCCCGCGCGCTCCCCGGACGAGTACAACGACCGCCCGACCACCCGGGAGGGCGACGTCCACCAGCTGCTGGACCGGGCCGCCGCCCGGGCCGCACGGCTCGGACTCTGAGGCGGAAGGGGCCGCGACGGCCCCGGGAACGCCGACGGCCCCGGTGCGCTGGGCGCACCGGGGCCGGATCGGAGAGCGGGCGACGAGAATCGAACTCGCGTGACTAGTTTGGAAGACTAGGGCTCTACCATTGAGCTACGCCCGCACGACGCTCCCAGCCGTCACCGGCCGGAAGTCCGGGGGACAGCGTACCTGGTCCGGCCGCCCGAGCGCACGCCCCCTCGCCCGGCGCCCTGCGCGCACCCCCTCGCGCCCGCGCGGTATATGTCGCGGTCGCGCCCGCGCGGAACAACTCGGCGAGCCGTGCAGGCCCGGCGTGTACGCTTCCTCTCGGCACCACGGGGTGTGGCGCAGTTTGGTAGCGCGTCCGCTTTGGGAGCGGAAGGCCGTCGGTTCGAATCCGGTCACCCCGACAGTGCGGCAGGGTCTCGCCCGACGGGGGCGGGGCCCTGTTCTGTGTGGGAGCTCTCCGGCGGCGGTACGGTGGCGCCTGGCGTCCGCCTTTCGTGGTACCGGTAGGATGGGGCGCTGGCGGTAGTCCCTGTGGCGTCCACCCAGGTCAACCGCACGAGGGCGAGGAGTCAAGCTCACCGTCCACCCCACGGGAGATGCAGCTCCAACCGCCCATCGCCCGTCTCGTCCGACCCCCTTTCCGGCTCCGGCCGGGTGATGGGGACGGGCGGAGACAACCTGACCGCAAGCCCCTAGGAGACCTAACCGTGAAGAGCGCCGTCGAGACTCTGAACCCGACCCGGGTTCGACTCACCGTCGAGGTGCCCTTCGAGGAGCTCAAGCCCAGCCTCGACGCGGCGTACAAGAAGATCAACCAGCAGGTCTCGGTCCCGGGCTTCCGCAAGGGCAAGATCCCGAACCGGGTCATCGACCAGCGCTTCGGCCGTGGTGCCGTGCTGGAAGAGGCCGTCAACGACGCCCTGCCGCGCTTCTACACGCAGGCCGTCGACGAGGGCAAGATCGAGGTCCTCGGACAGCCCGACATCACCAACATCGAGGGTGTCGAGAAGATCGCCGATGGCGGCGACCTGAAGTTCACCGCCGAGGTCGACGTCCGTCCGGAGGTCACCCTGCCGGAGTTCTCGTCCATCGAGGTGACCGTCGACCCGATCGTCGTCTCCGACGAGGACATCGAGAAGTCGCTGGAGCAGCTGCGCGAGCGCTTCTCCTCGGTCAAGGACGTCGAGCGCGCCGCCGCCGAGGGCGACATCGTGGTCGTGGACCTGGTCGCCAAGGTCGACGGCGAGGTGCCGGACGACGGCACCGCCAACGGCGTCAGCTACGAGATCGGCTCGGGCCGCCTCATCGACGGCATCGACGAGGCCGTCGTCGGCCTGTCGGCCGGCGAGGAGAAGACCTTCGAGACCGAGCTCAAGGGTGGCACCCAGGCGGGCAAGACCTCCGAGGTCACCGTCACCGTCACCGCCGTCCAGGAGAAGGAGCTGCCCGAGCTGGACGACGAGTTCGCCCAGCTGGCCAGCGAGTTCGACACCCTGGAGGACCTGCGCGCCGACTCCCGCAAGCGCCTGGAGCGCATGAAGGAGTACGACCAGGCCACCCAGGCCCAGGAGAAGGTCCTGGACGCGCTGCTCGCCCTGGTTGAGATCGAGTACCCCGAGAAGCTCCTCAAGGACGAGGTCGAGACCCGCAAGCACAACGTGGAGCACCACCAGCTCCAGCCGATGGGCCTCACCCTCGACGCCTACCTGGAGACCCAGGGCAAGACCGCCGAGGAGTGGGACGCGGAGATCGAGGAGCAGGCGAAGAAGGGCATCAAGACCCAGTTCGTCCTGGACCAGATCGTCGCCGACGAGGAGCTGGGTGTTAACCAGGAGGAGCTGACCGAGCACCTCATCCGCCGCGCCGCCGGCTCCGGCCTCACCCCGGACCAGTTCGCCCAGCAGGTCGTCCAGGGCGGCCAGGTTCCGCTGCTGGTCGGCGAGGTCGCCCGCGGCAAGGCGCTGGCCACCGTGGTCGAGGCCGCCAAGGTCGTCGACACCGAGGGCAACGAGATCGACTTCGACGACGAGGACGAGACGGCCGAGACCGTCGAGGCCGCCGCCGAGGAGACCTCCGCCGAGGAGAAGACCGAGGCCTGAGCGCCCCGGTAGCCCCTCCAGGCTGCAGCGGGCCCGGACGCCGTACGGTGTCCGGGCCCGCTGTCGTCCCCGCCCGCGACCACCGCGACCCTGCGCTCACAGCGAACAGTTCTGCGTGAGGGATTCTGCGGCCCGGCCTGCGCGTTAGGGTCCTTGGACAGCACCAATCACGACGTGATACCCGGAAGCTGTGCGACATCGTGACGGCCGTGGAGCGACCGTCCAAACCGACTGAGCAGGTGGCTAAGTGACGTTCCCGCAGATGCAGATGCCTGGCCCGATGGCGCCGCACGCCGCCGCTGGTGACGTGCTCGGCGGCCTTGGCGACCAGGTCTACAACCGGCTGCTCAACGAGCGGATCATCTTCCTCGGCCAGGCGGTCGACGACGACATCGCCAACAAGATCACCGCGCAGCTGCTGCTGCTGGCCGCGGACCCGGACAAGGACATCTTCCTCTACATCAACTCCCCGGGCGGCTCGATCTCGGCCGGCATGGCGATCTACGACACCATGCAGTACATCAAGAACGACGTCGTCACCATCGCGATGGGCATGGCGGCCTCGATGGGCCAGTTCCTGCTCACCGCGGGTGCCCCGGGCAAGCGCTTCTCGCTGCCGAACTCGACCATCCTGATGCACCAGCCCTCCGCGGGCCTCGGCGGTTCCGCCACCGACATCCGCATCCAGGCCGAGCAGCTGCTCCGCACCAAGAAGCGGATGTCCGAGCTGATCGCCCACCACAGCGGCCAGTCCTTCGAGCAGATCACCGCCGACTCCGACCGCGACCGCTGGTTCACCCCGGAGGAGGCCCTGGAGTACGGCCTCATCGACGCGATCATGCACAGCGCCGCGGACGTCCCCGGCGGCGGCGGCACGGGCGCTGCCTGAGCCTCGGCCCGGCCCGCGAGACCACAGCCCCAACGCCCCGGAGGACAAGGACCCCATGAACATCCCCAGCCTGTCGGCCGCCCAGGCCCGCGTCGAGGACATGCGCGCCGAGGGCCGCTACATCGTCCCGCGCTTCGTCGAGCGCACCACGCAGGGCATCCGCGAGTACGACCCGTACGCCAAGCTGTTCGAGGAGCGCATCATCTTCCTCGGCTCGCAGGTCGACGACGTCTCGGCGAACGACATCATGGCGCAGCTGCTGTGCCTGGAGTCGATGGACCCGGACCGCGAGATCCAGATGTACATCAACTCGCCCGGCGGCTCGTTCACGGCCCTGACGGCCATCTACGACACCATGCAGTACGTGAAGCCGGACATCACCACGGTCTGCATGGGCCAGGCGGCCTCCGCCGCGGCCGTGCTGCTCGCCGCCGGCACCCCCGGCAAGCGGATGGCGCTGCCGAACGCCCGCATCCTGATCCACCAGCCGTACACCGAGACCGGCCGCGGCCAGGTGTCCGACCTGGAGATCCAGGCCAAGGAGATCTTCCGGATGCGCGAGCAGCTGGAGGAGATGCTCTCCAAGCACTCCAACCGGACGGCGGAGCAGGTGCGCGACGACATCGAGCGCGACAAGATCCTGACCGCCGAGGAGGCCGCCGAGTACGGCCTGATCGACCAGATCATCTCCACCCGCAAGACCTCGCTGACCTCCTGAGGTCGGCTCCCTCCCGGCCCGCCCCCGGGTCGGAGGGCCGTCGGGGCGGGGTGGGGGCCCGGGGGTGGACCCCCCCCCCGCCCAGCGGGGGGGCCTCGCAGCCGAATCTCTTTTGGGCCCACTCCCCCCAGGGGTCGGGGAAAAATCGGGAAAA
>NZ_JBVJBI010000050.1:0-55373 GCF_055589745.1 Kitasatospora sp. NPDC041917 | reverse complement strand
TCAGGCGGCCGTCCGCCCAGTCGACTTCGAGCGTGGGGAGCTCGACGCCGCCGAGGGCGAGGACGGTGGCGAGGTCGTCCAGGACGTCGGCGGCCCGCCGGCGCTGCTCGGCGGTCGCGCGGGAGAGGGTGGAGGACATCTCACTTCTCCCCGGGCCGCTTGTGGACCTCGAAGGCGCGCCAGGCGCTGTACGCGTCCCCGAAGAAGACGAAGGCGGCCGGCTCACCGGTGGCGCCGCGGAGCCACTCCCCCGTCATCTCGTTGCGGACCCGGTAGCGGTCGGCCGTGGTGTCGAACCGGACGCCGTAGCCGTGGAGGCGGGTGGCTTGGTCGTGGGGCATGGGGAACCCTCTGCGATCGGAGTTTCACGTTCTGTGCATATGGTGGCCTGGATTCGCCTAGCATCGGAAGCGCAAACAACTTGACTTCGAGGCCACGTTGAGTCGGAGCCCCCATGGTGAACATCAAGGAAATCGACCCGTCATCCAGCCCCTGGGCCCCCTTCGGCATCCAACTCCGCAACTCACGCAAGGCGAAGGGCCTCCTGCAGCACCAGCTCGCGCGCAAGTGCGGAGTCAGCGCCTCGTACGTCTCGTTCGTTGAACTTGCGCACCGACCGCCGAGTGAAAAGTTTGCTACCAAGGCCGACGAAGTCCTGGAAACGGGCGGGACGTTGATGCTGATGTGGTGGCAGCACAAGCACACCGCGCTCGTGCCGGGCTTCCCGGAGTACGCCAACCACGAGAACCGCGCCGCAGAGGTGCGGCTGTTCTCGATCGACATCGTGTCCGGGCTGCTGCAGACCCATGCTTACGCCGGCGCTTGGGAAGCGGCCAACATCAGGCGCGGCACCGCGACTCCCGAACAGGCCGAGGAACGGGTCGCATTCCTCATGACGCGCCAACAACTCCTGGCCCGCACTCCGACCCCTCTACTTCATGCAGTTCTCGATGAAAGCTGCCTGCGCCGACCTGTCGGCGGAACGAAGGTGATGATCGAGCAGCTACAGCACCTTGAGCAGCTTGCCGCCTCCCCGAGCGTGATCATTCAGGTCGCCCCGTACTCCCTGGGCGAGGAACGGCCTTTCAGCTCCCATGTGACCCTGCTGACCATGCCCGACCGCAAGTTGCTCGGGTACGGCGAGACCGAAGTCCGCGGTTATCTTGATCGCGATATCGACACTGTCCTTCCACTGTTCAGGGGCTACGATCGGCTTCAGATCGAGGCACTGAATCAGGCCGCATCTATGGAGATGATCCGTGCGGTACGGAAGGGCTATGAGGATGGATGTTGACCTGACCCACGCCGGCTGGCGGAAGAGCACCTACAGCGGGGGCCAGAACGGCTGCGTGGAGGTCGCCGACGGCTTCAGCGGTGTCATGCCTGTGCGTGACTCCAAGGACCCCAACGGGCCGGCCCTCCTCTTCCCCTCCCCCGCCTGGCGAGCCTTCGTCGCCGCCGTCCGCACCGGCGAGTTCGACGCCAGCTGATCGCATGTCAGGCGCCGCCACCCCTCTCCCGGGGTGGCGGCGCCGAACCCTCGTTCGCGTCCGACGAGATGGGCGAGGTGCACGCTCGCCCGGACACCCGGCACAGGAAGTCGGCCCCGCCGACTTCCCGCTCCACCGCCCGGCCGTTCTCCGTCACCGCCGTCCGCGCGGGCGAATTCGGCACCCCCTGACGGAACTTGCGCGCCGCCGCCCGCCTCGGGGCGGCGGCCCGCGGACGAACCCCCTTCTCCCGCACCGCCGCACCGCGCGTCCCGTCGCGGGGCCGGCCACCGCGCGTGCCGTCGAGGACGGTCCGCAGCGGGCGGTCCCGAGGGGACGGCCCCGCCGCCGCGCGCGCACGCCTCCCGCGGGAAGCCGGCCCGGCCGACGGCAGGCGAGGATCCGTCAGCGGCGGGCCGGGGGCGGGAGTCGCGCCCCGGCCCGGCACGGTGTCGCAGGCGACTGGCATGCTGGGATCAAGAGTTGCCACCAGGACGAGGGGGTCGGATGCCGGACAAGGTCAGGCCGCTGCGCGCGGCACCACGGCTGGGCACGGTCAACGGATTCGGGCGCACGATGCTGGGCAAGACCCGCGTGGACGCCCGGGGCGCCTGCTTCGCCACCCGCTGGTTCACCGTCCTGATGCTGCCGATCCGGCCGCTGGGCCGCTACTACGTCCAGGAGGGCGAGACGGTCGACGTCCCCGGACGAGGCGGCGCCTCGACGACCACCACCGAGTACGTGTTCCTCGGCGAGGCCGAGCTGCGCGCGAGCGAGGCGATCCGCACCTACCTGTTCTGCTGGCTGGTGGTACCGCTGGTCGTCGCCGGCCCCGTGACGCTCTTCGGGCTCAACGCCGACGCGTTCAGCCACGAACACCCGATCCTCTTCCTCCTGCTGCTGCTCGGGCTCCCGATCGTCGGCATCATCGCGCTGGCGTGGCTACTGGTCCTCAACCAGAAGTTCCTCGCGCCGGTGCGCGTGCCGCAGTGGGTCGAGGGCGGGCCGGCGAACCGAAGGCCCTGAGGACGCGACGGCCCGAGGCCCTGGCGGCGGCATCGGCCCCGGGCGGGTCCGCGACGGCTACAGGCCCGCCCGGGTCAGCAGCCGCTCCATGTGCTCGACGGGGAGCACCGGCGAGGCGGCGGCGGCCCGCGCGACGTGTTCGGAAGGGTCGGCGAGCAGCCGCAGCAGGGACGGGAGCGGGAGGCTGCGGTGGGAGGCGACCGCCCGGCGGACACGCTCCTCAAAATCGTCGGCCAGCTGCTCGGCGACTTGCGGGGGCAGGTCCGGATCGCGGGGCGCCAGCGAGCGCAGCCGGGGCTGGGGGTCGGTGGCGAAGCGGCGCAGGGTCTCCGGCGGCAACGGCAGGACCCGCGCCCTGTCCCACCAGAACGTGAACTTGTCGCGTCCGCGGTAGCGGCGCTCGATGTCCTCGGCGGTCGCCGGGTCGACCAGGTGCGGGGCGGTGTGCGCCATGGTGAGGCGGACCATCTCCTCCTCGTCGCCGAGCAGTCGGGCCACCGCCTCGGCGGGAAGGTCCCTGCCGGCGGCCGCGGAGACCCGGAAGCAGATGTAGGGCGAGTCGAGGTGCGGCAGCGGATCGGCCGTCACCCAGTCCAGGCGCAGGATCCGTAGTTCCGTGGGCGCGAAGGAGTTCTCGTACCACTGCAGGAGGGCTTCGTCGTCGGCGTCGGGGTCCGGCTCGGCCGTCGACTGCGCGAGCTCGTGGACCGAGGTGTGGATCCGTGCCCGCTCGTGCTCCGGTGTGTCGGGCCGGGCGAAGACCTTCACCCGCACGCTCGGGGCCGGATCGACGGCCAGGGCCTCGCGCAGCGACGGCGGCAGGTCGGGATGCCGGGCGAGTTCGGCGCGCACGCCGCTGTCCGGGTCCTCGGCGAGCCGCCGGGCGGTGTCCGCGTCGAGGACGGCGTGGACCACCGCGCCCGCCCGGGTCACCGGGTCCGCCAGCAGTGTCGGCAGCAGATCCGCGGGCGGTACCGGATGCGGCAGGTGCGCGAAGCAGGTGGAGCAGGCGGCGGCGCGGACCTGCGGCTCGGGGTCGGTGAGCAGGATCCGGCGCACCGCTTCCGGGGCCCGCGTCCAGTGCTTCGCCAGCGCGGCGCGGACCGCGGGGTCGGGGTCGGCCGCGAGGCGGGCCCTCAGGTCGGGCGGGGTGCCGTCCTCCTGGGCCAGGTACTCGCGGACCTTCGGCGCCGGATCGTCGACGAGCTGCTCCAGCATCCGCCGCGGTGCGGTCGCGGCGCGGACGGCGAGCGCGGCCCGCACCCCCTCGTCCGGGTGGGCGGCCAGACGCAGGCGGAACCGGTGCGGCAGCCGGTCGTTGAGGGCCAGGCCGTGCAGGAGCCAGTGGTCGTCGGTCGCGATGATCTCGTCGATCATCTCCTCGGTGAGGTCCGCACGACCCGCCACCTTCCCGAGTCCGTGCCGCCGGGCGAACAGCCGCCGGACCATCGCGGCGGGCAGGGCGGGGTTCGTCGCCAACCCGTCCATCACGTGGTCGAGGTGGACCGGATTCGGGTCGTCGGCGTCCATGCGGCCAGGATGTCAGGCGCTCGGCGATGCGCCGCCGCCGGGCCCCGCCCGCACACCGGCCCGGCCTGTCGAGCTCGTTGAACCCGTCGAAGGCGGCCGCGGCCGGCCGCGCCGTCACCGCTTCCCCGTGCGGCCCCGGATGTGTACGGCTGCGCCCGGTGTGCCGCGCGCCGCCCGCATCCGCGGGTCCTCTCGCGGGTGCGGGCGGCGCCCCGGGACCTCCTCGGGGCCCCGGGGGCCCGGCCGGGAGCGGCGCCGGTCCGGGCTGCCCCCTCGGCTTCCCCGGTGGGCTGGGCGCATGCGCCGCTGTGCGGGCCGATGTCCACGACGTGCCGCCGACCGGGCCGCGCCCGGGCTAGAGCCCGCCGCCGCAGCCCCCTCCACAGCCTCCCCCGCAGGACGCGGCGCCGCAGCCCCCGCCCATGCCCACGCCGCCGCTGCCGTGGGTGGTGGTGCGCCGTGCGGCCATGCCGTGGCCGCCCGCGACGACTACCGACATGCGGGCACCTTATGGGCCCGGTGCCCGCCGGCGGGTCCCCGCCGCGCGGGGGCCGGGGCCGTCCGGGCGGTGGCGGGCCCCCGGGGCCCGCGGGGCCGGGGGGCTCAGGCGGCGACGAAGCGGCGGTGGCCGTCGGCGGCGAGGATGCGGCCGAAGCGCATGCCGGGGAAGTGGGCGGCGACGAGGAGGTCGTCGGTGTCGGCGGCCCGGTCGGCGATGCGGTTGCGCGCGGCGGAGGCGGCGGCGGGGTCGATGTCCCAGACGACCTGCCAGTCGCGTTCGGCGAGTTGGACGACGGAGTGGACGACGTCGCCGAGCAGCAGGGCGCGCCGGGTGCCGGAGGAGAGCACGTAGACGGTGGTGCCGGGGGTGTGGCCGGGGGTGTGGAGGGCGTCGATGCCGGGGGCGAGGGTGACGTCGGTGTCGAAGAGTTCGAGTTGTGCCTCGACGGGGGCGAGTTTGGCGACGGCCTCGGGGGTCGCGGCCTGGCCGGTGACGAAGTGCTGCCAGTCGGCGCGGTGGGCGCGGTAGGTGGCGTGGGGGAAGACGGGCCGGTCGTGGACGGAGGCCCAGCCGACGTGGTCGAAGTGGAGGTGGGTGAAGAGGACGTCGGTGATGTCGGCGGGGGTGACGCCGTGGGCGGCGAGGGAGTCGAGGAGCGCTCCGCCGCGGTAGCGGCCGTCGTCGTGGGGGCCGACTCCGGCGTCGACGAGGACGGTGCGCCGCCCGCTGCGTACGAGGAAGCCGCCCAGGGGCAGGGTGAGGGTGCCGTCGGGTTCGAGGTGGTGCCGGTGGCAGGCCCAGGGGTCGTCGGTGCCGGGGCGGGTGAGGATGTCGGCGGCCCTCTCGGTGCCCGTTCCGTCGGTGATCGCCAGGACTTCGATGTCGCCGATCCTCATGTGCGTGCCTTCCTGTGGCCGGCCGTCGGTGTGCCCGCGGCGGGACCGGGGGTCCGTTCGTGGGCTGTCGACGGCAACCTTCCGGGGCGGCGGGGGATTCCCGTGCTCGGCGCGCGCGGGGGGGGCGGGCCCCGCCGTCCCCTTGCCCGGGGGGACGGCGGGGCCTTCCCTGCCACCCTGCGCCAGGTGGTCGGTGGGCCCTCGTCAGACGGTGGCGAGGGCGGGGGCCGGCGCGGCGGCCGCGCCAGGGGCCGGTGCGGCGGGGGCGGTGGGGGCGGTGGCGGGCCGGGTGAGGCAGTCGTCGGTGAAGGCGAGGGCGCGCAGGTGGTAGGGGCGGGCGGCGTGGCCCAGGGAGAGGTTGTGGCCGGCGCCGTGGGCGGTGACCAGGTGGGCCAGGCCGGTGGGGAAGGCGGCGGTCAGGGCGGTGCGGGAGGCCTCGTCCAGGCGCCACCAGTGTTCGTGTTCGGCGAGGGTCAGGCGCACGGGGACGCGTACGCGGGCGGCGAGGGCGCTGTAGCGGGCGGGCCAGGTGGCCAGTTCGCGGGATTCGAGGGCGGGGACGGGGGTGAGCAGGGTGCGGGCGGCGTGGAAGGTGCCGGGCGGGTAGAGGTTGAGGGGGCCCCAGTTGAGGCGGCCGCCGCCGGCGAGGTCGTCGGGGCGGTCCCAGGCGCCGGGGGCGTAGTGCTGGGCGAGGCCGGAGATGTCGCAGCCGAGCAGGGGCAGGCGGGGGTTGTCGGGCCAGTGGGCGGCGAGTTGGAGGGCGATCTTGCCGCCGAAGGAGTGGGCGAGGAGTTGGACGCCGGCGCCGGTGTCGTGGGCGCGGGCGTAGTCGGTGAGGGCGGCGTGGAGGGTGGCGGCCTGGTCGGCGATGAGCTGGCCGGCCGGCAGGCGGTGGGCGGAGGCGCCGTGGCCGGGGCGGTCGACGGCGAGGACGGTGTAGCCGAGGTCGGCGGCGAGGGTGAGCAGGCTGGTGTCGGGGTGGGCGGGGCCGGCGAAGTAGGCGGCGCGCATGCCGCGGCCGTGGACGGCGAGGAGGACGGCTTTGGGGGCGCGGTCCTCGGGTTCGGCGACCAGGGCGGACAGCGGGATGCCGGCGGCGTCCAGGACCAGGGAGCGGGTGCGCAGGTCGTTCCTCACGCGGCGACTCCGGTGCGGGCGTTGTCGAGGTCGGCGAGCCAGCCGGTGAGGTCGGGGTTGCGCATGAGGGAGGTGCCGATGAGCAGTGCGGCGTAGCCGGCGTCCAGGAGGCGGGCGGCGTCGGCGGGGTCGGTGATGGCGGAGGCGGAGACGGGGGCGCGGCAGCCGGCCGCGCGCAGGGCGGGCAGCAGGCGCAGGCTGCGGCCGAGGTCGCCGCGGTCGCGTTCGCGGGTGCGGATGTCCTTGTTGTTGACGGCGACGACGCAGTCGGCGATGCGGGGCAGGGCGTCGAGTTCGCGCTCGTCGGTGATCTCGACGAAGGGGGTCAGGCCGAGGTCGAGGGCGCTGGTGACCAGGCGGGCGAGGGAGGTGGCGGGCAGCAGGGCGGCGGTGAGCAGGACGGCGGAGGCGCCGAGGGCGCGGGCGGCTTCGAGTTGGGCGGGGCGGGTGAGGAAGTCCTTCTGCAGGACGGGCAGTTCGGTGGCGGCGGTGACCTCGCGCAGCAGGCGGGGGGTGCCGCCGAACCAGCGGCCGGTGACGACGGACAGGCAGGGGGCGCCGGCCTGTTCGTAGCGGGTGACGAGGTCGGTGACGGTGCGCGGGCCCAGGAGGTCGGTGCCGTGGGGGTCGCGGAGTTTGACTTCCATGACCAGGGGGCGGGCGGCGGTGAGCAGCGCGTCGATGAAGCTCGGGCTCATGCGGTCGTCTCCTGGAGGCGCGGGTGCCAGGCGCGGGTGAGGGCGGTGACGTTCTCGTGGGTGAAGCGGCCGGTGCGGTCGCGGGCGGCGGAGTCGATGTCGGCGCCGGCGTAGAGGGGGTGGTCGGTGATGGTGCGGTAGGTGTCGCGGTTGGTGGTGTTGAGGCCGCCGGCGAGGAGGAAGGGGATGGTGAGGCGGGGCAGCAGGGCGTGGACGTGGGCGGGGTCCAGGGGTTGGCCGGTGGAGCCGACGCGGCCGTCGTCGGTGACGGTGTCGAGGAGGAACAGGTCGGTGCCGGCGCGGGCGAAGGCGCCGGTGAAGGCGCGTTCGAGGCAGCGTCCTCGGGAGAGGTGGAGGACTTTGACGAGGACGGCGTAGGGCAGGTGTTCGCGCAGTTCGGCGACGAGGGCGGGGCTCTGGTAGGCGTGGAGCTGGATCCAGCGGATGCCGGTGGCGCGGGCGAGGGCGGCGAGGGTGGGGGCGTGGTCGAGGAAGGTGACGAGGACGGGTTCCAGGCCCAGGCGGATGGCGGTGGCGGCGAGGTCGGCGAGGCGGTCGGCCTGGAGGTCGGCGGGGCCGCCGGGGATGCCGTGCCACAGGCCGACCAGGGTGGGGCCGGTGTCGGCGAGGAGGGTGAGGTCGGCGCGGGTGCGGGCGCCGCAGACTTTGAGGTGGCCGCTGCGGGTGGGGGCGTGCGGGGCGGCGGGGGCGGTCATTTGCCGAGTCCGAGCATGGCGGCGATGCGGTTGTACTGGATCTCGTTGCTGCCGGAGTAGATGGTGCCGGCGACGGCGTTGCGCACGTCCTTCTCCAGTCCGTATTCGGACATGTAGCCGTTGCCGCCGAAGACCTGGACGGCGGCCAGGGAGGTGGCGAGGTTGGATTCGCTGGTGAGGAGTTTGGCGATGGCCATGTCGACGGTGACGTTGTCGCCGGCTTCCAGTCGCTGGGCGGTGTCGTACAGCCACTTGCGGGCGGTTTCCAGGCGGATCTTGGTGTCGACGATCTTGTTGGCGACGGACTGGTAGGAGCCGATGGGTTTGCCGAAGGACATGCGGGTCTTGGCGTAGTCGAGGCAGCGGGCGAGGCGGTGCTGCATCTCGCCGGTGTTGACGATGAAGGTGTAGAGGATCTCGCGTTTCATGACGTGGTCGAGGACGAGGAAGCCGCCGCCGACGCGGCCCAGGACGCGGTCGGCGCCGACGCGGACGTCGTCGAGGTAGAGCTCGGAGAGGGGGGAGGTGCGCAGGCCCATCTTCTTGACGGGGTTTCCGGTGGTGAGGCCGGGGGTGTCGGCGTCGACGAGGAAGGCGGTGACGCCGAGGGCTCCGCCCTGGGGGTGGGTGCGGGCGTAGACGACGACGACGTCGGCGACGGGGCCGTTGGAGACGAAGGTCTTGGAGCCGTTGAGGACGAAGTGGTCGCCGTCGCGTACGGCGCGGGTGCGCATCTGCATGGCGTCGGAGCCGGATTCGGACTCGGTGATGGCGTGGGCGCCGATGGCGTCGCCGGAGGCGATGCGGGGCAGGTAGGCGTCCTTGAGGGCGGGTGAGCCGAAGGCCTGGAGGGGGACGCCGGTGGAGGCCATGGAGGTGGTGACGGAGAAGTTGAGGCCGCCGTCGCGGCAGGTCTGGCCGAGGCCTTCGAGGACGTACATGGTGGTGAGCAGGGACTGGCCCAGGCCGCCGTGGCGTTCGTCGAAGGGCAGGGAGAGGATGCCGGTCTTCTGGATCAGGCGCCACTTGTCGTGGGAGAAGGCGGCCTGTTCGTCGCCTTCGATGTGGCCGGCGCTGAGGTCGTCGCCGAAGCGGGCCAGGCCCTCGCGCAGGGCCGTCTGGTCGGCGTTCCAGCGGATCATCGGGGGTGCCGCCTTCCTCCCGGGCCGTTGGGGCCCGGGGTGGCAGGCCGGCGCCCGGTGGCGCCGGCTGACGTCGGTTCCAGGGCCCGTGCGGGGGCCCGGGCCCCCGGGCGGTGGGTGGGGGCGGCGGGCCCCGGTGGGGCGCGGGGTGCCTGGCGGGGGTGCCTTGGTTCTTAGTAGGCGGAGGAGGAGTGGGCGTCGAGCTGGTGGACCTCGTCGCCGCGCAGGGCCGGGGAGAAGACGCAGACCAGGCGCAGGTCCTCCTGGGGGCCGGCGACCAGGTAGTGGGCGTCGTGCTCGTCGAGGGCGTAGAGGCGTCCGGGGGTGATGGGGTGGGAGTTGCCGTCCATGTCGATGACCTCGCCGGAGCCGGCGATGCAGTAGCAGGCCTCCAGGTGGTTGCGGTACTCCAGGCGGGACTTGGTGCCGGCGTTGACGATGGTGTCGGTGAGGCTGTAGCCGAGGTTGTCGCTCTCGACGAGGAAGCGGCGGGACAGGCCGTTGCCCCACTCGACGGTCTTCACGTCGGCCAGGTCGCGGATCAGCATGCGGGTTGTTCCTCTCGGGTGGTGGTGCCGGGGGTGGTGGGGGTGTGCGCGGTGGCGCGGGGTCCGCCTCTTGCGTCCGGGTGAGGGGGGCGGGCGGGGCGGAGGTCGGTGAGGAAGGCGCGCAGTTCGGTGACGGCGTCCAGGCCGTGGGCGGCTGCGTGTTCCAGGCGGGCGACGGCGGCGGAGCCGACGATGGCGGCGTCGGCGCCGGCGGCGGTGACGGCGTCGAGGTCGGCGGCGGTCCTGACGCCGAAGCCGACGGCGACGGGGGTCGCGGGGGCGGTGGTGCGCAGGGTGGCGACGGTGGTGGCCAGGGCGCGGTGGCCGGTGGTGGGGGTGGTGCCGGAGCGGCCGTAGTGGGCGACGAGGTAGACGTAGGCGCCGGTGGCGTCGCGGGCGGCGGCGGCGAGGACGTCGGGGGTGGAGGCGGGGTAGCAGGTGGTGACCTGCGGGAGGCCTTCGTCGCGCAGGGCCTGCTGCCAGGCGGGGCGCAGGCGTGGGGGCAGGGCGTGGACGAGCAGGGCGCGGGCTCCGGCGGCGGTGGCGGCGCGCGCGGTGGCGGCGGGGTCGCGGTGGCGCAGGCTGTGGCTCCAGTCGGCGAGCAGGACGACCTTGAGGTGGCGCAGCCGGGGGGTGAGGTCGGTGAGGTCGGCGAGGACGGTGTCCCAGGTGGTGCCGGTTTGCAGGGCGCGGGCGGCGGAGCGGCGGATGACGGGGCCGTCGGTGGGCGAGTCGGGGAAGGGGACGGCGAGTTCGAGGACGTCGACGCGCTGCTCGTCGAGCATGAGGGCGAGGTCGGTGAGGCGGTCGGCGGGGTCGCCGGCGTTGAGGAACAGGGCGAGGCCGGGGCGGTCCTGGGGGAAGAGGGGTTCAGGCACGGGTGGCCTCCGGTCGGCGGGCCGCGGGGTCCGGGGCGGCGGTCTTGGCGGCCGGTGCCTCCGGTGCCGCCGGTGCCGCCGGTGCCGCGGGGCGGGCGGGGCGGCCGGGTGCGGTGGCGAGGCGTTCGGCCAGGGCGCGGGGGGTGCCGTCGGCGAGGGCGTCCAGGGCGGCGTTGTAGGCGGTGTTCCAGTGGGTGTGGCGGCCGGAGGCCAGGGCGAGGGCGGCGGCGTTGAGGGCGATGGTGCGGGTGGCGGTGGTGCCGGCCTGTCCGGCGAGGGCGCGCAGGAAGTGGCCGGTGAGGTCGCCGGGGTGGGGGGCGAGGTCGGCGAGGGTGCCGCTGTCGGGGGCGACGCAGCCGGCGGGCAGGTGGACGGTGCCGGTGGGGGTGTGCAGGGTGTTGTCGGCGAAGGGCAGGAGTTCGTCGGCGCCGGTGCGGTTGTGGGCCAGCCACACGGTGCGGGCGGGCAGGCGGGCGGCCAGGGGGCGCAGGGCGTCGAGGGCGGCGGGGGTGGAGACGCCGGTGAGCTGGGCGGTGACGGGGACGGTGGCGAGCAGGGGGCCGAGGGTGTTGAGGAAGGCGCCGAAGGGTTTGAGGGTGAGGGGGTAGAGGGTGCGGGCCAGGCGGGTCAGGGGCGGCGGGTAGACGTGGGGGCCGGCGAAGGCGATGTTGTGGCGGGCGAGGTGGTCGGCGGTGGCGGCGTGGCCGGAGGTGAGGGTGATGCCCAGGCGCTCCAGGAGGTCGACGGAGCCGGCGGCGCTGGTGTAGGCGCGGGAGCCGGTCTTGACGACGGGGATGCCGATGGCGGCGGCGGTGAGGGCGGCGGCGGTGGAGAGGTTGAAGGTGGCCGGTCCGCCGCCGGTGCCGACGATGTTGACGCTGTGGGGGTGGGCGGGGCCGGGGTGGGGGGTGCGTTCGGTGAGCGAGGTGACCAGGGCGGCGAGGGTGTCGGGGTCGGGCAGGCGGGTGGTGAGGCCGGCCAGCAGGGCCGCCGCCTGGGCCCGGTCGGTGTCGGCCGGGCCCAGGGTGCGGTGTTCGAGCTGGTCCCACCACGAGTGCCAGGCCTCGGCGTCGACGGGGCGGGCGGCGAGGAGCGCGGTGAGGGCCGGGTGCACGGGTGTCAGCCGCCCACGGTGGCCGTGGCCGCGGTGGCGGTGGCGGCGGTGCGGCGTTCGGTGATGAAGGCGTCGATGGCGGCGACCGAGCGGAAGTTGTTGGGGTCGAGGTCGGTGTCGTCGACGGGCAGGGTGAAGTGGTCCTCGACCCAGGCGATGAGCTTGAGGACGCCGAGGCTGTCGATGACGCCGTCGGAGAGCAGGTCGTGGTCGTCGGCGAGCTGGTCGGGGGTGATGTCGGGCAGGAACTCCTCGATGAGGAACCGCTTGATCCGGTCGATGTTGGTCATGGCGGGCAACTCCCTTGTGTGGGTCGGTGGTTGGTGTTCGGTGGTGCGGGGTGCGGGGTTTCAGGGGGTGGGCAGGACGGCTTTGCGGTCGACCTTGCCGGTGGCGGTCTTCGGCAGGGGGGTGTCGTGGATGGCGAGCTTCTCGGGGACGGCGGCGCGCGGCAGGTTGCGGGCCAGGTGCTCGCGCAGGACGAGGCTGTTGAGGGTGGAGCCGGGGGTGCGCTGGACGGCGGCGTGCAGGCGTTTGCCGGTGAGCGGGTCGCTCGCGGCGGCGACGGCGGCCTCCCGCACGTCGGGGTGGGCGAGCAGGACGCGTTCGATCTCGGCGGTGTTGACGGCGACGCCGCGGACCTTGACCTGGAAGTCGGCGCGGCCGGTGAGGTGGATGCGGCCGCTGTCGTCGCGGGTGACGAGGTCGCCGGTGCGGAACCAGCGCCGTCCCTCGCCGGCGCCCTCGGGGCGGGTGGTGAAGCGTCCGGTGTCGCGGGAGCGGTCGAGGTAGCCGGCGGCCTGGAAGGGGGTGGAGACGTGGAGTTCGCCGCTGCCGGGGCCGGTGAGGGGGGTGCCGTCGTCGGTGGTGATGAGGGTGCGCACGCCGGGCAGGGGCTCGCCGATGGGCACGGGCAGGGCGGCCGCGGCGTCCAGGCGGTCCAGGCGGTGCAGGAAGCTGTCGTTGGTCTCGGTGCAGCCGTAGATGTTGTACAGGTGGGCGTTCGGCAGCAGGGCGGGCAGCGCGGCGAGGGTGCGGGCGTCGATGGCGTCGCCGGTGAACGCGGCGTGCTCGACGCTGTCCAGCACGGCGGCGGTGGGGCCGGCGGCCCGGGCGAGCAGGGCGTAGGCCAGGGGGACGGCCTGCAGCACGTGGGGGCGGTGGCGGGTCAGCAGGGTGAGCAGGTGGCGGGCGTTGAGGGCGTGGGCGGGGTCGATGAGCAGGCAGGTGCCCCCGGCGGCGAGGGTGGCCCACACGTCCAGCAGGGCGAGGTCGAAGTTGAGGGGCGCGTAGTTGGCGACGACGCGTCCGGGCCCGAGGTCGAAGGTGTCGTGGGCCCAGGCGGTGAAGCGGTCCACGGCCGACTGGGCGAGGGGGACGATCTTGGGCAGGTCGGTGGAGCCGGAGGTGGTGAGCATGAAGGAGGTGCCGGCCGCGAGGGTGGGCACCGGTGCGGGGTGGGGCAGGGCGGGCAGGGCGGGGGTGTCCTGGCCGAGGGGGGCGAGCAGGCGCCGGGCGCCGGCCTGGGCGAAGAGGGCGGCCAGCAGGGCGGGGGCGAGCTGCGGGGAGGGCAGCAGGAAGGGCCGGCGTTCCATCAGGCAGGCCAGCACCAGGGCGATCGCGCCGGGCGACTTGACGGCGTACAGGCCCACCGGCTCCCCCGGCGCCAGCCGCAGGGCCTTCAGGCGGGCGCGTTCGGCCTCGGCGGCCTCGGCGAGCTCGCCGTAGGTGACGGTGTGCTCGTGCCACAGCAGGGCCGGGGCGGTGGGGCGGGTGCGGGCGTGGGCGGTGAACGCGTCGGGCAGCGCCAGCGGCGCCGGCGGCGCGCCCGTCGCGTTCGTGCCGGTCGCGGGGTTCGTGCCGGTGACGGCTGCGGGGTTCGTGCCGGTGCCGGCTGCGGGGTTCGTGCCGGTGGGGTTCGTGGTCACGGGGTTCACTCCCCCGCCGGTGCGATGCGCGCCCAGCCGGCCTTGACGGCGGTGCCGGTGTCGGTGGCGATGGTGAAGCGCACCACGGTGCCCCGGTCGTGGGGCCGCAGGGTCAGGCGCAGTTCGGTGCCGGGCACGGTGGGGGCGGCGAAGCGGGCGCCGAGGGCGGTGACGCGGGCGGGGTCGCCGTCGGCGTGCAGGTCGGTGATCCGTTCGGCGGCCAGGGCGACCAGGTGCATGCCGTGGGCGATGGCGGTGGGGAAGCCGGCCGCCCTGGCGGCGTCCTCGTCGAGGTGGATGGGGTTGAGGTCGCCGGAGGCGTGGGCGTAGGCGGTGGTGTCGGCGGCGCTCAGGACGTGGGTGGAGACGTGGCCGGTGCCGTCGGGGGCGGTGCCGGGGTGGGCGGCGGCGGGCAGGGCGCCGTGGGGTTCGGTGCGGGTGGCGCCCAGCAGGAGGGCGGCGGTGGCGAGGTCGGCGACGGGGGCGCCGGTGGCGGCGTCGGTGAGGCGGGTGGTCAGGGCCAGGCGGGTGCCGCGGGCCTCGCGGCGCACCGCGGTGACCTCGACGGCGATGTCGAGGTCGCCCGGGGCGAGGGGGGCGTGGGTGTGGATCTCCTGGGCGAGGTGGACCACGCCGGTGAAGCCCGGGTCGCCGGCGGTCAGGGCGGTGACGGTGTGCTGGGCGAGGGCGTGGGCGGCGACGAAGGGGTGTGCGGGGCTGGCCCCGTCGCGCCGCGGGGCGCCCAGGTGGGCGCGGGCGGCGGCGCGGTAGGCCGTCAGGTCCTGCGCGCGGATGTGCAGGCGGGTGCGCGGGACGGGTCCCGGCGCCGCGGTGGTCGCGGCGGGGGCGGGGGCGGTCGTGGGTGGGGTCATAGCGGGGTCACCACCAGGGTCGTGTTGTGGCCGCCGAAGCCGAACGAGTTGGACAGGGCCGCGCCGGCGCGGATCGGGCGCGGCGCGGTGTGCACGACGTCGAGGTCCAGGCCCTCTTCGGTCTTCTCGTGGTTGGCGGTGGGAGGGACGGTGCGCTCGTTCATGGCCTCGATGGCGGTGATCAGCTCGACGGCGCCGGCGGCGCCGATCAGGTGGCCGATGGCGCCCTTGGTGGAGGTGACCGGCACGCCGTGGGGGCCGAACACGGCGCGCAGGGCGGCGGCCTCGGCCCGGTCGTTGTGCACGGTGGAGGTGCCGTGGGCGTTGACGTGGGCGATGTCGCCGGGGGCCAGGCCCGCGTCGGCGAGGGCGGCGCGCATCGCGGCGACGGCGCCGGCGCCGTCGGGGCGCGGGTTGGACAGGTGGTAGGCGTCCGCGCTGGCCCCGTACCCGGCGAGCAGCGCGTACGGGGTGCGGCGGCGGGCGCGGGCGTCGTCCAGGCGTTCCAGGACGAGGAAGCCGGCGCCCTCGCCCATCACGAAGCCGTCGCGGTCGGCGTCGAAGGGCCGTGAGGCGCGGGCGGGTTCGTCGTTGCGCAGGGAGTGCGCGCCGAGGTTGCCGAACGCGGCCAGGGTCACCGGGGTCAAGGTGGCCTCGCAGCCGCCGGCGATCACCACGTCCGCGCGTCCGCTTTCCAGCAGCAGTGCCGCGTGGCCGATCGCGTCCGCGCTGGAGGCGCAGGTGGTGGCGATGGTCAGTGCCGGGCCGCTCCAGTGCAGGCGCATCGCGATCTGGGCGGCGGCGGCGTTGGGCATGGTGACCAGCGGCATCAGCGGGGAGACCCGCAGCGGGCCGTGCTGGGTGTACAGCGCGGACTCGCGGTCGCTGGTGGTGCGGCCGCCCACGGCGGTGCCGACCACGACGGCGCTGCGGCCGGGTTCGGGCTCGGGGTGGCCGGCGTCGGCGTGGGCGGCCAGGGCGGCGAGGGTGCCGTAGCGGGCGAAGGGGTCCAGGCGGCGGGCGTCCTTGGCGGGCAGTTGCGCGGTGTCGGGCGGGTCGGTGACGCGGCAGCCCAGGCGCACCCGGTGGCGGGCCAGGGCGGGGTCGGTCAGGGCGGTGGCGGTGGAGCGTCCGGAGGCGACGGTGCGCCACAGGTCCTCGACGCCGTGGCCGGCGGGGCTGACCACGCCGAGGCCGGTGACGGCGATCGGCGGCCGGTGGTGGGGGGCCATGGCTTCGTCTCCTTCGCGCTGCACGCGGGCGGCCCGGCGGTGGGAAAAAAAGAGGGGGGTGAGGGGGCGGGGGCCGGTCAGATCAGGCCGGTCTGGGCGGCGGCGGTCAGGAACGCCTCGGCGGCGAAGTCGATGTCGGCGGCGGTGTGGCGGGCGGTGACCGCGATGCGCAGCCGGGCGAGGTCGTTGGGGACGGCGGGGGTGACGACGGGCAGGCCGATGACGCCGGCCTTGCGGCAGGCGGTGGCGTAGTCGTAGGCGGCGTCGTCGCTGCCGGCGATGACGGGCAGGACGGCGGTGGTGGAGTGCATGGTGGAGATGCCGGCGTCGTTGAGGCGCTTGCGCAGGCGCCGGGCCTGGGTCTGGGTGTGGGTGACGCGTTCGGGCTCGCGGCGCAGGATGCGCAGGGATTCCAGGGCGGCGCCGGTCTGGGCGGGGCCGAGGGCGGCGGAGAACAGGAACGGGCGGGCGGCGTAGCGCAGGTGGCCGATGAGGTCGTGGCTGCCGGCGACCCAGCCGCCCATGGAGGGGATGGCCTTGGAGAGGGTGCCGAGTTTGACGTCGACGCGGACCTTGTGGTCGAAGTGTTCCTCGATGCCGCCGCCGGTTGCGCCGATGACGCCCAGGGCGTGGGCCTCGTCGACCATGAGCAGGGCGTCGTAGCGGTCGCAGACCTCGCGCAGTTCGGGCAGCGGGGCGATGTCGCCGTCCATGGAGTAGACGCTGTCGACGATGACCAGGCGGACGCCGGTGGGGGCGGCGGCCTTGAGGCGGCGCTCCAGGTGGTCGACGTCGTTGTGGCGGAAGCGGGTGACGGTGGCGCCGGACAGGCGGCAGCCGTCGACGATGGAGGCGTGGTCGTACTTGTCGATCAGGACGGTGTCGCCGGCGCCGACCAGGGCGCCGACGGTGCCGACGTTGGCGGCGTAGCCGGAGCCGAAGACCAGGGCGCGTTCGCGGCGGGCGAAGCGGGCGACCTCGGCCTCCAGTTCCTCGTGCAGGGGGATGGTGCCGGCCAGGGCCCGTACGCCGTGGTTGCCGGTGCCGTAGACGTCGACGGCGGCCTTGGCGGCGGCCACGACGCGCTCGTCGCCGGCCAGTCCGAGGTAGCTGTAGCCGGACATCATGAGCAGGCGCTCGCCGTCGAGGTCGCAGTAGGCGCTGTCGCGTTCCATGGTGTAGGCGACGAAGCTGTTGCGCCGGGAGGGGTCGGACTCCAGTGCGGCCACGCGGGCGTTGGTTGCGGCGAGCTTCGGCTCCAGGCGGTTCCATGCTCCGGTGGCGTTCACGGGCGTTTCTCCTTCACGGCGTCACGGTTTTCACGGCTTTCGCGGGCATTCGGCTTCCCGTCCGCGGGGGCGGGGGCCCGGGGTGGCTGCGGGGGTGTTTTCTCGAAGCCTTCACGCGGGGTGCTCAAGGATGGCTACATTTCTACGGCAGGATGCGCAAGGCGTCCGCAATAGCCGCTTTCCTGGCCTGCGGGAACGCTCTGACGTGCAGAAACCTTGCGTCCACGACGCATTGACCGGCCGGTGGGTATGTTTTCTCGGCCGGTGTTGACACCGCGCGATGCGGCGAATGTATGGTCGAAATCCGCTGAAACCGAACGGCTGGTCGGCGGTTTATTGTTACGATCCGCGATTTCCCGCGCCGACGGCCGGATACGGGCCGTCACTTCTGCTTTGACTCAAGGGGGTTGGAGCTCGTGTCGAAAGGCTTCAGGGAAGACGGTCCGTCCGGCAGATCGGGGGCGCGCGCATGCTGATCCGCCTCACCGGTCTGGTGGCCGTCGAGCACCAGGACGGCGCCCCGCAGCACCTGTCCAGCGCCCAGGCCCAGGTGGCGTTCGCCCGCCTGGTGCTGGAGCGTTCCAGCGGTACCAGCCGCGACCAGCTGGCCGACACCATCTGGCCCGACGGCCTGCCCGACACCTGGGCCTCCGCGCTGCGCAGCGTGGTCTCCCGGGTGCGGGCCTTCGTCACCGCGCCGGGTCAGGGCCCGGGTGCGACCCCGTTGATCGCCCAGGGCGGGCGGTACGTGCTGCGGCTGCCCGCGGACGCGGCCGTGGACCTGGAGGCGGCGGCCTCGGCGGTGGGCGAGGCCGGCGAGGCGCTGGCGGCGGGCGGCCACGCGGTGGCCCAGCAGCTGGCCGCGGGGGCGCTGTCGAACCTGCGCGGGGCGTTCCTGCCCGACCACGAGGGCGAGTGGGCGCAGGGGGTGCGCGAGCACGTGGAGGAGTTGCGCATCGGTGCGCTGGAGACGGCGAGTCTGGCGGCCTCCGCGCTCGGCGAGGAGCACCACGCGCTGCGCTGGGCCGACGAGGCGGTGCGCCGGGCCCCGTTCCGCGAGAGTGCCTACCGCTGCCGGATGGAGGCGCTGGCCGCCGCCGGCAACCGGGCCGAGGCGCTGCGCTGCTACCAGCAGTTGCGTCAGGTGCTGGCGGAGGAGTTGGGCATCGACCCGGCCGCCGAGACCCAGGAGCTCTACCTCGCGCTGCTGCGCACTCCCGCCCCCGCGGCGCCCGCTCCGGCGGCGGTGCGGGCGGTGGACCCGGTGCTGATGGGCATCTTCGAGCCGCTGGCGCTGGCCCGGCTGGCCCGTCCGGTGCCCGCGCCGGTGCGCGCCGCCTGAGGCCCGCCCGTCCCTCCCCTCCTTTTCCCGCCGCCGCCCGGCGCCGTCCGCCGCCGTCCGGCCCGTGCGGCGCGCCCGGCCCGTGCGCCGTGTCCGCCGTGTTCCGCCGCCCCGCCGGTCCCCCCGTCCGGCGGGGCGCGCGCGTGCCGCCCGGTCGCGGCCGGTCGCACTCCGCCGTGCCCCGCCGGCATCCCGGGGGCGGGGGCCTGCGGCGATGCCCGTCGCCGGTGCCTCTCGTGCCGGCGCCGTGTCCGGGCGGCGCGGCGGCCGTTGTGCGGTCGCGGCGCCCGGTCGCCCGGGCCCGGGGGCGTGTTGCGCGGCTGTTGCGGTGAGCGTGGCGGCCGGGTCGGGCATAGTAGCGTCGTGTACGTGAAGTCGCGCACACGGCGCGGTCTTTGGCCATCGAACGGACGGGGGTCGAGTGTTGGGAAGGGGTGGTGGGTGTGGGACGGGCACGCGTGGCGGCGCGGGTGATCGTGCACCCTGGTGTGGAGGACGTGAGCGTCCAGCAGGTGCTGGAGGCGCTCGCTGATCCGGCCCGCAGGACGGTGGTGCGCACGCTCGCGCACTCGGGAGCCGATCTGAGCTGCGGTTCCTTCGACCTGCCGGTGGGGCGTTCGACCTCCAGCCACCACTTCGGTGTGCTGCGCGAGGCGGGGCTGCTGCGCCAGTACTACGTGGGCACCACCAAGATGAACGCGCTGCGCAGCGAGGAGCTGGAGCGGCGGTTCCCGGGGCTGCTGGCGGCGGTGGTGGCGGCCGCGGACGCGGAGGCCGGGCAGGGGGGCGGGGTGTGCGCGGGGCCGGGGGTGTGAGGGCGGGCCGGTCGGCGACGGTACGGGAGTTGAGCGTCCGTCGGTCGGCTGCGGCCCCCCGTGGGGCGGGGCGGGCGGGGGCGGGGCGTAGGCTTGCCGCCCATGATCGACAGCGACGACCCCGGGCGGGGACGGGACGGCACGCGCCGGTGGGTCCAGGGGCACCTCGGGCCCGGTGAACGCGTCACCGCGGTGACCGCGCTCAAGGGCGGCTGGACCTCGCGGATGCGCCGCCTGGACGTCGAACGCCCCGGCGGCGCGGCCCCGTACGCGCTGGTGCTGCGCTCCTTCGTCAAGCCGTTCTACCGCCGCCACGCCCCGGGGCTGCTGGCCCGCGAGGCCGCCGTGCTGCGCCTGCTGGAGGGCAGCGGCATCCCGGCGGCGCGGCTGGTCGCGGTGGACGCGGCGGGGGCGGTGTGCGAGCACCCGTCGCTGGTGATGACCCACCTGCCCGGCAGCGTGCGCCTGACCCAGGACGGCGACGCGCCCGCCCGCGCCGACCTGCTGGCGGCCCAGCTGGCCGCCGTGCACGCCCTGGCGGTCGGCGAGCGGGAACGGCCGCGCGCCTGGCAGGCGTGGACGGCCCCCGACCGGGTCGCCGTGCCCGTGGGCACCGCCCGTACCGGCCTGTGGGAGCGGGCGGTGGAGGTGATCGGCGGCGAGGCGCCCGCGCACCACGCCTGCTTCCTGCACCGCGACTTCCACCCCGGCAACGTGCTGTTCACCGGCACGGGCACCGGCCTCGCGGTCGCCGGGGTCGTCGACTGGGTGGAGACCTCCTGGGGCCCGGCCGACCTGGACGTCGCCCACTGCGCCACCGCCCTGGCCCTGCTGCACGGCCCCGGGGCGGGCCTGGCCTTCGCCGACCGCTACACCGCCGCCGGCGGCCGCGACCTCGCCGAGGGCCGCGCGCACCTGTACTGGCGGCTGCTGGACGCCCTCGCCTTCGCCCCCGACGCGCAGAAGGTCGCCGAGCCCTGGCGGGAACTGGGCCGCACCGACCTGACACCCGCCGTGCTGACCGGGCGCCTGGAGGACTACCTGCAGGGCCTGTTCGACCGCTACGCCTGAGGGGGCCCGGGCGGTTCGGGCCGCGGCGGGCCCGGGCGGGTGCGGGGGCGGGGCCGCGGCGGGCCCGGGCGGGTGCGTGGGCGGGGCCGCGGCGGGCCCGGGCGGGTGCGTGGGCGGGGCGGCAGGCGTGGGCGGCGGTCAGGCGTGGGGGGCGCCGTGGGGGCCGGCGTGGGCGAGCGGCGGGGCGATGGCCTGGGCGTCGGCGCCCTGGCCCACCCACAGGCCGATCAGCAGCGCCGCCGCCGCCTCCAGCAGGTGGGCGCGCTCCAGCGGCCCGGCCGTCAGCGGCTCGCAGCCCGTGTCCCGGACCAGGGCCGCGACGGTGGCCAGCGCCCGATCGTCGTCCCCGCACAGCGGCACCGCCAGCGCCCGCCCGTCGAAGACCGGCGGGCGCAGGTCCCACACGCTCGCGTGGCAGAGGTTGAACGCCTTGACCACCCGCGCCCCGGGGGCGGCGGCCGCGATCCGCTCGGCCGCCGAGGGCCCCCGTCCGGTGGCCAGGGCGAACCCCTCGGCCACCGGGTTGGAGCAGTCCACCACGGTGCGCCCCGCCAGCGCCCGCGCGTGCGCGCCGGCCACGGCGGGCGCGGCCCGGTGCGGGAGGGCCAGCAGCACCGCGTCCCGCCCGTGCGCCACCGCCTGCCCGACCCCGCCCCACCGGGCACCGGCCGCCCGGCCCGCGTCGCGCCCGCCCACCAGCACCTCGTGCCCGGCCCGCACCCACGCGCCGCCCAGCGCCCGCGCCATCGCCCCGGTACCGACGATCCCGATCCTCATGCCACAACTCCCCTGTCCCCTGCGGCCCGTACGGCCCTCGCCACGACAGTAGGCGCCGGATCGGGCACCATCCGGTACATGACCGACCACCAGGAACTTCTCGCCGACTGCCCCGCCCGCCTCGCCTTCGACCTGCTCGCCCACACCTGGGACCCGGTCGTCCTGTGGGCGCTGCGCCACGGCCCGGTGCGCCCGCACCAACTGGTGCGGCGCATCGGCGGCATCAGCCCCAAGGTCCTCAACCAGTGCCTGCACCGCCTGTGCGACGCCGGCCTCGTCGAACGCCTCCCCCGCCCCGGCACTCCCCCGCACGTCGACTACGCCCTCACACCCCTGGGCCGCACCCTGCTCACCCCCCTCACCGCCCTCGGCGCCTGGGCCGCCGACCACGGCGACGCCGTCACCACCGCCCGGACCCGCGCCACCGGCTGACCACCCCTCGGCCACCCCTCGGCCACCCCTCGGCCGGGCGGCCCGGGGGCCGCGCCCGGGCACGGCGAAGTGCCGCCCCCCGCACGGACGGACGGGGGCGCGGCAGGGAGACCGGGCGGGGCGGCGCGGGGAAGGTGATCCTCCCGTTGGTCCACGACGGCACGCAGGGCCGCCTCCCCCGGGGGCCGGTCCCGAACCGCGCGCCGCCGCAGTCGTCGTGCCCGTGGAAGCGGACGCCGCTGCCGGTGCGTCCGTCACCGACGAGGTGACGCCCCGCGTCCGCGTCCGCAGCGCCCCGCCGCGCCGCGCCGCGGCTTCCCCCCGTGTCGCCGGTGTTCCGGTCGCAGGCGACGCCCCCGTACGTGCGGCCGCTGCCCGCGCCGACGAAGCCGTTCCCGGACCACGGGCGGACCCAGGTGCCGGGGCACGCTCCGGCACCCTGCCCGACGAAGAGCACGGTGGCGCCCGCGGAAGGCGCCACGATCACGATCGGCCCGGCAGCGGCGGCACCCGTCGTGCGACCGCCCTCGGCGCCGGCCCCGCCGGCCCGGTCGACACCCCCGCCGCCGGGGCACACCCGCGGCATCGGTCCTCCCACCGCCCTCGGCGCCGACGACGACGCCGCACGGGGGAATCGTTGTCAAAGGCCGGGCCCGGAACGGGATCGAGGGCAACGGCGACGGCGACGGCGGCCCGGCGGGACTCCCCGGTCCCGTCGAACCCGGCGGCCGAACCCATGCCGCCGCCCGAACCGGGTCGAAGCAGAGCAGCGTTCGGCCACGGCCCACCGCACCGTGCTGGACCGGGTGGCGGGCGCGGCGGCCGGACACGGGCGTCCGGCCGACGCCCGGCCCCCCGGGGCGGGGCCGCCACCGGGCCTCCTCCACGCGCTCGCCAACGGCGCACGCGATACCGCGACCGGACAGAAGGGCGTGGCGTCCCGCAGGACCCGCAGACCCACGCCCCACACCCCACGCCCCACGCCCCACCCTCCCCGAGGGGCCGCACGCCGGGAGCCCGCACGCGCCGCGCCCCGCACGGAATCGGCGGGGCGCAGCGCGTGGCCGGTGGTCTCCGGGGGCCGGACCGGGACCGGGACCGGGGCTGGGGCTGGGGCTGGGGCTGGGGCTGGGGCTGGGGCTGGGGCTGGGGCTGACGGCAGGCCAGGGGGTCGGGCCGAGGGCGCGGCGCGTGCGGCCGGTGGTTTCCGGGGCCGGGGCGGGTGCGGGTCAGGGGGCCGGGGCGGGGTGTGCCCGGTTCGACCGCTCCGACCGGTCCTGGCGGTCCTGGCGGTCCTGGCGGTTCTGGCGGTTCTGGCCGGGGTCGAGGCGGCGGCGCAGGAGGACGGCGGTGAGGGCGGCCGCGGCGAGGGCGGCGCCGGCCAGGGGCAGGTGGCGGGGGCCGGCGGTGGTGACGACGGCTCCGCCGAGGGTGGTGCCCAGGGTGATGCCGAGGTTGGAGAAGGAGATGAAGAGGCTGTTGCCGAACTCGGGGGCGTCGGTGGCGTCGCGGGCGAGCCAGGCCTGGGTCACGGCCAGGCCGCCGGAGTGGACGGCGCCCCAGAGCAGGACGGTGGCGAGCATGGGGGCGGGGTGGGGGCCGACGGCGTCGAGGAGGAGGTAGAGGGCGAGGTAGAGGATCGGGTAGGCGGTGACGGTGCGCAGGGGGGCGCGTTCCAGCAGGCGGCCGAAGGCGAGGTTGCCGGCGGTCATGACGACGCCGAAGGCCATCAGGGCGGGGCCGGTGAGGGAGGTGTCGAGGCCGGTGACGTTCTGGAGGTATTCGGCGATGTAGCCGTAGCCGCTGAACATCGCGGCGAACACCAGGGTGACGGCGGCGACGGCCAGCCACAGCCGGCCCCGGCGCAGGATGCGCAGCTGGCCGGCGTAGGTGGGGCGTTGGGTGTCGGGCAGGTCGGGGAAGAAGGCGAGGACGCCGGCGCAGGCGATCAGGTTGAGGGCGGCGGCGCTCCAGAACGCGGCGGGCAGGGAGAGGTGGTCGGCGAGGTAGGAGGTGAGGGGGACGCCGAACGCGAAGCCGGCGCTGACGCCGGCGAAGACGGTGGTGGCGGCGCGTGCGGCTTTTCCGGGCGCGGCGAGGCGGGTGGCGGCGGTGAGGGCGAGGGCGAAGAAGACGGGGTGGAACAGGGCGGGCAGGATCCGCAGGGCGAGGACGAGGGGGAAGGAGTCGCTGAGCGCGTAGAGCGCGTTGGAGCCGGCGAAGACGGCAAGTGCCGTGGCCAGCACGGTCTTTCGGCGCAGGCGCGAGGCGAGCAGGACGCCGGCGGGGCCGGTGGCGGCGACGGTGAGGGCGAAGGCGCCGACGAGCCATCCGGCGGTGGCGGGGGCCACGTGCAGGCGTTCGGCCAGGGCGGGCAGGACGCCGACGACGCCCATCTCGGTGGTGATGATGCCGAACACGCCCAGGGCCAGGACCGGGACGGCCAGGGCGTTTCGGGCGGGAGCGGTGCGGTGCACGACAGCCTCCAATGGATACACAAATCTAGATAGTTGGATGCGTAAGGGCCGAAGAAAAGGGGGCGCCGGCCGGGCGCCCCCGCACGGAGGGGAGTGCGGTGCGCACGTCCGCGCGCGTGCGCGGGCATGTGCGCGCACGTACGCGTGGGTGCGTGGGTGTTGTGCGTGGGTGTCAGAGTTCGTCGCGCACGTAGGCGGCGAAGGCGGCGATGGCCTCCTCGTTGCGCCGGTAGAAGGTCCACTTGCCGACGCGCTCGGACACCAGCAGTCCGGCCTCGCGCAGGATCTGGAGGTAGCCGGAGACCACCGACTGGGCCAGCCCCGAGCGCTCCTGGATGTCGGTGACGCACACGCCGATGTGGAAGCCGACGCCGCGCTCGCGGTAGTACGGCTCGTCGAAGTAGCGCTCGGGCGTCTTGAGCCAGCGCAGGAAGTCCGCGCGCGCCGGGTTGGCGAGCGCCTTGTGCACGGCCAGCGGATCCAGCTCCACCGCACGCCCTCCTTCCCGTCGCCCGGCCCCTCGCCGGACGCATCTAATATTCTGGATACGACCTTGAGGTGTCAAGGCGGGCCCCCCGGGCCGGACGGCGGGACGGCGGGGCGGGGCGGGCCGGAACGGCGGCAGGGCGGACCGGAGGCCGGGGCCGGCGGGCGGGGCGGGTGCGCGCCGGGTGGCGTGCGACCTCGGGCCGCGGCGGCGCGGGTGGTGCGGCGGCGCGCCGGTGATTCACCCCCACGAGTGATTGTGACGCTGTGTGCGGCAGCGGACACTCTGGGTATCCGGAGGGCTCGTGGGGGGCTCTCCCGGCGCGAGGAGAGCCGCCATGGCCGCAAGCGAACCCACCGCCTCCCAGGTCCCGCAGATCACGGGCGGCCTGCAGTCCGCCGGCGGGGAGCAGCACCTCGCAGACGTCGGCGGCAACGTCGGTGCCGTGTGGCGGGGCTGGGTGATGTGGGGCCCGGGCAACGGGACGTTCAACCTGCAGATCCCGTGGAACGTGATCGGGATCGACTCGACGGTGGTCATCACGGCCTCCGAGACCGATTCCAACGGGAACCGGTTCGTCGGTGCCGCGCCCTTCCAGGTGTCGAGCATCGCCCCCGGCAACGGGGTGGTGACCTTCAAGATCAGTATCGGCTGGAACAGTCCGCTGACGATGCGCACCGACATCCTGGTCCTCAACTGACCCGGCCCGCCGGGCCGTTGGCCGCGCCCTCGCGGTGACGGACCGGCGCCCCTCGCCCCGTCGCGCCCGCGGATCCCCTGCGGACGCCGCGGGGCGAGCGCCTTTCCGGGCGCCGGGCGCCGGGCGCCGGGGGCGCCGGACGACGCGCGCCGGGCGCCGGGGGCCGGGGGCGGGGGGCCGGGCGCGGGGCGCGGGGGCCGTCCGGGGCGGTCAGTCGTCGGCGGCGACCAGGAGGGTGACGGTGTCCGTGGCGCGGTCGACGAGGACGAGCTCGTGGAAGTCGGTGTGGACGGGGCCGTAGTCGTGGCGGGCGTCCTCGGGAGGGTGCACGAGCAGGTAGCGGGCGTGGGCCCGGCGGGCGGGGGCGTGGACCTCCCGCTCCAGCCGCGCGAGCAGCGCCGGCGGCACCGGGCCGTGCTGCAGCGTCCAGGCCTCGACGAGGTCGACCGCCGCCTGCGCCGGCACGGGCGCGTAGTTGTCGGGCGTGATCCGCTCCACCCACCACTGCCCGTGCCGCGGCCAGTCCCGGGCCCCGGCCCCGTCGTAGGTGTCCCGGAACTGCGGGTGCGCGATCAGCGCGGCCAGCACGTCCCGGTCGTGCGCCCCGGCGACCGGCCCGAAGCGCTTGATGTCGACCCACCGGAAGGCGTGCCGGTTCCCCTCGAAGCCGAAGTCCCCGAAGTCGACCAGCGTCCGCTCCAGGTGGACGAGTTCCGCCGTGGTCTCCATGCCCCGCATCGTAGGGGGTTCCCGCGCCGCCGCGCCTCCCTTCCCACCCGGTCCGTCCCCCCGGGCCCCGCCCGGTCCCTCCCCCGGGCCCTGCCCGGGCCCGGGGCGTGGCGGGCTCAGGCCGTGGCGGGGGCCCCGCCGGGGGCGGGGGTGCGCACGACGGCGTCCAGGGCCGGGGCGATGACGGCGAAACAGTTCTCCGTCAGCACCGCGACGTCCACCCCGCCGCCGTCCCCGCCCGCGCCCTCACCGTTGCCGGCGCCCTCACCGTTGCCGGCGGCGTCGCCGTCGTCGGCGGTGCTCCAGCGCTGCAGGACGGTGTGGAAGGCCGCCAGTGCCATGTCCGCGGCCAGCCGCGGGTACAGCTCGCGCGCGGCGTCCAGGCCCAGGCGCCCGGCGAGCTGCGCGGCGAGCTCGTCGCGCCACTGCGCCTGGCGTTCCAGGAAGCGGGCGAGCAGGGCGGGGGTGGTGAGGATCAGTCGCACCACCCTGCGGGCGCGTTCCTCGTGCCCGGCGCAGTCCTCCACGCAGCGCCACACCGCGTGCCGCAGCGCGACCGAGGGCGTCTCCTCGGCCGGGCGGGCGGCCAGTTCCTCGCGCATGGCGGTGCCGAGCGCGGCCAGGAACTGGACGACCACGTCCTCCTTGGACGCGAAGTAGCGGAAGAAGGTGCGCTTGGACACCCCCGCGGCGGTGGCGATCTCGTCCACCGTGACGGCGTCGAACCCGCCGCCGGCCAGCAGGTCCAGGGCCGCGCGGGTCAGCTCGTCGGCGACGAGCTGGCGCTTGCGCTGGGCCAGGGTGGCGGCGGGTCGGGAGGTCACCGCCCCATCCTAGCCCCCACGCCACTCACGTCATCGAACGTCAGTCTTGACACTTGGTGACATGCAGGGCAGCGTGAGCCGTATGACACCGAGCAACCGGACCCCCGACCCCGCCCCGGACCTCAGCGGGCGGGTGTTCGTCGTCACCGGCGCCGCCGGCGGCCTGGGCCTGGCCACCACCACCGCCCTCGCCCGCCGCGGCGCCCACGTCGTCCTCGCCGTACGCGACGAGGCCAAAGGCCACCGCGCCACCGCCCACCTGCGCGCCGAACAGAGCGGCGCCCGCCTGGACGTACGCCGCCTGGACCTCGCCGACCCCGACAGCGTGCACGCCTTCGCCCAGCGCCTGCGCGAGGACGGCGTGCACCCCGACGTCCTGGTCAACAACGCCGGCGTCATGGCACCCCCGCGCACCCTCACCCCCCACGGCCACGAACTCCAGCTCGCCGTCAACCACCTCGGCCACTTCGCCCTCACCGCCCACCTCATCGACCTGCTCGCCCGCGGCCGCGACCCCCGCGTGGTCACCGTCACCTCCGCCAACCACCGCCGCGCCCGCATCGACTTCGACGACCTGAACGGCGAACACGCCTACTCCCCCATGGGCCACTACAACCAGTCCAAACTCGCCAACGCCGTCTTCGCCCTCGAACTGCACCGCCGCCTGAACGCCGCCCGCAGCCCCGTGCGCAGCGTGCTCGCCCACCCCGGCTACGCCGCCACCGCCCTGCCCCGCGCCGGCACCGTCACCGGGGTGCGGCTGCTGTTCGGACACCTGCTGCGCCCGCTCGCGCAGTCCCCCGCCCGCGGGGCGCTGGCCCAGCTGCACGCGGCGACCGCGCCGCAGGTGCGCGGCGGGGAACTGTACGGGCCGAGCGGCCTCGGCGAACTGCGCGGAACGCCCGCGCTCACCTCGCCGGCGCCCCGCGCGCAGGACGAGGCGGTGGGACGGCGACTGTGGGAGGTGTCGCAGGAACTGACCGGGGTGCCCTTCACCGTCCCCGGGACCGGGGACGCCTGACCCCCGCGCCCGCGCCCGGGACGGGGCAGGGGTGGGGCCGGGACGGGGCAGGGGTGGGGGTGGGGACGGGGCAAGGGTGGGGGTGGGGACGGGGCAGGGGTGGGGGCGGGGGCGGGGGTGACGGGGCGTCACCGGTCGCCCCGGCCCCGCGCGGGCGACCGGGCTGCCGGACGGGGCGGGGCCGGACCGGGGAAAGCCGGGTACGCGGCGGCGGAACGCCCTGCCACGACGGCGGACCCGGTCGACGACACCGCCGGGCCCGCACCCCCGGGCACGCGAGCCCCCGGTGACGGCACGGCCGGTCCCGCGCCCGGTCGCCGCGGCACCGGCCCGGCACACCACCGCCGCATCCGACCCCGCCGGCCCGGGGCCAGCCGGCGCCCGCCGCTTCCTCGACCTGTGCGCGCAGCCCGGAGGCCCGGGCCCGTACGGCGCCTACGAGATCCGCCCGCGCGAGACCGCACTCGCCATCGGCGGCGCCGGCTTCCACGGACCCGCCGACGCCGGGAACAACGTCACCGTCGGCCATGACCCGGTCCCCGCCGCCCGCAGAATGCATCAGGTCACCGACGACGGACAACAGGCCCACCACGAGACCACCTGGCACTGCACCCCCGCCCCTGACCCCGGCCGCCGTTATCGCCGGCCGCAGGCCTCGGCGCCCCACCCGCTCCGCCGCGGCCGGCAACCGGCTCCAACTCCGCGCGGGCGGGACCATGATGTGCAGCAGGGTGTCTCTCGGACTGGCCAGGTGGTGGACCGTCACAGGTCCGTCCGGTGCCCCCCGGAACAAGGTCTCGAGCTTGGCTGCACCGCCCTGGAGGGGCGGGCTCGGGTCCGGGTTGCGTCAGCGCCGCTCATTGGGTTTTCGTGGAGTCCTTGCGGAGCAGTCGCTCGGCTGTGCATGTCTCGTCCGGGTCCAGGACGAGACAGATGTTGAGGCCTCGGTCGTCGCGCTGGACCCGAGCTTCGAAGTCGCACCGGTTCTCGCTGGTGTTCGCCGCCACCGTGAACGACTCGCCCTCGGTTGCCGAGTCCGAAGCCGTCAGGCTGTGCGATCCGTATCGCACCCAGAACTGCCACTTACCGGCCGACACACTTGTCGAGCATTTGTAGCCCGCCACCGCATGGCTGATGCCGCTTGCCGTCAGACCGTGGTCGCCCGAGACGTGCATCTTGGCGCCGGCCGCGTTACTCCAGTCCCCGACCAGCTCCGCCTGCTTGATCACGGCCGCTTCACCGCCCGCGTCGGCGCAGGACGTACACGCGAGAACCAGGCACCCCAGTAGCACCGCCATCCGCCCGAAGGACTTGGTGGGACGGTGCACCGACCGGCGCTCCCCGTTGCCTTCCAGCGGCGACGGTTGCCCTCCGCAAGTTACTCCGACCGGGCCCTCGTACGCTGTATCCATGTTCTTCCCCACTGCATCGGCTTGACAGTGCCACCTCATGAGCCGATCAAACTGCGGTCCGCAGCGACAGCCCAGTACAAGCTCGAGGCCAGCCTGCCATGATATTTGAACGCGTTCAATATATTCTCGGCGGGATCCGTTCACACGTGCCCGGAGTGGCTGTGCGGTCTCCCTTTGAACCGCGCTGCATGCGACCGGCCCCAGCTGCCGAGGAGCCTCGACAACCGAGACCGGTCCGGTGAAAGGTCAGCCCCCGCTCGGGCCGACGAAGCTCCGAAATCCCCACTCGAAGTGCCCGTCTATCGGCTTACCGGGCGTCCACCCCACGCCGGATGGGGTCGGGATCGTCGGGTACCAGTCGGCCGGCCGCATCTTGGTCGCCGAGTTCCAGTTCCAGTTGTTGTCGACCGTGAAGTGCATGTTCACCACCTGATATCCGTCCCTCGCCGATTGAACGCTGTCAATCGTGCCGTGCACGACGAACGATCCGATGACTGCTTTGGCTTCGTCGGCGCCGATCGCCCCGTTGGTCAGAGAGCCGAGGACGTCGGCGGGGACGCCGAACCAGGCAGTGCCCAGGGGGCCATTGTCCTCATACTGGTTCCTGAGAGGCTCGCCGATCGCCTTGACCCCCTTCTCCTTGTAGTTCGTGAGCAGCATCTCCATAAGAACCTGAACCTCGTCCGTCTTGGCAAGGTCCATCAGCAGCGGGTCACCCGCACCGAAGTTCACCACGTCGGGGTTGTCCCAGGCGTTGAGCAGCCACGCACGGAGGACGTCGTGCGAGCTGTCGTTGTTACGGGGGTAGTTCGTCACGCTGTAGACCCCGCAACCGATCTCGGCACAAAGCCGCATGGCATCGTCGACCTTGTCCGCCATGGCGCAGACCGCCTTCGACCCGCAGGCGTCGTCCGGCTGGGCCGGTTGCGGCGCCGGCTTCTTGAGGCCGGGGATGCCGGAGCTCGTGTTCTGCGCCGGGGGCTGGTAGGGCGGACGGGTCTTGGTGATGGTGTCGGTCCACACACCGTGGTCCGAGGTCCAGACCTCCTGGACCTTCTCGCCGGTCGGGGTCTGGCAGGCGCCGAAGCCGCCGCAGGTGCCCTCGGGGCGCAGTCCGCTGGGGTCGGTGAGGTTGACGGGGTTGTTGTTGCTGTAGGTGTAGCCGTTGATCTGTTGCGGGTCGGTGGGGTCGAGGACCGGGTCCACCGAGATGAAGCGGCCGTTGTCCGCGTCGTACTCGCGGGCTCCGAGGTGGGTGAGGCCGGTGGTGGCGTCGTTGGTGCCGCCGACGAAGCCTCGTTCGGTGGGCCAGGAGGCGGGTTTCTTGCCTCGGGGGGTGCCGAAGGGGGTGGTGTCGCCCCGGGTGTAGTCGAGGTTGTCGGCGCTGATGGTGAGTTGGGCGGTTCCCTGCTGGTCGTTGATGAGGTAGTTGAGGCTGCCGTCGGAGGCCTTGACGAGGGTGACGGGGCCTGCAGTGATGTAGCGGGTGCCGGTGACCTTGTTGGTGGCCCTGTCGAGCTTGAGCTCCTGGCCGTCCAGATAGAGGGTCACCGCGTCGGGTTCGCGGCGCAGGAGGCGATTGCCGTGGGCGTCGTAGAGGAAGGTCGTGCTCTTGCCCGCGGTGGTGGACTTGGCGAGGTGGCCCTCGGTGTCCCAGTCGAGGGTCTGGTCGCCGTCGGAGGTGACGCGGCGGACGGTGTTGCCGGCCTCGTCGTAGGTGAAGGTGTCGGTCCGGGCGCCGGTGCCGGTGATGTCGACGCGGGAGAGGGCGTGGGGTCGGGGGCTGCCGGTGGCGGGGTAGGTGGAGGTGCGCTGGGCCTGGTCGGTCTGCGGGTTCTCGGGGATCTGGGTGAGCTGCGCCCAGGGCAGCCAGCTGCCGGTGGCGTAGGCCCGCTTGGTGTAGTTGAGGGATCCTGCGGCGGTCGTGATGAGCTTCAGGTCTCCGCCGGAGCTGACGACCGCGGCGGACGTGGGCTGGTCGAGCCGGCCGAGGACCTGGCTGACGTTGCCCCAGTTCGCCCAGGTGGCGTCGGGCTTGCGGACGGTGTGCCAGATGTTTCCGCCGGCGATGGCGGCGACTTCGAGGCCGGCGCCGGTGGCGGTGGCGGTGATGCCGGTGGGCGAGGCGAGCGCTCCGGTGGCGCTGTAGACGTCGCCCCACTTCTGCCAGGTGCCGCCCGGGAAGCGGACGGTGTGCCAGAGCTTGTCGCCCGCGATCACGATGACTTCGAGGCCGGTGCCGGTGGCCGCGCTGGTGACGCGGGTGGCACCGGTGAGGCTGCCGGTCTCGCCGTAGACGTTGCCCCAGGTCGACCAGTTGCCGTCGGGCTTGCGCAGGGTGTGCTTGAGCACGCCGTCGGAGAGCGCGAGGACCTCCAGGCCGGAGGCGGTGGCGGACAGGGAGAGCTGGCTGGGGTTGGCGACGGGGCCGACGACGCTGGTGACGTCACCCCAAGCTCCCCATCTGCCGTCGGCGCCACGCAGGGTGTGCCAGATCCTGCCGCCGGCGACGGCCATGATCTGCAAGGTGTTGTCGGCCCAGGCCGCCGCGACGTAGTCGACGGGCGCGGGCAGTGGACCTGCCTGGGTCCTGTGCAGGTTCTCGAAGTTGGCCCAGGTGCCGTTGGGGCGCTGCTGGGCGATGTGGACCTGGCCGTCGGCGATCGCGACGGCGGTGGTCTGGCCGTCACCGGCGATGGCGACGGAGGTCACCTTGCCGGTGTCCATCAGCGGACCGGGGGCGGCACCGAAGGTGCGGTCGGTCGCCTGGGTCCGGTTGCCGGCCGCGTCGTAGGTGTAGTTGCTCCAGTACGGGTCCACTCCGCCGACGAACGGGGCGCCGGTCGGGGTCGGCCTGGCCACGCAGTCGTCGGTCGCCGACCAGGCGTTGGTCAGGCGCTGGGCGAAGTCGTACGTGTAGCACTGGGTGTCCGTGACAGCCGCGTTGTCGCGGGCGTCGCGGACCCGGGTGATGCTCCCGGCCGGGTTGTAGGTGTAGGTCTTCTTGTCGAGGGTCTGCGGTGCGCTGCGCTCCCGGTCGGTCTGGACGAGCGCGAGGCGCTGGGTGGCGTTCTCGTAGTCGTAGGTCTGGACCGCCCTGGACCCGATGTCACCGGTGACGCTCTGCTGGAGCTGGCCCAGCGGCGAGTAGGAGTTGCCCAGCGAGTACACCCGGCCACCGCCACTGACCGTGGTGGGCAGGCCCAGCGGGGTGTAGTTGCGGCGGACGGTCTCCTGCGGGAGTCCGCCACCGGCCGGGTAGGTGGTGTTGTCCACCAGGCCGGTGTTGGGGGTGTAGGTCTGGACGGCGGTGTAGGTACCGGCGAGGAGTCCCTCGCTGTCCGGGATGGTAACGGTGGTTCCGGTGGGCCGGGCCGCACCGTCGAACCCGGTGATGCCGGTGGTGTACGCCTTGCCGTTCTCGAAGCGGGTGCTGCCGGTGGCCAGGCCGTTGCTGCCGGGCAGGCTGTCAAAAGCCCACTCGGCCAGCTTGGTTCCGCTCGTGGAGCCGTCGAACATCCCCGTCCTGCGGCCGAGGACGTCATAGGCATACGCGAGCGTCTTGCCCCGGGCGTCGGTGACGGTGGCCAGGGTGCCGTCGGCGTTGTAGGCGCTGGTGGTGGTGCCCTTGTCCGGGTCGACGGTCTTGGTCTGACGGCCGAGCAGGTCGTACTCCCAGGTCCAGGCGTTGCCGGCAGGATCGACGAGCTTCGCGAGCTTGCCGGCGGAGTCGTACGTGTACTTCAGCGTCTCGTAGGCGGAGGCGGGAGCGTCGTAGTCGGGGCTCCCGGTCTTGTAGTGCCGCACCTCGGAAGGACGCCCGTGGGCGTCGGCGACGGTGAGCGTGGAAGTGCCGCCGTCGGGCGGGGTCGTCGCCACCCAGTTCAGGCCGTAGCGCGTGACGGTGCGCCACTTCTCCACGTTCAGGGACTTGAAGATGCTGGCGGTCGGACGGTCGAGGCCGTCGAACTCGGTCTCCGTCTGGGACGGGACCTTGTTGTCCAGGCCGATCCACAGCGCCGCTTCCGGGGCACCGTCGGCATGGTACGCCGCGTTGGACCGGTAGGCGCGGCCGTGGCTGTCGTAGAAGTTGTCGGTGATGTTGCGGCCGCCGTTGTGGGCGGTGCTGCCGCCGTGGGCCTCGTCCTGGACCTGGCGCGGGCGCAGGAGGCCGTCGTACAGGGCGATGCTGGTGCGGTAGTCGCCGCCTTCCAGCAGGGTCCTGGTCGTGACGGCGGGCTGCTTGCCCGGCTCGATGGTGTACGTGTAGGCCGCGCTGGGTGAGGCGCTCTTGTCCCGGCCGGCGTTCCACACGGCCGTGGTGCGCCCCATCGCGTCGTAGTCGATGTGGATGGTGCGGTTGTTGGCGTCGACGACCTTCACCGGGAGGGCTCGCAGGCCGTCGTAGGCGGTGGTGGTCGTGAACTTCTTGGCGTTGGTCGACTGGACGAGCGTCGGCTGGGAGCCGCCCGCGGGGGTGTAGGAGGTCGTGGTCTCGGCGTTGTTGGCGCCCTTGACGGATGTCACCCGCCCGTACTGGTCGTACGCGGTGGTGGTGGCCGTCAGGTAGTGCGGGGTGGCGCCGTCGTAGCGGTCCAGGGCCTGCACCGTGGTGGCGTAGCCCTTGCCCGGTTCCGGAGCGGTCCCCACGGGCCGGCCGTCGTAGGCCGTCCTGGTCTCGCTCGTGACGGTCGCCGCTGTGGCGTTCGTCGAGCAGAGTGTGCTGGTGATCTGGACGGACTGCGGGTAGGCGATGAGCCAGTTGGCGGTGTCCGGGGTGACGTAGGCGGTGCGGGTGCACTGCTCGTCGCCGGAGATGTTCGTGTCGCCCTCGTCGGAAACGGTTCTGATCTGACCGTAGTCGTCGAAGGTGCGGCTCAGGCGGGTGGTTCGGGCGGTGCCGCCGTCCGGCTGGAACGCCTTGGTGGTCTCGCTCTCGGTACGGACCATCGCGGCGGTCAGCGGCGGCAGGACCGCGGCCTGGGGCCTGCCGGACTCACCCGGCGGGGTCGCGGTGGGCTTGCCGTCCTGGCTGGGCAGGGCCTTCGCCGCCCGGCTCGCGGTGCCTCGGACCCACGGGGTGCTCGCCGTGCTGGTGAGGGGCTTGCCGCCGTCCTTGTCGTAGACGGTGCTCTCACGGACGTAGCCGGCGAGTTCGTTGCTGTCCTTGACGCCTTGGAGCGGGCTGACGGGGCGGGGTTGGCCGTTGGCGAGGGTGTCGCCGTCCATGCCGCGGAAGTAGACGGTCTCGGTCAGGCTCTTGCCGGAGGCGCCGACGCGGGTGCGGACCCGCTGGTAGCCGCGGAAGTCGTTCCAGGTGCGCTCCTTGTCCGGGGTGAACTCGGAGTTGTCGCGCCGCCAGGCGGCCCCGTCGAGGTACTCGTAGCCGGTGACCTTGTCGGGGGATCCCGAACCGGCGACCATGTCGTGCTCGGTGACCGTGTCCACGAGGTACTTGTGGAACCAGTCGAGGACCGGGTCGACCGCGCCCTCGGGTGTCCACCAGGACGGGTAGCAGCGTCTGGTGTTGCTGTCCGGGGCGGGCAGTGCACCGGCGACGCAGTCGATGTCGGTGTACTTGACGTCGGTGTTGGAGCCGGTCTCGGAGGTGATCCGGTTGACCCGGTACCGGTTCATCGGCGGGCGGCCCTCGGCCGAGTCGACCCGGTTGGGGCGCAGGTCCCCGCCGAAGGTCACGGGCTGGAGCGTCTGCGCGGCGCCGGCCTTGGCGGTGCGGGTGATGGTCTTCAGCCACAGCGCCCGGCCACCACTGTCACCGGTGGCGGGGAAGTCCTGGTCCAGGCTCCAGGCGTCGATGTCCCGGTAGCTGCCGTTGCTCTGCAGGGCCTGCGTGCTGATACCTGTCACGCGCTTCTTGGACCAGAAGGTCGGGGCGCCGTTGCGGCAGTCCTGGTCCTTGTCGCAGGACTGGTCGACCGGGGTGTCGTACCAGTTGGCGGCGTTGGCCTTGGTGAAGGAGCAGTCGGTCGCCACGCACCGGTCCGCGGTGGAGAAGGTGACCTTGCCCGCGGGAGGAGCGTTGTAGATCTGGCCGGCGCGGTGCCCGTACTCGATGTGGTTCAGTGTGACGGCACGGGTGTAGAGCGCGTCGGCCTTGGGGGTGCCGGTGGCGGCGCCGATGTTCTTGGCGTAGGCGTTCTTCTCCTGGTCGTAGAAGTACGCGACCGCGTTGCCGTGCGGGTCGACGACGTAGTCGAGCTGCCAGCGCCAGGCACGGTCGCGCGAGGAGTCCTTGAACGCCGGGGCGTAGCCGGGCTCGCCGGGCTGGTTGCCGAAGACGGGCACGGTCAGGGCCGAGCCGGTCTCGGGCTTGCCCGTCGTCCATCCGGGCAGGCGGTTCTTGCCGAAGAGGTACTGGGTGCCGTCGGTCGTGGTGACCTTCCAGTACTCGTTGTCGGTGTCGCCGTTGGCGGTGTCCGTCGTGTTGCCGTTGAGCTTCTCGACGCGCGAGCCGTCGTCGTTGGACAGCTTCCACGTGCCGCTGGCGTCGTCGCGCACCAGCGCGGAGGCGTTGCCGTTGAGCGAGATCGTGGCGTTGTCGGACTTCCAGCACAGGTCACCGCTGGTGGCCGGGGCGTTGCTGCCCGGGCCGGTGTCTCCCACGCACGGGGTGTAGTTGCGTTCGATGAAGCCGGGGTTGTAGTCCCAGCCGTCGCCGATCCAGGAGGACTGGTTGTTGGTGGAGGCGGTGCGCCCGTCGATGGCCGCCGAGGTGTAGCCGAGGGCGATCTTGGGGGCCATGCCGCCGGGCACCGGGGGTACCTGGATGGGGTAGGACCAGGCGAAGGATCCGGTGTTGCCGCTCACCGACCAGGTGCTGGACGGGGAGAGCGAGGTCGCCTTGTAGTCGCCTTCCGGGCCCGAGGCCTCGGCCGTGGCGGCCAGCACTGTCGCTGCGGCGGCCGACGCCTCGGAGGCCTGGGTGAAGGACGCCTTGACCGTAGCGCCGGAGGAAGCCTGACCGTCCGCGGAGACCTGGCCGGCGGGTGCGGACACCGCGACCTCCGCCGTCAGGGTCCCCGCCTTGGTGTCGTTCGACGCCGCCAGCGGCGTGGCCGTGCGGCACTGCGGCTGGTCCGGCGTCGTCAGCGCACACGCCGGCAGCTGCACGAAGGTCAGACGCGAACCCCAGTCGGCCCCGAAGGACTCGCGGAAGGCCTTGTAGTCCAGCTGGACACGCGCCTTGTCCGGTGTGGCGCTGCCCGCCACCGGCTCCAGGTTGACCAGGAGCCCGTCGAGGCCCACGGTGGCCGCGGCGGCGCGGTCGGACAGGCCCACCCGGACCTTGGACGGCTCACCCGCCGCCGGGGTCGGCCCGACGGACGAGACGGTCAGCGGCAGACCGGGGGCCTGCGCCGGGGACGACGGCTGCTGCGCCGAGACCGCCGGAAGGTCGATCTCGGTCCTGCCCGGCTTGGGCCATGCCGAGGCCGGCGGTGCCGTCGGGGGCTGGGCGGCCCCCGTGTCCGGGCGGTCTGCCATGACGCGGGACAACGGGACCGACTCGATGTGCTGGACGGACGGGAGCTTGAACTCGCCGTCGGCCGCTGCCGCGATGACCGGGACCTGTACGACGGCGGCGATCAGCGCCGTCGCGGCGATGGGCGCGGCTCTACGGAGCAGAGGGCGTGTTATCGCCTCGGAGCGACGCTTTTTCGCTCCGGGCGGGGCGCCCGTGTCGGAGGGATACATCCGTTCCTTTTCTCTTGGTCGGCTTGTGCGAGGGCACGGCCGAACCCGGCGGGACCGCACGAATCCGGAGACGGGCTGGTCGCCAGTCGCCGGTGTCGGGGGTCCAACCGGGTTGCGGGTCGGCCTGGCCCTGGCAGGGACGGTTGTCTGTGTCGTCGGGCGCCGGGCGCCGAGGTCACCCGGCGGTGTGTTCCGCGACCCGTGGTGGCTCCGGCGGTAAGTAGGTTCGACGAAGCAGGGGCGAGGTCCGTTGGCAACGGCACAGCAGGCCGTGGGCGCGCAGAACGGCGCCGGGCTGGTGGCACGGGTCTCGGCTGGTGAAGTAGAGCAGGAGGTCGAGCCGGTCGGAGGCGGGCTTCGCGCTGGCGTGTTGGAGTCCGTCAGCGGGTTCGGCGTGCGCCCACAGGGCGTCCAGGACCTCGGCCGCTTCGTTCGCCTCCGCCGCGCCCGGATGACGGCGTTTCAGGCTGGCGTAGACGATCTCCATTGCGTGCTCAGCCGCCCCAGCCGAGGCTCTCCTGGGAGACTCCGCCCCAACCGAGGCTGTCATCGGCGGCGACACCGCCCCAGCCGAGGCTGTCGGACGGGCCGGCAGTCGCGACGGGCGTGGCCCCGGCGGTGTCGGCGGAAGCGGTGGCGGGGACGATCAGGAGCGTGGTGAGGGAGACGAGAGCGACCGCGGCAGCCTGGGCGATACGGGTGCGGAGCATGGCAGAGGTCCTTCTTGCATGGGTGGGAGAGGTGGGTGGCCGATCCGGGCGTCCCGCGGTTGACGCTCTGTTCGGTTGCCGGTCCGAGCTGTTCCTCGGTGGCGATCAGTAGCTTCGCCGCCCGCCGCCGTCACCGGAAGGCGTTCCGGATGTCGTCAATCGGTCTGACGGGATCCGGACTCAATGTCGCGTGCGCGTCAATTCGTGTGCTGTGGCATGGCCGTCGACCCACCCCGCATACAGCCCGTACCGCCATGACCATCGCGGATTGGATCTTGAATTGACCTCGCACAGCTGTTTGGATACGACCGGCCGCCCCATCGGGAGGCGGCCTGTGACATGAGGGATGCAATGCTGGAAGTACTGGGCCTGACGGCCGGAGCCGCTGCGGTGTACCAGACGATGCTTGATCACCCCGCGTACGGTGTGGAGCAGATCGCCGCGCACTGCGGCTCGACCGCCGTCCAGGTGCACGACCACCTCGACGAGCTGGGCGAGCTCACCCTCGTCCGGGTCTCCGCCGAACGGCCCGGACAGATGCGCGCAGTGAGCCCCGACATCGGCCTGGCCGACATTCTCGCCGCTCAAGAGGCCGAACTCGCCGCCCGCCAGTCCAAGCTGGCCGCCTCCCGGGCTGCCGTCACGCGCATGGTCGCCCAGCGCGCCGAACACCGCACGACCCACGGCGAGCGTCTCCTGGGCCTCGACGCCATCCACACCAGGCTCGAGCGGATGGGCCGAAGCGCCACCACCGAGGTACTCGGCAGCCAGCCCGGCGACCAGCGCCGCGAGGACCTCCTCGCCAGCCGTCCCGCCGATGCCGAGGCACTCTCCCGCGGCGTCGCCATGCGGACCCTCTACCAGGACTCCACCCGCCATCAGCCCCACGTGGCCACCTACGCCCACTGGCTGCTCAGCCACGGCGGTGAGGTCCGCACCTCGCCCGCGGTCCCACCCCGGATGGTCGTGGTCGACCGCACCCAGGCGCTCGTCCCCATCGACCCGGCGGACAACCGCAAGGGCGCGCTCTACGTGACCGAGCCCGGCATCCTCGCAGCCTTGCTCGACCTCTTCGAACAGGCCTGGAACACGGCTGTCCCCCTCGGTGCCGCGCACCCCGAGGACCCTCGCACCGGCCTCACCGCCACCGAACGGGAACTGCTGAGGCTGCTCGGCTCCGGGCTCACCGACGAGGCGGCCGGCCAGCGCCTGGGTATCTCCTCGCGCACCGTCGGCCGCCACATGGCCTCGATCATGGAACGCCTCAGTGCGAGCAGTCGTTTCGAAGCCGGTATCAAAGCCGCTCATCGCGGCTGGCTCTGAACCTGCCGCCCTCCCCCGCCGCGGTCGCCCGCCCGTCCCGCCGGCCCCGGCCGGCGGGGATGCGGATGGCGTTCGTCCATGTGCCGCTGTGACGCGGGTTCCCCCGCGGACAGCGGACGCGAGCCGGCGGCACCGATGCCCGTACCCACGTCGACGCCCCCGTGACATCTGCGGCAACAGGTCGGCCGGCCCGGCGTGTTCCGCCAGGCCGGCCGACCTCTTGATCTTCCTGTCCTCGTGATTACACCTGGTACCAGGAGCGGAAATCGGCTCCTGGTGCGGGCTGGTCGATGGCCCAGGTGGCGCCCGCGGCGTCAGTGGTGGTGACGATCATCGCTCCGTTGTCGGAGAGGGTGACCCGGGGATCACCCGCGAAGATCATGTTCGGGTGGCCGAGGTAGGAGCCGGGGCTGAATCCGGTGGTCGGGCCGCTCTGACCGAACAGGGCGATGTGTCCGTCCTTCGTACGGGCGACGATGTTGACCGTTCCGCCGGCCCCGGCGGACAGGACGATGCTGGTGGCACCGGCGGTGCCACCGCCCGGGGTGATCCGGTACCAGCTGCGGAAATCGGTGCCGGGACCGGCTTGGTCGATGGCCCAGACGTCGCCGTTGACGTCGATGGCGGCCACGACCATGCTGCCGTTCGAGGCGGTGGTGACGCTGGGGTCCCCGGCGAAGACGGGCGAGGTGGCACCGAGGTAGGCGCCCGGGCTGTATCCGCTGATGGGGCTGCTCTGGCCGAAGTAGCCGATGTGTCCGTTCATCGTGCGGGCGAACAGGTTGAGCGTGCCACCTCCCGCGGGGGACATCACCGCTGCGGCACGGCCCGTGAGGCCGCCACTGGCGCTGACCTTGAACCAGGCACCGAACGCGGCACCGGGTGCGGGCTGGTTGGTCGCCCACAGGTCACCGGCCGTGTCGACGGCGGTGACGATCATGCTGCCGTTCGCGGTGAGGGTGACGGCGGGGTCCTGGGCGAAGACCGGTGCGGAGCTTGCGACCGCCATCGCGGGGCCGAAGGACGAGGTGGGCCCGGTCTGGGCGTAGTCGACGATCCGGCCGGAGCGGGTCCGGGCGAAGACGTGGACGGTGCCGCCGGCGGCCGGCGACAGGATCGACGCCGGGTCACCGGCGTGGACACCCTGTCCGCTGAGCGGGTACCAGCTGCGGAAGCCACCCGTGGTGCCGGTCTGGTTGGTCGCCCACAGGCTGCCGTCGGCGGCGGTCTTGACCGCGACGAGCGTGCCGTTGGCGGCACGTGTCATCGCGGTGGCCGGGCTGCGCAGGCTCTGACCGCCGTCGAGTGCGGTGACGGTGTGCAGGTTGCCCTGGGCGGCCAGGCGCGGCAGCCCGAGCCCGGTGGGCGTGCCCGGGTACATCAGCAGGCACCCGGTGGGGCAGGTGGTGCTCTGCGCGCTGCCGTCGGCCGCGTAGTAGGTCACGGACGCGGCCGGGTCGGCCGGCGTGGTCGCCAGGACGTCACCGGTGCTCTGGCCCGGGGTCGGGGTGAACAGCGGGTAGCCCCTGCCACTGTCGGCGACGCCGCCGTGCAGGTTGCCCGGCGTCGTGACCAGGGGGCGGTGCTGGGGGTCGAAGCCGGTGGCATAGACGGTTCCGGCGGCGGGGCTGCCGGCCTGGTACCCGAGGCCGTCGGCGTTGCGGGCGCCGAGCACGAGGCGCACGCGCCCGTACTCGCCGTCGTTCGGGTCGGTGGTGCTGCGCCGGGCGAGCAGGTCGGGGATGCCGTCGCCGTTGACGTCACCGGGGGCGAGCACGTCGTAGTCGGCCCACCCGGAAGCGGAGACGACGGTGCCCGGCTTCAGCCTGCTGGTGTCGGGCTGGGTGGCCAGAGGCCCCGCGGCCGTGCCGCTGTAGAGGACGAGGCTGTCGCCGTCCTTGGCGATCAGGTCACTGCCGGGATCGGTGTCGAGCTTGCCTGCGGCGACGATCTGGCCGGTGCCGGACCAGTCGCCCCCGCCGGGGTGGAGCAGTTCGGTGCGCCTGGACTCGTCGGGGGCGCCCATGCCGTTGCCGGGGTAGAGGTAGAGCCGGGTGCCCTGCTTGACGAGGAAGTCCTCGTACCCCTCCTTGCTCTGGCCCGGGCTCTGGCCGGCGAAGTCGCCCCGGTGGGTGACCTGGGCGCCGGACCAGCCCGGATTGGCGACGGTCCGGGGCTGCTCGAAGGTCCCGTCGCCGCGACCGGCGTACAGGACGAGTTCACCGGTGCTGGTGGCAGCCACCAGGTCGGCGTGCCCGTCACCGGTCAGGTCTCCGGGCCGGTCGCCGGTCAGGGCCGGGTCGGTGGCGTCGTGGACGAAGTTGCTGCGGGCGGTGGTGATCAACGTGGTGCTGGAGTTCGGGCCACCGTCCGCGCCGTCGTAGGGGGAGAGGTTGCCGGCCTTGTCCATGGCCTGGACGGTGAGCCGGTTGGCCGGCCACAGGGTGGGCGTGAGCGAGACGGTCGCGGTCCCGTCCGGGCCGGCATCCACCCAGGTTCCGCCGCAGCCCTGGTTGACCACGGGCAGAGGCTTGTTGAGGGAGTAGCAGAAGCCCTTCAGGCCGAACTGGTCGCCGGCGGCGAACTTGACGGTGCGCGGGGTGCGGGCGGGCACGTCCTCGATGTCGATGCTGTGGCCGTCCGCGGAGGTGACGGTCGGCTTGGAGGGCGGTGTGCGGTCGACGTTGAAGCCGCAGTCACGGCCGAAGCCGGAGGCGGCGATGCCGTCCTCGGCCTGGGCGTGCCACTTGTAGCGGCCGCCGTCGCGCAGACTGTCGGCGCCCAGTCTCGTGACGGCCCAGGAACCACTGGGGGCACCCGCCCAGACCGGCGGGAAGAACTGCCCGCTGTCGTGGTCCCAGGCCTCGAACTTGGCGTTCACGTAGCCGTCGGGGTCGGAGATCCTCGCGGCCAGGACGACGTCGTTGCGCCCGACGGTGGGCCAGGCCGCCGGGTCGCCGACACAGGGCACGTTGACGTTGCTGCTGCTGCCCGGCGTCCACTGGCCCTCCCACGCCGCGTAGTCGTTGAGGACGGGGGGCCGGTTGTAGGTGACCTCGAGCCACGGGTTGTTCCTGAACCGCTTGTAGCTGTTCTTGTTGCCGAGGTAGTTGTCCGGGGTGCGCAGACCGAGCGGGAGGCTGTCGTCGCCCCGGTCGGCGACGCCCTGGACGACGGCGCGCAGGTTCTCGGTGCTGAAGTCCACGCCCTGTACCCCGGGGCAGTAGCTGGCGTTGCCGTGGGCGAACGCCTTGGTGTCCAGTTGCCAGATCCAGGGGGCCTGGCTGTTCCAGGTCGGTGTCGTGGCGTTGACGGGTCCGGTCGCCCAGAGCTCGGTGTTGCCCGCCACGGCCGCATCGCAGCCCCACGAGTGGGTCTCCTCGATGTGGAAGGTCGCCGACAGGATCGTGGACCCTGCCAGGCCACGGGTGTTCATCTCGAAGTAGGACCGGGTGTTGCCGCTGCCGTTGTAGCCCACGCGCGGCTCGTCCGCCGGGTTGTCCGAGTGCCAGCCGTTCCCGTCCGGGTAGGCCTCGCTGGGAGTGGCGGAATAGACGACCGCCCAGCGGTTGCGCCAGCCGTCGGTGAACGTCGGATCGATGACGACCGGAAAGACGGTGTCCGCTCCGTGCAGCAGGTCGGCGTCCGGGGTCAACCGCAGCATGTCCGAACCGATCTCGGTGGCCATCGCCCTCGGAGCGTGCTCGGCGGAACCGGGCGTGACCGGGTTCGACGGCGGGGCACTGTCGGCCGAGATCGGGGCCGCCGCCGGCGCGTTCTTGGCCAACGCCGAGGGAGCGGCGGTGGGCTGCTGCTGGGCAGCGGCGGCCGGGGCGTGGGAGTCCCACATCCGCGGGGCCTGTGCCGTGAAGACCGTGCCGCCGGAGGCGTCGGTCGCAGTGATCCGCCCGTCCTTGCCGGAGCTGAGGGCGATGCCCGCGGTCTTCAGGCCGTAGGTGACCTGGGCCAGGCGCGGATCGTCCGCGGCCTGGCGGGTTTTGACGACCAGCTGGTGGGAGAAGCCGTCGGCCTCGGCAAGGATCTTCAGGTCCACCCCGGGCAGCACCTCGCGGTACAGGGCCGTACTGCCGTCCAGCTCGGGCTGCGGCAGCGGCGTCGGCCAGGTGAGGGCGAGGGACTTGCCGTCCTTCTGCATCGAGGCCAGCGCAACGCTGCCACCCGCGGAGAACGTCATCGGGAAGACGGCGGCCTTCGGGCCGACGGTCCCGTCGGGACGGCGCTCCAGCGTGGCGTCAGCTGTTCGCCACTGGCCGTCGACCTTCGCCCGCACCGGCCTCGCGTGTCGGCGCATGGTGAAGCTGCCGTCCGGGTTCGCCACGAGATCGGTCGACTCGTCCTGCCGCGCCGTCACTTCGACAGATACACCTCTCTGACGTGCCTTCAGAACAGCGTCCCGCTCGGGAGAGTTCGCCGGAACAGAACCGGAAGGGCTTCCCGCATCGGCATAAGCGGGAACCTGCCCCAGCGCGGCAACGCTCACAGCAGCCGCGGCAATCAGGGCCGCCACTGCTCTTCGACCGGTTTGCCCTGACAGGTGGGCGTTATGACGACGCATCCCCTTCACTTCCTGTGAATTTCGCAGGCGCCCCCGTCCTGCAGAATTGGTCGGGTGACGGGCCGGCGAAGCATATGGATATTCGCGCCCGGCAGAGCGGACGAAGCAGATGCCCACGGCGGCGATCAACAGCTTCACTGCTCCTCGACGCCACAGGAAGGCATTCCCCATGTCACCAATCGGCCTGACGGGATCCAGACACGATGTCAAGGTCACGTCAAGCGCGATGTTGCCGGTCTCCCCCCGCCGTAAGAAAACTAGGGACGCCCGCATGCCGATCACAGCTGGCGAATACACCATTCCCGACACGGCATCAATCCGATGATCTGCCGGACTGCGGCTGAATACGCTGTGCAAGGGACAAGGCCGGACAGGGATCGTCGAGGAGTCCTACCAGGGGATCTCACGGAGGTTTTCGGGGTTCCGGGCTCGACCGGTCCACCAACGGACCGGGCCTGCGAGTGCCTCGATCGGGCCCGGGTCCCATGGACCGGGTCCGCGGGTGAGGCCCGCCAGGTCCTCGGGTGGTTCGATGCCGTCACCGACGACCGTCACGAAGGCCCTGGCGTGCTGCAGGCCCGTCCGCGGGGCCGCCCTGCCCGGGTACTGCATGGCGGCGGACGTCCGCAACGAGGCGGTCGGACGCCCTGACGCCTTTGCCCCGCCGACGGCAGTCCTCCTCCCGACCGTCGTCCCGCTCGGTGCCGGGGACGACATGGATGCTCCCGTCCTGCCGGTCGACCAGGCAGGGGCCGCCACGGAAACGCGCGTGCTCGGACGTGGAACGGGTCCTCCAGGACCGGGACGCGGGGCGGCAGCAGCGGCGAGGGGCCCTCGGTCGCCCGTCCGCGGACCGTCCCGGTCAGGCGCATCCCGTTCTCGTGCCCGAGGTCCTCGTCGTCGCGCACGTGCGGCAGGCCGTACGAGCGCGGTGCCCGTGTCCCGGCCTCCCGGAAGAAGGACGGGATCCGCTCGTCACGGTGGTCGGTGAAGCCCGCGAGGTGGACGAACGGCTCGCCGTTCATCCACCCCGGGTCCAGGAGGTGGGGGCCGGAGATCTCCCGGATCCGCCGTGCGAGGTCCCCGGTGATCTCCCGCAGCCGCTCCTCGTCGGCGTCGGCGTCGGCGTCGTCGGCGGCGGCGGCGCTGTGCGCGGCCTCGATCCAGCCGCGGTACCCGAACACGGCCCGCACCCCTACCGGCGGGCCCCACCACGCCCCGGGGCCGGGCCGGGCCGGGGCCGGGGCGTGGTGGGGTCGGGGTCGGGGTCGGGGTCGGGTGTCCGGTCGGTGGCCGCCCCCTGGCGGGGTCCGGGGCGGGCAGTAGGATCGGCGGCGTTGCATCCCGTACACACCGCTGGTAGGAGGCTTTTCATGGCTCAGGTCACGATGAAGGGGAACCCGGTGCAGGTCGGTGGCGCGCTGCCCGCCGCCGGCAGCCAGGCACCCGGGTTCACGCTGGTCGGCGAGGGGCTCGCGGACGTGTCCCTGAAGGACTTCGCGGGCAAGCGCAAGGTCCTGAACATCTTCCCCAGCATCGACACCCCCACCTGCGCGACCTCGGTGCGCACGTTCAACGCCAAGGCCGGTTCGCTGGACAACACCGTGGTGCTGTGCGTGTCGGCCGACCTGCCGTTCGCGCAGGCCCGGTTCTGCGGCGCCGAGGGCCTGGAGAACGTCAAGACCCTCTCCACCCTGCGCGGGCGGGACTTCCACGACGTGTACGGCGTGGCGATCGCCGACGGCCCGCTGGCCGGCCTGACCGCCCGCGCCGTCGTCGTCCTGGACGAGAACGACACCGTCCTGCACACCGAGCTGGTCGCGGAGATCGCCGACGAGCCGAACTACGAGGCCGCGCTCGCCGCCCTCAACTGACCCGCCCGGCACCGCACATCCCCGGTGCCGCCCCGCAGTCCGCGTCCGCGGTCCGTGCCCGCGGTCCGTGTCCGTGACGGCCCGCCCCGCCCCTTCCCCGCCCGCCCCGAAGGCGGCGGGCAGGGACGGCGGCGGGCCGCCGCACACCCACCCCCGGCCCGCACACCCCGGCCCGCCCGGCCGCCCCGCCCGGCCCCCACCCTCCGGGACGCGCCGCGGCGGACCTCCCCGCCCGCGACCGCGCCGAGGCCAGGGGCCCGGTGGCGCCGACGCCACGGCCGCCCGCACCGCGACACGACCGGCACAGGACGGTCGAAGGAGCAGCACGCACGGATCTCGCCGGGAAGCACGTGGTGGTCACCGGGGCCGGACGCGGGTTCGGCAGGGCTTCGCGCTGCACGCCGGCCGCACCGGCGCACGCCTACGGCACGGGAGCGCAGGGCTCCCCCGGCTGCCGCGGATCGACGGCCGTGGCGGTAACACCGCCGGGTGGTCGACGGCGTGAGGTTCCGACTCACCGTCCGCGGCCGGTCACGCCGAATGACCGATCCGGTGGCGCAATCGGCGCGCCGGGTCACCGGATCCGGATCCGGATCCGTACTCCGCCACCGACCTGCGACGCCCGCCGGGCGGCATCGAGGATGTCCTCCGAACGATCGGCCAACTCCCTGACGCGTCGGGCTACGGGCTCGGGCGAGCCCGTCCGGGCCGCTGCGGACTCGACGTCGTCCTTCGGCAGCAGAACCCCCTCGACGAACTCCGCGACGTCGGCCGGCGCCACGCGAAGCCCTCCCCGACCGGCCGGCCGGCCCGGGGGGAGGGGGAGAACCGCGCGCCGAGCGGGCGGACGCTCTGCCACCCCCGGGAGCGTGGAACGCCGGCTCTCCAAGCCGGCACGATCCGACGGGCCTTCGCGGACGTCGGGGAAACGGGACCCGCCACCGTCGTCAGTGGTGAACACACCGACCGGCAACACTCATGCGCGCAGTGGATCACGCGCTCGCCCTGGCGGTCCACGCCCCTTTCCGGCCGCTGCGGCCGGAGCGGCCCGCCGGTGCCCGCGAGGCGAGGAGGACCTGCCTCCACCCCCGGGAACCGTCTCAGAAGCGGATCTTGCAGTGAGGGGATCGCGCACGGTAGGCGCGGCTACCTCCGCCGTCGAACGACAGCGGTGCCGCCGGCCAGGTCGACACCGGTGCGGGGCGGGGCGCCGGCGTGGTCGTCGTCCCGCACGACCAGTCGAGTGCGCCGCTGCTCGATCTGCACGCGCTTGTTGGCATGGAAGACGGCGTGCAACTCCTCGGTCGCGGTCGCGCCGAGGCCGAGCCCGCCGCTTCGCGGTCGCGTGGTCAAACGGCGGCACAACCATCCCGGACGGCCGGATCGCACCACGAGATGCCGGATCGAGGCCAGCGTGAAGGGCACGATCACCAGCACCGCCATGAAGAACAGACCCGCCGTCATCACCATGCCGGCCCAACCCGCGAAGGTGACACAGCCGTTCCTGACCGTATGCCGCCGATCACGGCGGCACCGGCCGGAGCCGTTCGCCGATCACGGCGACCGGCACCGCCGCTTCGCAGCGGACAGCGGGCCCGTCACACCGCGCGCGGACGGGCCCGGACCCTGACACGCGGCCCCGCGGACGGACCGGGGCCCGAACCCGCCGCCCCGAACACCGGTGGACAGGCCCCGCGGACGGACCGGGCCCGGCCCCGACACGAGCAGACGGGCCCGGACAAGGGCGCGCCACCCCGGCTCCGGGGTGGCCCGGCTCCGGGGTGGCCGACTGCCGTGTCCGGGCCCGGGGGCGGGCCGGCCGACTTCCGGCCCCCCGAGGGGCGGGTCGGCCGGCCGACAGGCCGACCGCCCGGGGGCGGGCCGGCCCCCGGGGCCCCGGGCGGGTGGACGGTCCGTCCGGGGCCCCCGGTGGCGTTCAGGTGATGGAGGCCCCGGAGTCGATGCTGATGACCTGGCCGGTCATGCAGTCCTGGTCGAGGAACAGGGTGATCGAGCGGGCGACCTCGCGCGGGGTGACGAACCGCGGCACCGGGACCTTCTCGCGCATGCCCGCCACGACGTGCTCGGGCAGGGTGTCCGTCATGCCGGTGATCATGAAGCCGGGTGACAGGGCGTTGACGGTCACCCCCCTGCGGCCGCACTCCGCCGCGAGGGTACGGGTCAGCCCGATCAGACCGGCCTTGGACGCCGAGTAGGCGGTCTGCCCGGCGGTGGCGATCAGCGCCGACGGGGAGACGATGTTGACCACCCGCCCCCAGCGCGCCCGCAGCATCGCCGGCACGCACGCACGCGCGGTGTGGAAGGAGCCGACGAGGTTGGTGTCGATCACCTGCCGCCACTGCGCCGGGTCCTGCATCGCCATCAGCGCGTCCTTGCGGATCGCCCCGTTGTTGACGAGCACGTCCACCGGCCCGAGCGCCGCCTTGATCCGCTCGTACATCGCGCCGACCGCGTCCCAGTCCGCGACCGAGCCGGTGACCAGCACGTGCTCGTTGACGAGCTGCGCGGCGACCTTCTCCGCGCCCTCGCGCGAGCTGTTGTAGTGCACCGCGACCCGGCAGCCCGCCGCGTCCAGGGCCAGCGCCAGCTCACTGCCCAGCCCCCCGGAGGCACCGGTGACCAGCGCCACCGGCGACGGCGGCCGCACACCGAAAGCGTCCCGGCCGCTCACCGCGCCACCCCTCCCCACGTCAGCAGGACCGAACCCCACGTCATGCCCGCGCCGAACCCGGCCAGCAGCACCGTGTCACCGTCCTTGATCCGCCCCGCGTCCAGCGCCTCCGCCAACGCGATCGGGATCGACCCCGACGCGGTGTTGCCGTAGCGCTCCAGGTTCGTCACCAGCCGGTCGGCCGGGATACCGGTATGGGAGAGCACCGAGTTGATGATCCGGATGTTCGCCTGGTGCGGCACCACGTGGTCGACCTGCTCCGGCGTGATCTTCGCCTGCTCCAGCGTCTCGCGGATCGTACGCACCGTGTAGCGCACCGCGTTCAGATAGATCTCGTTGCCGTTGATCTGCGCGTAGTGCAGACCCCGGGCGACGGTGTCCGCGGTGGTCGGCATCCGCGAACCCCCCGCCAGGACCTTCAGACTGTTCTTGCACGAGCCGTCCGCGCCCAGGTTCCACGCCCGGATCCGGTCCACCGCCCCCGGCCGCAGCACCACCGCCCCCGCACCGTCACCCACCAGGATCGACAGGTCCCGGTCGGCGGGGTTCGCGGTCAGCGTGTGCGTGTCCGAGCCGATCACCAGGATCGGACGCGGATCCATCCGCAACAGACCCGCCGCCGTCACCAGCGCGTACACGAACCCGGCACACTCGGAGTTCACGTCGTGCGCGCTGCCCGCGATCGCGAGCTCGTCGTGGACGAACGCCGACGTCGCCGGCGAGGGCTGCTCCGGCGTCGCCGTCGCCACGATCAGATGCGCGATGTCCGCACCCGTCAGCCCCGCGCGCTCCAGCGCCCGGCGCCCGGCCTCCGCGGCCATCGACGCCGTGGTCTGCCCCTCGCCCACCGCCCTGCGTTCACGGATCCCGCACCGCGAGACGATCCAGTGCTCGTCCACACCGAAACGCTGCGCGAGTTCGGCACTGGTCACCACCCGTTCGGGAACCGACATCCCCCAGCCGGTGACGTCGAAACCGCTCACCACGCGACCCCTCTCCCTCTCCCGCTCCGCCGCCGCGCCCGGACTCAGTTACCGGCGGCCGGCACGAGCGCCAGGATCCGCTCGTGGACCACACGCAGCGTCGTGGTGTCGTCGATGTCCGCGAACAGCGACTCGTCCGCCGGAATGTGCGGGTACTGGTTCTGGAAGCCGTACAGCCACTCCATCAGGTCCAGCGAATCGACGTCCGCGATGTGCTGCAACGCCGCGTCCGCGTCGATCTCCTGGGCACCGGAGACCGCCTGGAGCTGCTGGGCCAGGTCCTCGATCGTGGGGATCTGAGACATCAGTGATCGTTCCTCTCCACGCCCACCACACGGTGGACGCCGTCAACGCATCGAAAGAAGCAGGACAGAAAACACAACCGACACACCACCACCCCCGCCCCCGCACCCGCCCGCACCTCCACCCGCCACCGCCGCCCGCCACGGACCCCGCCACGGGCCCCGCACCCCCGGCCCCGGCCCGGCCCCGGCACTCCTCGCACCCCCGGCCCCCGGGAACACACCACACACAACCGACAACCAAAAACGGGGGGCAGGGCGAACAGGAACACCGACAACAGGCCGGCCGACAGACACGGACACAACACACGGACAAACGGACGAACAGGCGGGACGGACGAGCGGACGAACAGGCGAGCGGACGAACAGGCGGGACGGACGGACAGGCAGGACGGACAGGCAGGACGGACAGGCGGACGGGCAGGCGGAACAGCCGGCACCGACAACACCCGGAACACAACGGCGACAGCGCCCACAACCCCCGCACCGGCGCACAACACGCCGTCCGGGAACCGAAGCACCCCCCGGGGACGGACCCCGAAAGCCGTGCGTCTTGCCGAAACCGCATGAAACCCGCTCCCACGCAACCGGCCCGCAACCCACCCCGCCCCCACTGCCTTGCGCACCGCTTGCGAGACACGCGCTTACCTGACCCACAACACACCGCACCCGCACGCAACCACCCGCCCCCGGGCAGCACCCGGCCACCCGGCCACCCGGCCACCCGGAACCACAAACACCAGGGACGGCAGCCAGACCCGGGCCACCGCCCGAACGGCACCAACCACCCGCCACCACCACCCGGCCCGGCCCGGCACACCCCACCACGGACGCCACCGCGCCACCCACACCAACGGCCGACCAAACACCGCACCCGGTCCGGACAACCGACCCACCGCACCCACCGCACCGGGCAGCACCCAGCCACCCGGCACGACGGGCGCCGAACACACCGAACACAACAGAGCCGCCTACCCCGGGAACCAACCACCCAGGACAGCAGCCCAGTTCGACCGGAAACACCCCACGACGGGCGGCACCCGGCCGCCCGAAACGGCACAGCACAGCACGGCACGGCACGGCACGGCACGGCACCGGGGCGGCTGCCCGGCACGGCCGTCCACCCCGGGACAGCGTCAAACCCCGGGCACCTCGGCCCGGCTCCGCCGGCACACCGCCCACCGGTCAGCACCCAACCACCCGCCCGCGCCAGAAGCCGGGTCCGACCGGCACACCGCACCACGGACGGCACCCGGCCACCCGAAACGACAGGCGCCGAGAGCAGCCGCCCGGCCGACCCGGCCCGGCCCGATCACGGCCGCACCGCGCTCCACGCGCGGCACCGAGGACCACGCACCAGGCACCACGCACCAGGCACCGCACGCCGGGCCACCCGCGGCCCGGTCCCGGCACAGAACACCGCCCGAGACCGCCCGACCGGCCGCACCACGACCGCAACAACCGGCCCCACCGCCGCCACGGCCGCCACGGCGGCCCGAGCGGCACCGAAGACCCGGCACCACGCACCACGCACCACGCGCGGCACCGAGGACCACGCACCACGCACCACGCACCGGCCATCGGGCACCGCAGGCCGGGCCACCCGCCACCGCGCGCCGGGCGCCGGCCCCGCCGCCGCCCACCCGTCCGATACCCACCACCACCGTCAACCGAGGGGCCCCATCCCATGACCACCGTCGAAGCCCGCTCCATCAACCCCGACGTCGAGGCCATCCGCCACCACTACGAGGTCCCCAACGAGCTCTACCGGCTCATCCTGGGCCCCACCATGATGTACTCCGGCGGCTACTGGGAGGACGGCGAGGACCTCGTCGCCGTCCTCGACGAGGCCCAGGAACGCAAGCTCGACGCCTTCACCGACCTCGCCCGCGCCGCCCACACCGACACCGTCCTGGACATCGGCTGCGGCTGGGGCACCATGCTCAACCGCCTCACCACCGTCCACGGCGTCAAGAAGGCCGTCGGCGTCACCCTCTCCCGCACCCAGGCCGACTTCGTCGACGCCCTCGCCAACCCCGCCATCGAAGCCCGCGTCGAAAGCTGGGAGGACCACCGCCTCGCCGACGGCCAGGCCCCCTACGACGCCGCGTTCTGCATCAACGCACTCGAACACTTCGTACTCTCCTCCCTCACCCCCAAGGAGCGCACCCAGCGCTACCGCGTCTTCTTCAAGCAGGTCCACTCCCTCCTCAAGCCCGGCGCCCGCTTCGTCCTGCACACCATGACCGTCGAGAACCCCCCGCTGCGCCGCCAGCTCCTGGACGACCTGAAGTTCCTCCAGCGCGAGGAGTTCGAGGGCTGCCACATCCCGCGCCTGCCCGAACTCGCCGCCGGCCTCGACGGCCTCTTCGAGGTCACCGAGATCCGCAACGAACCCGAGTCCTTCGCCCGCGCCTGCCGCGCCTGGCTCCAACTCCTCGCCGCCCGCCGCGACGAAGCCGTCACCATGACCGACGAGACCACCGTCGCCCGCTTCGAGCGCTACCTCGACATCTTCGCCTACACCCTCGAAGACCACATCTTCAACAACTTCCGCGTCACCCTCACCCGCCGCGCCTGACCCCCGGGCCCACCGAGGACACCCGAGAAGAGGACACCGACGCCATGACCACCACCCCCGCCCCCGACCGCACCACCACCAACACCCCCACCGCCACCCCGGCGGCACCCCCCACAACCCCGGCGGCGGGGGTGACCCCCACCCCCGACACCACCACCGGCGGCACGACCCACGACACCGGCACGACCACCACCACCACCGACACCACCGGCACCACCGGCACCGGCACCGGCAGCACCACGGCCACCACCGCGGACACCGACACCACCACCATCGCCGGCACCACCACCACGGACACCACCGCGGGCACCACCACGGGCACCATCACCCTCGGTGCCACGGCCGTCGGCGCCGGCCCGGCCACCACGGGCACGGACACCCGCTCGGGCACCACCACCGCGGGAACCGGCCCGGACACATCCCCCGCCACCGCCACCGCCGCCGGCACCGCCGGCGCCGGCGCCGGTGACCTCGCCGTCCGCCACCTCGAAGTCGCGATCATCGGCGCCGGCATCTCCGGCCTCGGCACCGCCATCGGCCTCCTCAAAGCCGGCATCGACGACTTCCTCGTCTTCGAACGCGCCCACGACCTCGGCGGCACCTGGCGCGACAACACCTACCCCGGCTGCGCCTGCGACGTCCAGGCCCACCTCTACTCCTTCTCCTTCGCCCGCAACCCCGAATGGAAATCCACCTTCGCCACCCGGGCCGAGGTCCACGCCTACCTCAAGAACTGCGCCACCCGCCACGGCGTCGACCCCCACCTGCGCTACGACCACGAACTCCTGGACGCCACCTGGAACGACACCCACCACCACTGGGACATCCGCACACAGCACGGCCGCTACACCGCCCAGGTCCTCGTCACCGGCACCGGCTACCTCTCCGACCCCGCCGTCCCCGACCTGCCCGGCCTCGACACCTTCACCGGCACCGTCTTCCACTCCTCCCGCTGGCGCCACGACCACGACCTCACCGGCCGCAACATCGCCGTCATCGGCACCGGCGCCTCCGCCATCCAGTTCGTCCCCGCCATCCAGCCCCACGCCGCACGCATCGACCTCTACCAGCGCACACCCCCCTGGGTCGCCGCCAAACCCGACAAACCCAACACCCCCCGCCACACCTGGATGCTCCGCCACCTCCCCGGCTACCAACGCTTCCGCCGCGCCTTCAACAAACACGGCCGCGAAATCGTCGCGTTCTTCATGTCCCGCCCCTCCCGCACCACCGGCATGAAGAACATGGCCGCCGGCCACCTCAAAAAATCCGTCCCCGACCCCGCCCTGCGCGCCCGCCTCACCCCCGACTACACCGTCGGCTGCAAACGCCTCCTCTTCTCCAACACCTGGTACCCCGCCATCCAACAACCCAACGTCGACATCGTCTCCGACACCATCACCCACATCGGCCCCACCCACATCACCACCACCGACGGCACCCGACGCCACATCGACACCATCATCCTCGCCACCGGCTTCACCGCCACCGACCGCCCCGTCGCCCACCTCATCCACGGCCGCCACGGACACACCCTCGCCGACACCTGGAACACCCACGGCATGACCGCCCACCGCGGCACCACCATCCACGGCTTCCCCAACCTCTTCATGCTCCTGGGCCCCAACACCACCCTCGGCCACTCCTCGCAAACCGTCATGATCGAAGCCCAGATCACCTACATCCTCGCCGCCCTCAAAACCCTCCGCACCCACCACCTCACCACCCTCGACGTCCACCCCCACGCCCAGACCACCTACAACACCACCCTCCAGAACCGCCTCAAGAACACCGTCTGGAACACCGGCGGCTGCACCAGCTGGTACACCGACACCCACGGCAACAACCCCAACATCTGGCCCACCTACACCTGGCGCTTCCGCCAACAAACCCGCACCTTCGACCTCACCAACTACCAAACCACCACCCACACCACCCCCTGACACCACCCGCCACCCCGCACCACCCGGCACCCGGCACCACACCCAGCCACCAGCCGCACCGGCACCACCCGGCACCCGGCTACCGCACCCCCGACCACCAGCGGCACCCCCACCAGCACCCGCCACCCCGCACCACCGGGACAGACCGGCCCACACCACAGACCGGCCCACCCGAACAACACCCAGAACACAACACACCGGACGCAGCACCAGCACGACGAGCAAGACCCGAACGACCCGAGGGACCCGCACAACACACAGAACCAGCACGGCAGTCACCAACGACAAAGGCACCGCCCCACGCAGGACCGGCCACACCACGACCCGCAGAACCGGCACACACGACACACACGGCACCACCAGCAATGCAGGCCGGCGGGACCGGCCCGACCGACCCGACCCGCACCAGCACCATCAGGGCCAGCAGGTCAGTTACAGGCGACAGGAACCGCTTCGGCACACACGACCCGAACACCCCGCGCAACACACAGGACCGGCAGACGGAGCCGGCAGGCAAAAGAACCGGCCCCCGCACCCACACAACCCCCACGACGGCCACCACCCGCAGAACCCGCAGAACCGACGGGCCGGGGCAGGACCGACGGGCCGGGGCAGGACCGACGGGCCGGGGCAGGACCGACGGGCCGGGGCAGGACCGGCACCACCGGCACAACCCGCACCGCCGGTACGGCCAGGAGGAACGGTACGGCGAGAACGCCAACCCCCCACGCCACCCAACCAGCTGGGACCGGCACAGCCGCCGGGAACGGCAGGCAGAGGAACCGGCCCCCGGCACCAGCACAACAAGCACGACCAGCACCACGGTCACACAAGGCAGCAGCACCCCTGCACGCACGACCGCAACGACCGACAGGACCAGCAGGACCGAAACCACCGGCACCACCCGCACCGCCGGTACGGCCAACAGAACCAGTACGGCCGACGGGACCCACTCGGCCACGGCCCGACCAGCAGGACCGGCACGCGCGGCACCACCGGCAGGGCAGGCCGATCGAACCGCCCGGCACAGGACCGGCACCACCCGCAAGGACACCGCAGCCGGCAACGCAGGCACAGCCGACACAGCCGGAAGAGCCACCGGGAACGGCAGGCAGAGGAACCGGCCCCCGGCACCAGCACAACAAGCACGACCAGCACCACGGTTGCACAAGGCGGCAGCACCCCTGCACGCACGACCGCAACGACCAGCAGGACCAGCAGGACCGAAACCACCCACCGGTCGAGCCACCGCCGACAGCACCCGCAAAGCCGGCACCCCCCGCACACCACCGGCACCGGCACCCGCCGGGGCCGCCCACCACCCCGAGGAGACCACCGCGCATGAACCGACCCGCCCTCTCCAGGCGCACCCTGCTCACCGGCGCCGCCGCCACCGTCATCGGCTACAACACCACCACCCGCACCTGGGCCACCACCGACACCCCCACCCGCGGCCGCATCACCCCCCTACCCCCCATCCAGGGCACCCTCACCACCAGCCCCACCACCCGCAACGCCCACGCCCACGACTTCGGCCGCCTCACCACCAACACCCCCTACGCCGTCCTCCACCCCACCGGCGCCCCCGACA